>NZ_SVFW01000069.1 GCF_015056685.1 Butyrivibrio sp. | reverse complement strand
CTAGTGAGGTCTTTACTTTTGCCAGAGGAACGGTATATGAAAGAGTTGTTGAAAAAAATATTTTGGAAGCTTCCATTAAGTAGTGGGGTAAAGAATAAAATAGCGCAGAAGAGATTTGAGCGAATATTGGAAAAAGAAAAAGCAGCCGATGAAAAAAACATCATGATAGTTGATTCAGATCGAACAAAGTGCTTCGAGTATTCAAAATATGTTTTAAGTCTTTATAAAAGAACGTCAAAATATTATAAAGAATATTGTCAACACAAATCCGAGGATTATAAAACTGTATTAGTTGCATATTATCTTACACAATTTCATCCTAATAAGCATAACGATGAATGGTGGGGAAAAGGTACAACAGAGTGGAACAATGTTAATCAAGCTATTCCACAATATATTGGACATAATCAGCCACGCAAACCAGGGGAATTGGGATACTATGATTTAAGAATAAAAGATAATCTGCAAAGACAGATAGAAATGGCTAAGAATTACGGTGTTAGTGCTTTTTGTTTCTATTATTATTGGTTTGATAATGGAGAAAGATTGTTGGAATCACCTTTGAATTTGTTTTTAAATTCGAAGGAGTTAGAGATGAAGTTTTTTTATTGTTGGGCTAATGAGAACTGGACAAAGCGATTTTCAGGAACAGATTCAGATATTTTAATTAAAATTACTCATACAGAAGATAATTATAAAAGATTTATTGACTCAATTATTAATGATTTTGATGATCCTAGATATTATAAGATTGGTGAAAAAGTTGTACTTTCTGTTTATCGACCGGCTAATATTCCTAATCCCGAGGTGGTCTTAGATTATTGGAGAAAACGAGTAAAACAAAAATGTGGAAAAAATTTATACTTGATTGCAGTACAAGAGAAGGATGTAAGTACTGACTGGTGTAAAGTGGGATTTGACGCTGAGTCGGAATTTCAACCTAAACAAATAGAGCATAATTGCAAAATGATCAATGACCAATTATCAATTATAAGAAAGGATTTCTCTGGTCGCATTTATGATTATGCCGACATGGTTAATAATTATAGATATGAAATTAAGGAAAACAAAAGAAAAAAAGTGTATTCTGCAGTTATGCCCGCTTGGGATAATACTCCTAGAAGAAATAGTAGAGCCATCATCTTTGAAGGCTCTACGCCTGAGCTATATAAAAAATGGTTGATTGATATTATCAATAAAGTAACTGCTAATGACATTCTTGATGATAAAATGATTTTTATTAACGCTTGGAATGAGTGGGGAGAAGGGGCATATCTCGAACCAGATGATTATATGGGATATGCATATCTGCAAGCAACCTGGGAGGCTTTACAAGAGACGAGATGAGTGCAGTAGATATAATTAAAATGTATGCTTTTAAAAAAAAGTGGAGGAAGCATAATCATCATAATGGGACATTTCCTGCTAATATATTTGACATGAACTTAGTTACTGTTGGAAAGATGACATATGGAGAAATATACGTGTCAGCCTTCAGCAGTAATTATTATCTTAGAATTGGTAATTATTGTTCTATTGGTCCTGAAGTATTGTTTTTATTGTCTTCTGATCACAGGATGGACTTGCCTTCTACATTTCCGTTTTCTGTAAAATGTTTTGGAGAAAATAATGAGGCGGTATCAAAAGGAAATATTATTATTGAAGATGATGTTTGGATTGGAGCAAGAGCCATAATCTTATCGGGGATACATATTGGGCAAGGTGCAGTGATAGCAGCAGGTGCGATAGTGACACATGACGTTCCACCATATGCAATTGTTGGGGGAAACCCTGCAAAGATAATAAAGAACCGATTTGACGATTCAATAATTAATAGATTAATGAAAATAGATTATTCTTTGCTTGATAATGAGAAGATAAAAAAAGATTTAAAGCAATGGTACACACCTGTCAAGTGTACTACGGATTTAGTATGGTTGGATGATTAACTATGAATGAAATAAGGACGAATGAGGATAGAAATTTAGTTAAGATAGTTCTTGGTTTATTTGCTGCTTTTTATATAATTTTACCGAGTTATTTTGCGTTTGAGATATCAAATAGTTTGCCTTTGCTAACGGGTGGAAGAATACTAATTCTCATTCTTTTTTTTACATATTATATTGCCAAAAAAGGGAAAATCTATAGAAAAATCAGTTATGATAAATCGCTAAAAAAGGCATTGCTGTGTTTTTTTTCGTTGATTATTACATGCGATTTAGTAGGTATTTATACAGCAGGGTCAGAGGCGATAAAGGATTTATTTGTTGTTCTTTTTGAAGGAGTATTACTAACATGGTTAATTGTTCACTTAATACGAAGTTATAGTACACTATTAAGGTTTATTGAAATAATTATCTATAGTTCATTGGTTGTAGGAATTATAAGTATCATTGGCGTTTTTTTGGGTATTAATCCATTTCTGGTTTTAAGTACTGTAAATAGATCTCTCGTTATAATGGATTTTGTTCGAATGGGTCTGCTAAGGCCTCAAGCAGGTTTTGATCATGCTGTACATTATGGACTATATAATGCAGTTATGTGTTCGATTATTCTATCTGTTATAGATGAAGCGCACGGCAAGAAAAGAATATTGTTGTCCTTTTGCTTTATTGTCGATTTTATTGCACTTATACTATGTAATTCCAGAGGATCTATGATCGCTTTTTTATTTGTCTTTTTTATTTGGTTTTTTCAAAAAAGGCATTATACTAAAAGCTTTCAAAAGAAAACGTTATATTATTTAGTGATTATGATAAGTGCTTTATCATTTACAATAATTATTGTTCCAAGTGTTTTGGATTATATTCTCAATATTGCTTTATCACTTCATTATGCATTCTTTGGGACTAGTGATAATGTAATTGCTGGATATGGAATGAATGTTAATGGCTTACGTTCCAGAACAGATCAATTATCAGGTGTTTATTATGTGCTGAAAAGTAACCCGATTTTTGGAATGGGAGCTAATGCTCAAAGCAGAGGTATGATTCAATACTTTAATTCTCAGAGTAAACAGTGGTACGTTACAGATACTTACGATGTTGGATATATTGAGATTTTTTGTAATTTTGGTTTGATGGGGTTGGTTGCATATGGTGTACTATTTGGAACTATTTTGAAAAAATGTGTAAGTAAAAAAAATAATTCTTTTAATAATACAATGTATATATTCAGAAATGCATATTTGGTAATGTTCATAGGGTATTTATCGGTTGATATTTCAGGCACTTCAAGGCTGTTTTGGATATTAACGGCCTTATTTATCAGTTATATTAATTTGTATTATAGATATTACAAATATTTGGAGAGAAATAGATGAGAGTATTGTGGCTGGCGGTTGTTCCTGCATTATATGATGAATCAAAAGTTGGCGGTTGGATAGGGGCTTTAGAGCAAATTGTATGTAATTATAATAAAAATATTGAACTAGGCATAATGTTCGAACACGAAGATCAAATTTTCAAAATAAATAAAGACGGTGTGGATTATTATCCTATTCATATTAATAAAAGAAAAGTGTATAAGCTTAATCCATATAAAAAATGGAAAAAACTTAGAAATAAAATGCTGAGAGTTATAGAAGATTTTAAACCGGATATTATACATTGTTTTGGTTCAGAATGGCCATATGGATTGATTACAAACGATATAGAAATACCTGTTGTACTACATATGCAAGGTTTTTTGAATACATATATAGAAATGGAGTCTCTGGTTTTTGATGAAAATGATGCAAGGTATGTGTATGGATTAAGATTTGATATGATCCTTAAGTGGTTGGTAAATCGTAAAGAGAATGCAATAAAGATGCAGATGGAACGCCATATTATGCGCATTAATCGATATTATATGGGACGAACCAAATGGGATAGTAATATTGTTAAATACTATAGCCCCGATTCTATTTACTATTATTGTCCTGAAGCTATAAGACCACAAATATATAATGCTTCTAAAACATGGAACTATATTCGTAGACAAAGGATGTCGATAGTTACAATTTCGCAAGCTAATTCATTGAAAGGTAATGAAATTATTCTTAGAACAGCAAAATTTCTGAAAGAAGTGCTTAAAGTTGATTTTGAGTGGAAAGTAGCCGGTAAAAGAAATATATTTCAATTGTTTGAGAAGAAAACCAAGATTAATCATAGAGATGTCAATATTAAATTACTAGGAATGATTGATGCAAATAATGTAGTAGAACAGTTAGTAGATTCGGACATATATGTTCATCCAGCAGTTATAGATAATTCTCCAAATTCATTGTGCGAAGCACAATTGATAGGATGTCCTGTTGTAGCAGCAAATGTGGGAGGAATACCACAGTTGGTTGATGATGGAGAGAGTGGCATTTTGTATCCATATAATGAATTTCAAACGTTAGCATACATTTTAGTTGATCTTTATAGCGATAAAGAATTAATGATAAAACTATCCAAAAACGAGTATACAATATCTCACAAACGTCATAGTCCAGAGTTTATATCAAATGTTCTAGAAGATATTTATACAGATGTTATCGTCAAATCAAATATTTAGCGCGTTATAGTAAAAGAAAAGGAAGATATGAATTTAAGAGAAAGAATAAAGCAGAATAAACTATTGTATTTTATTACTATTGTTATATATTTCCCGTTTAAAGCAATCAAAATGACAGTTATCAGTATAAGAAATTATAGTGACGGATTAGTTGCTTTAAATAAAGTAAGTAGCAATAAGAATAATATTTATTATTGTTGTGTGCCTGAACATAAGAATATGGGAGATTTAGCTCAATATTATTGTATAAAAAAATGGATTCATAGTAATTACGAAAATTATAATTTGATAGAATTACCGACTAGAATATTAAACAATCGGATGATATTAAAAAAAATGAAAAAATCCGCAAAGAAGGGAGATATTTTTGTCTTTCAAAGCGGTTATACTACACACGATATTCATCCGGATCATTCGATTCATAAGAAAATGGTGCTGGAATTTAAAGATAATAAGATTGTTTTTTTTCCACAGACAGTAAACTTTATAAAAGATTCAGAGGGCAAGGAATCGGGGGCTGTTTTTGATAGCAATTCAAACGTACTTTTCCTAGCAAGAGATGATATTTCATATGCAATTGCAAAGGAATATATGAATACGACTAGAATCCAATTATATCCGGATATTGTTACAAGCCTAATTGGAAGAAAAAAACTGACAAATGAAAGAAATGGCATATTGCTATGTATGCGAAATGACTTAGAAAAATACTATAGTGATGAGCAGATTTGCGAATTAAAAAGACGATTGGAATCAAGCGGTATGTTGGTTGATTGTACAGATACTGAATCTTATGTGCCATTTGGTGAATTAAAGAAAAACTTTTCTAAATATTTTGATGAAATAATTACTAATTTTTCTAAATATAAAGTAATTATCACTGACAGGTATCATGGAACTATTTTTTCGCTTATTTCGAATACTCCGGTAATAATCTTAAAAACCAATGATCATAAAGTAGTTACAGGGGCAAAATGGTTTGAAGAGATATATGATTCATATGTTACCGTAGCAAGATCGCTTGACGAGGCTTGTAATATTGCAGAAACAATATATAACGACTTTGAGTATCGACAATTGCCGAACTATTTTGAGAGACAATATTATTCAAAATTGAAAAGAATTATAGAAAATGAAAATTAGTAGAACAAAAAATGCAATTAGAAATGTAAAGTTTGGAGGAATTCTGAGAATATATCAAATTGTATGGCCTTTTGCAATCCGTACTATAATGATATATTTACTTGGCGTACAATATGTAGGATTGAATAGTCTTTTTACATCAATATTGCAAGTGCTTAATATGACAGAGTTGGGCGTAGGAACAGCAATGGTTTTTAGCATGTATAAACCCATTGCAGAAGATGATACAGATACAATTTGCCAATTATTGCATTTGTATAAAATCTATTATAGGTGTATAGGATTATTCATCGCAGTTATAGGTTTGGCAATTACTCCAATTATTCCTCAACTTATTGCTGATCAGTCATCAATTCCCTTAAATATAACAAAATTATACTGGCTAAATCTTATAAATACTGTGATGACATATTGGCTGTTTGCTTATAGAAACAGTGTTTTTATTGCTCATCAGAGAGATGATGTAATAAGTAAAGTTTCAATATTGTCCTGTTCTATAACGTATGTTCTGCAGATTCTATTATTATTGGCGTGGAAAAACTACTATTTGTATTTGATAGCCTCTATTTTAGGACAACTGCTGAACAATTTAATTATTAATAGTTTGGCAAAAAAAATGTACCCACAGTATTCTGCAAGAGGTGAAGTTAGTCCGGATATCAAAAAAAGTATTACAAAGAAGGTCATGGATTTGTTTACTGCCAGAGTTGGCGGAACAATACAAAATTCAGCAGATGCAGTTGTTATATCGGCATTCTTAGGCTTGACGCTGCTAGGCAAGTATAATAATTACTATTACGTCATGAATAGTGTCTTTATGTTTGTGAATATATTGTTTACATCGAGCTTGGGAGGAGTGGGAAATAGTATCGCGCTGGACTCCAAAGATAAAATCTTTTCAGATTTTAAAAGGTTGACATTTATTACCGAATGGGTGGTTTGTATTTGTGCTTCTTGTATGACATGTTTATTTCAGGATTTTATACGATTTTGGGTTGGAGAGAGTAATCTTATAAGTTTTAGCATTGTAATTTGCATAGTAATTAACTTTGTTGTTATATGTAATAATCAGATGTTCTGTTTATATAAAGATGGTGCTGGAATGTGGCATGAAGATAGATTTCGTCCGTTAGTCACTGCAATTGTTAATCTTGCTCTGAATCTATTATCTGTTTCGAAATTTGGATTATATGGTGTAATTCTTTCGACAGTCATTAGTTTGGCTTTTTTGGGGTCTCCATGGTTGCTACATAATCTATTTAAGGTTGTTTTTGATAGGCAGTTAAGCGATTATTTATTGTATTATTTTAAATTATTATTGGCAGGTATTTTTTCTATTATTTGTGCTTATGGAGCGTGTCAATTTGTTCGGTTTAATAGTTTGATTGGAATAATTGTTAAGCTAATTGTTAGCCTTTTGGTGTCAAATACAATTCTTTGGATACTTTTAAACAAGGATGAACAGTATTATTTATCTTTGAATCTAGTAAAAAAATTTTTGAAAAAAAATTGTATGTAAAAAAGTAGTAAGAACATTTGTTTTTTATTGAAAATTAAGCAAACGTAAGGAAAAAGTATGATTTCAAATATTAGAAGCGTTCAAATACTAATCGATTTATTAAAGCAAAAATCTATTCGAAAAGTAGTATTATCACCAGGAGGCAGTGATATTCCAATTATTCATTCAGTCGAAACGGATAGCTACTTTGAATGCTATTCTGTTGTGGATGAACGTAGTGCGGCTTATTTTGCTATGGGACTTTCACAGGAATCGAAGGAACCTGTAGCGTGCGTATGCACTTCCGGTACTGCTGTATGTAATTATCTTCCGGGAATTACAGAAGCTTATTATCAATCAGTACCGATTGTTGCAATTACAGCAGATAAGAATCCTAATTTTCAGGGGCAATTAGAGACACAAAAGATTGAGCAAACACATATTTTTGATGGTGTCGTAAAGAAGAGCGTGAATTTGCCATTGATACATTGCGAAGAAGACGAGTGGCTTTGCAATAGGCTAGTTAATGAGGCACTCATTGAGATAGATCATCATGGAAAATGCCCGGTTCACATCAATATACCTATAGTTGGGAGAACTGATATTTATAGTGGTACAAGTACCAAAAAAGAAAGATGTATTACTCTTATTGACAGATCATCAAGCAACAATGCTTGGGAATTCTATAAGCAAGAATTAAAGAAATATAATAGAATATTGTTTGTTGTAGGACAAAACGTTGAATTTGATGAAGAAACATTGTGTTATATGGAGACATTCCATAATTTATTTGGATGTGTATTCGCTACGGAACACCTTTCAAACTTAAACATTAATGGATGTATTAATACATATTCAGTTACTGAAATGATTGATGATAGGGTACTTGATGGACTTGTTCCTGAATTAGTTATTTCAATAGGTAATAATCTTTCTGCATATAATTTGAAACCCTTTCTCAGGAGACATTATAAAGAATGCACTAATTGGTTGATATCTTTGAATGGTGAGGTCAGGGATGCATATAAATCATTGACCACTATATTTGAGTGCGATTTGCTGTTTTTTTTAAAGTATATGACTAAAAATATAAAGGACGTATCACATAAGGATTACTATAATCTTTGGTTGGGAATGAAGAAACAAATTAAAATACCAGAATATAGCTTCTCGAATATTTATGTTGCCAAGAGATTAGCGGAAGCTATACCGAATAACTCCATACTTCATTTGGCAATATTGAATAGTACCAGAATAATGCAGTTTTATGAAATTAATTCAGAGATAAGAACATATAGCAATGTAGGAGCGTTGGGAATTGACGGATGCGTTTCAACTTTCATGGGGCAAGCAGCAGCAACAGACAAATTATCTTTTTTAGTAGTCGGCGATTTAAGTTTCTTCTATGACATGAATGCTACAAGGATTCGCGGAAAGAAAAAAAATATAAGAATTGTCATGCTTAATAATGGCGGTGGATCAGAATTTCAGTTTTTTATGGGAAAGGAACGAATTCCAACTTTAAATAGAAACATATGTGCGGAACATCATGAAACAGCAAAAGGTTGGATAGAGTCACTAGGATATCAGTATTTTTCTGCTTCTAATAAAGAGGAATTCGATAATATAATATCTGTATTAGTTGCTGATAGTGATAAGCCTGTTTTTGTTGAGGTATTTACTGATATGGAAAGGGATGCTGAGCTGACAAAAAAAATATATGCAGAAAACAGTTTTGCTCCAAAAACTAGTGCATTGAAACAGACTATTAAGGCAGTCTTGTCTGAGAAGCAGATAGACAAAGCTAAAAAAATAATCAATGTAATTAAAGAGTAATATGGTGATTGTATGTCCATAAAGAGTTATTTAAAAAATAAAATTCAAAAAACTATAATTGTTCCTGAAAAAGTTGTGGTAACCTCTGATAGTATTTTATCAGGGAAAAGAGTGCTAATTGTAGGCGGTAGTGGTGGTATAGGATCAGCGATTGCTGAAAAGTGTATAAAGAGTGGCGCATCTGTGATAGTAACAGGAACCAAAAATCAAACTTTGCAAGAAATATCATCAAGAATAAACTGTGATATATACATGTTGGATGTTAACAGAATTGATACGATCGATCAAAATCTAGAAGAGATTGTAAGGATTTATGGGCCATTGGATATCTTGGTGTATTCGGCGGGGATTCATGGAGCGGATGCTTTTGGCTCAGTAACAGAAGAAACATTTGATTCTGTTATGAATGTAAATTTAAAGGGAATGTATTTTATATGTCAAGCGTTTTCTAATTACCTGATAAGCAATAAAAGACATGGACATATTCTAACTATTGGCTCTGCATCAAGTGCAAAGCCGGGGTGGACTCCCTATGAGATATCTAAAGCTGCAGTTAAATCACTAACGTTAGGCTTTGCTGATAAACTGATTAGTCATGGAATTGTCGTCAATAGCATAGCACCGGGACCTGTCGCAACTAAAATGTTAAATCGTGAATCTGACATTGATATAAAATGGGAATGTAACCCGTCCGGGAGGATGTCCACACCAGAAGAGATAGCAAACCTTGCAATAATTATGATAAGTGATGCTGGAAACATGATAGTCGGAGATACATATTATATTTCAGGTGGATCTGGGACAATCTGTACTGATAAATGATTCCTGATAATAAAAGACTATGTACTCTTTGTTGCATAATTGAAATATACAAAGTTGCATCATTGAATCCTAAATACCACATAGATCATCTGTGGATTCATTGCAGTCATGTACCATGTATAAGATATGTAGATGACATTGTTCTACATGTGAAAAACAAAAGTGCATTAGAAAGGCTCTTGGAAAGCAGTACCAGATATCTCGAAGAGAAACTGAAGTTAACAGTCAACCGAGAGAAAAGTCGTACTGTCAGCGTGTTTGCTATCCGAAATATTAAATTCCTTGGCTTTTCATTGGGAAGGAACGGAAGTGGCATTTTGGGCAGAGTTCATGCAAAGCATGGAAGAAGTTCAAGTCAAAACTGAAAGATTTATATTACCGTAAGTCTGTGTATTCCATCAAGCCGAGCCTTGAGAAAATCAAGGTATATGCTAGAGGATGGCTTAACTACTACGGTATAGCAAGCATGAAGAGCAACGTCGATGATATCAACGGATGGCTCTATCACAGATTACGTATGTGCATATGGAAACAATGGAAGGAACCAAGAACAAAGAGGAAAAATCTTATTAGACTGGGCATTCCGGTATACTATGCACATATGGCGGCTAATAGTCGTAGGTGCTATTGGGTTATGTCTGGCACGGGCACAGTTAATTGTTCTCTATCAAAAAAGACTGATAAACAGTGGCTTCTATGATTTTGCCATTGTTTATCAGTTCGTGCACATCAACTAGTGAAAGTGCCGTATACCGAACGGTGTGTACGGTGCTACGAGAGGTCGGCGGTTAGTCACCGCTTTCTACTCTATTTAGTATTTGGTCCTACTGCTTCAGCATCTACTTGTGCGAAGAGCTCATCAGCACATGATTCTGAAAGTCCAAGCTCGTTGATAATGTAAGCTTTAGTTTCTTCATCAGAGATGCCATGCTTTCTGTTGAAAATGATGGCTGATATTGCATCATCCTTTTTGGTATCCATAACTAAATGGCGTTCTCTATCCCATTGTTGCATATATTTTTTGGTTACCTCCGGTCTTTTCTTGATTTTAGAAACAACTTTTTCGAGGTCATTAACTTGTTGGTTTTCAGAAGAGATTTTCTCTCCTGATACGATATATTTTAGCACTTCCATAAGTCTTTTACCATGTGATGCATCTAGGTCATCGTTGATCTTGCCGTTGCAATAAAGATAGATATGAGTGATTCCGTCCTCATAGGGAATGTTTGGATGAGTCTTCAAGACTGACTTGGTTTCATAGTAAATATCACCGGCATTGAATGGATCATAAGATAGAATAGTTACTGATATAAAGTTTGGGAGAGTATCATAACTCTTGCCAGATTCCAGAAGCCTGCTATCTGAGAGGGTGTTGTAGTATCTAAGCCTTTTGGGAAGATAAGATTTACCATTGAAAATTCTTAAGATTCACATAAGATTATTATATAGATTTAAAAGGGGAAGAGTGTGTATGAACAAAAAATATCAGGTATTACAGACACATTTTTTATGGGGAATTGATGTAATATGCATAATACTGAGTTACCTGATGGCGACGCACATAAGGTACAGCAGCAATAATGACTGGGGAGACAAGACGCTGCACTACATGGTTTGTATTATCATGTTGCTGATCTGCACTGTTCATGCCTTTTTGTGGGATTCAAACAAAGATTACATTACAAGAGGAAGTTTATTAGAGCTCATGGCGGTTATCAGGTTTAACTCCATGATGCTGATAATTACACTTGTTATAGTTTATTTCCTGAAATGGTCTGATATTTTGTCACGTTTTGTGATCTCCAATTTCCTTTGGATGGTCATTCTCTCTATGTTTGTTGTGAGAGTTCTTTTCAAAACTTATTTCAAGATGTACCTGTCCAATGAAGCTAATGCGGTCAGAGTAGTCGTGGTGGCTGAGCGAAACCTCATGGAAGAGACGATCAGGAGATTTACCAAGGAGAACATGAACCTTGGGTACAAGGTCATAAGAGCCTATTGCACAGACAAAAGAGATACCGACTCAAAGGATCCTAAATGGTACATCGACGGTGTTCACATCCATGAAGGAATAGACAATCTTACGGGAAGACTTATCACAGATCCTTTTGATGAAGTGTTCATCAATACGCCCAACATCCCTCAGAAAGACATGCAGGACATTATCATGGGCTTTGAAGAGATGGGCGTTACAGTGCATTACAATCTGGAACTTCCGGATGGAGGAATGGGAACAGCCAAGGTCGGCGACTATAATGGCTACTCAGTTATCACCTACACCATGGCTAAGGACAGCTACAGATGGCTCTGGGTAAAAAGACTTGTGGATATACTGGGAGGCCTTGTGGGACTGGTACTTACCGGAATCATAACTCTTTTCCTTGCTCCTGCTATTAAGCTTGACTCTCCGGGGCCGGTTTTCTTTTCCCAGACCAGAATAGGTAAAAACGGCAGAAGATTCAAAATCTATAAATTCAGATCCATGTACATCGATGCTGAAGAGCGCAAGAAAGAGCTGATGGATCAGAATGAGATGTCAGGTCTCATGTTCAAGATGAAAAATGACCCGAGAATAACAAAGGTTGGAGCCTTTATCAGAAAGACGAGCCTTGATGAATTCCCGCAGTTCTTAAATGTCTTAAAGGGCGATATGAGCCTTGTGGGGACAAGACCACCCACAGAAGCAGAGTTTGAGCAGTACAACGAGCACTACAGAAGAAGAATCTCCATGACACCGGGACTTACCGGCCTTTGGCAGATAAGTGGCCGAAGTGATATCGAGGACTTCGACGAAGTGGTCAGGCTTGATCTTAAGTATATTGATAACTGGAATCTACTGGAAGATTTTAAAATTTTGGCGCAGACAGCGCTGGTAGTATTATTCGGAAAAGGTGCTAAATAAGCACCTTTTCTTTATTACCCCCAATCCTATAGAATATGGTATACTAATGGGGAGAATGGCCATAAAGTTGGGGAAGAGGACAATTATATGTCTAATAAGAATAGAATTAAGTTAAAAGGTAAGTTAAAAACATATCTTAGTGTCTTTACATTTCTTGGATTTCTGCTTCTTGTGGTAAACATCGGTGTGTTTACCGTGGATTTCACGGCAGGACTGATACTCCTTGCATTTACAGGCCTTTATTTTGTGGCGGTTATTTATCTGAATTTCTACAACAAGCCCATCATTATGAATGAGCTTGTGAGCTTTGCTACGCAGTACGGACAGATCCAGAAAAAGCTTTTAAGAGAGCTGGACCTTGCTCATGCAGTTCTAGATGATTCAGGAAAAGTTGTCTGGTCCAACATAGCTTTTGAGAGAATAGTTCATCAGGATAAGGGATTCAGGAAGAATATCACAGCTCTTTTCCCAAGTATTACTCAGGATAAATTCCCTGCAGGATACGACGAAGTTTCCTATGAAATAGAGTATGAAAACAGTAACTACACTATAAAGATGAAGAGAATTTCCCTTAAGGAGATGGCGGACAACAGTGATATCATCGATGCCAAAAACTATGAGGGAAGCCTTATTGCTATTTACATGTTCGATGAGACAGCATTGAAGCTGGCTATTCAGGAAGTTGACAACCAGTCACTGGCAGCAGGCCTTATCTACCTCGATAACTACGAGGAGGCCCTTGATAGTGTCGAGGAAGTAAGAAGATCTCTTTTGACAGCTCTTATCGATAGAAAGATAAACAAGTACATTGCGTCCTGCAATGGTATTGCAAAAAAGATAGAGAAAGACAAATACTTCATAGTAATGCCTAAAAAATCATGCGAGATGCTTAAGGAGCAGAGATTTGACCTCTTAGAGGATGTTAAGACAGTTAACATCGGCAATGAGATGGCGGTTACTCTCAGCATCGGTATAGGACTTAACGGATTGTCTTATGCGCAGAACTACGAATTTGCAAGGAATGCCATCGATCTGGCTCTTGGACGAGGCGGTGATCAGGCGGTTGTTAAGAGTGCGGATAACATCTCTTACTATGGTGGAAAGAGCCAGCAGATTGAAAAGAGTACCAGGGTTAAGGCCAGAGTTAAGGCCCATGCCCTCCGAGAGATCATCTCCGGTAAGGACTCCGTTATCGTTATGGGTCATAGGATCGGTGACGTTGACAGCTTTGGCTCATCTGTTGGTATTTACAGGATTGCCAAGACATTGGACAGAAAGTGCCATATCGTGCTTAATGATGTGACCACATCCATGCAGCCTTTGGTTGACCTGTTTAAGAACAATCCGGACTATGAAGATGACATGATCATCAACAATCAGCAGGCTATAGACATTGCGGGCAATAACACCGTTCTGGTTGTAGTTGATGTTAATAAGCCCAGTATTACAGAGTGCCCTGAGCTTTTGAGATTCTGTAAGACAATCGTGGTCCTTGATCACCACAGACAGGGAACTGAGATCATAGAGAACGCCACACTTTCATATGTTGAGCCCTATGCTTCATCAGCCTGCGAGATGGTTTCAGAGATCCTGCAGTACATCGGTGAAAACGTAAAGATAAAGAACGAAGAGGCAGATTCTCTTTATTCCGGTATGATTGTCGACACCAATAACTTTATGAATAAGACAGGTGTCCGCACATTTGAGGCCGCTGCTTTCCTTAGGAGAAACGGCGCAGATGTGACAAGAGTAAGAAAGCTCTTTAGAGAGGATGCCAATGAGTATAAAGCCAAGGCTGATGCCGTAAGTCAGGCCGAGGTTTACCGCGGAAGATATGCTATTTCAGTGCTTATCAACGACGACATTCAGAGCCCGACCATTATCGGGGCTCAGGCTGCCAACGAACTTCTTAATATCAAGGGAGTCAGGGCAAGCTTTGTTTGTACCGAGTATCAGAACCAGGTTTATGTAAGCGCCAGATCAATTGATGAAGTCAATGTCCAGGTAGTCATGGAGAAGCTTGGAGGCGGCGGCCACATGAGCTCAGCGGGATGCCAGATGGAAGGCGTATCCGCGGCAGAGGCAGTGGTTGTTGTTAAGAATACAATAGATAAAATGATAGACGAAGGAGAACTATAACAGATGCAGGTTATTCTATTAGAAGACGTTAAGTCTCTTGGAAAAAAAGGACAGATTGTAAAGGTAAGTGATGGCTATGCCAGAAACTTCGTACTTCCTAAAAATCTTGGAGTAGAAGCTACTCAGAAAAACTTAAATGAGCTTAAGAATCAGCAGAAAAGAGATTCCATCAATGCTCAGCACGCTCTCGAGGAAGCTCAGGCTTATGGCGAGAGGATCAGCAAGGAAACAGTTCAGCTTACAATGAAGGCCGGAGAGGGCGGAAGAGTATTCGGATCCGTTTCTTCAAAAGAAATAGTTACAGCAGCCAAGCAGCAGTTTGGATTTGATATTGATAAAAAGAAACTTCAGATGCCTGAACCTATCAAGGCTTTTGGTACATACGAGATTCCTGTAAAACTCCATCCACAGGTTACAACCACATTAAAGGTTAACGTAAAGGAACAGTAAAATGGCTGATGAGACACTGTTAAAACGTGTCGCACCTAACAGTCTGGAAGCAGAACAGTCTGTAGTTGGTGCGATGCTCATGGATAAAGATGCTATAGAAATAGCAGCAGAGATCGTGACAGCAGATGATTTCTATAACAGGCAGCTGGGAACGATCTTTGAGACCATGGTTGAACTGAATAGAGAAGGCAGCGCGGTTGACGTTGTAACACTTCAGAACCGTCTCCGTGAAAAAAATGTTCCGCCGAATGTGAGCAGTGTTGAATACATCGGCGAGCTTGTTTCTGCGGTACCTACCTCTGCAAACGTTAAATACTATGCGCAGATAGTTGCAGATAAGTCTACACTCCGTAAACTTATCCACGTAAGTGAAGAGACTATCAACAACTGCTATGCGGGCGGTGAGAACATGGAAGGCATCCTCAATGACGTTGAAAAGAATGTTTTCCAGATCACACAAAAGCGCAATACAGGCGACTTCGTTTCAATCGATCAGGTTGTAATGAATGCCCTTAACAGAATAGAAATTGCCAGCAAGATGAAGGGCAATGTTACAGGTCACGCTACAGGCTTTACAGACCTTGACTACAACACGGCAGGTTTCCAGCCTTCTGACCTTATCCTCATTGCAGCCAGACCTGCCATGGGTAAAACAGCCTTCGTTCTTAACATAGCTGAACACATGGCCTTTCATGACAACAAGTGCGTTGCCATGTTTTCACTGGAAATGTCAAAGGAGCAGTTCGTTAACCGTCTCCTTTCCATGGAATCACACGTAGATTCTCAGCATATCAGAACCGGTAATATGTCAGATATGGATTGGGAAAAACTTATTGAGAGTGCCGATGTCATCGGATCTTCAAAACTGATAATTGACGACACGCCGAGCATTTCAATCCAGGAGCTCAGGTCCAAGTGCCGTAAATATAAGATGGAGTTCGATCTTCAGGTTATCATGATCGACTACTTGCAGCTTATGTCAGGTGGAACAGGAAGAAGCGCTGAATCAAGACAGCAGGAGATTTCAGAGATTTCAAGATCTCTCAAGGCTCTTGCCAGAGAGCTCAATGTCCCTGTCATAGCTCTTTCACAGCTCTCCCGAGCAGTTGAGCAAAGGCCTGACCACAGACCCATGCTTTCAGACCTTCGAGAGTCCGGAGCCATCGAGCAGGATGCGGATATGGTAATGTTCATCTACAGAGATGACTATTACAATAAAGACACAGAGAAAAAAGGTATTGCAGAGATCATTATTGCAAAACAGCGTCACGGCCCAATCGGCACAGTTGAGCTGCTTTGGCTTCCTCAGTATACCAAGTTTGCAAATTTGGAAAGAGGACATTAAGGACATAAAAAAAGGGCTTCCCATTTG
>NZ_SVFW01000068.1 GCF_015056685.1 Butyrivibrio sp. | reverse complement strand
AAATTGAGATTTGTCGAGTTGACGAGTCATATCAAAATTGAATATATATTTGACGATAAAGAGTGGTAATGGTAGTATTATATTAATTAAAGGTGCTACCGGTAGACGGTTAGCCCTATGTATAATTGATTAGTTAAAAATAACCGCTCAACTTACCAGGCTGGGGCGGTTATTTTTGTGTCTTGGAATCATGCTTGCCAAACATGTAACCAAGACTAAAGAAAGTCGCACGCAGTCCAAGCACTGCAATAAGGTCACTGATGGTGAGCATAAGCAAGTACCTCCAACAAAGATTTCTCAAAGAGATTTCTATGATTAACAGAGGCCACAGTCCTCCGGTTGAAGGACTAACCGCCTACCGTGATTACTGGTAGCGCAGAAGATAATTATATCGAACATATATTCGTGAGTCAATGACAAATGGAAAGATTTGTAGGGATGATAAATGGAAATACAAGTAGGCGAATTAATAAAGAAAGCTAAGGTTAGCCGTTGCGGGAATGGAGATTATCCTGTTCTCTCAATGACAATGCATGATGGACTTATGTTTCAAAATGATAGGTTTAAGAAGCAGATTGCTTCTGTGGATCAATCAAACTATCAAGTTGTTAAACGCCATCAATTAGTCGAGAGCTTTCCAATAGATGAAGGTGTGCTGGCAGTTCAGGAATTAACTGAAGAAGGAATTGTTAGCCCAGCTTATAAGATTTGGGATGTCAACATGGATAGGGTGATTCCGGTATACCTTGAGTTGGCTTTGAGATCCCCTAGAAGCATAGAGTATTACAAATCCAAACTCAGGGGAACCACAGCAAGAAGGCGAAGTATAACAGATGCTGAATTTTGTGCTATGCAGATCAAATTGCCAGATTTAAAGGAACAAGAAAGAATAATTAAGCTTATTTCCAGAGTAAGGGCAGTATCAGCAAAAAGACAACAGGAATTGGATACATTAGATGAACTTATCAAAGCCCGATTTGTCGAGCTCTTTGGTGACTTGAAAACTAATACAAAGAATTGGCCTACAGTGGGCTTTAATGACTGTGCAGCTATTGATACAAACATGATCCATGATTTTGACGGTTATGAGAATTATCCACACATCGGAATTGATAGTATTGAAAAGGATACAGGGCGTTTAGTGGGATATAGGACAATCGCAGAAGATGGTGTGATTAGTGGCAAGTATTTGTTTTCGCCAAAGCATATTATTTATAGCAAGATTCGTCCGAATTTAAATAAGGTTGCTTTGCCTGATTTTGATGGACTTTGTTCCGCAGATGCATATCCTATTTTGGTAAAGGAAGAGGTATGTACAAGAGAATTCTTTGGGTATACGTTGAGAAGCAGCTATTTTCTGGACTATATTCTTGTTTTTAGCAATAGGACAAATTTGCCAAAAGTTAATAAGAATCAAGTCGAAGGGTTTACCTTACCCCTTCCAGAGATAGGGGTTCAACGCCAGTTTTCAGACTTTGTAAAACAAGTCGACAAATCAAAAGTTGTAGCTTAGGTTACGGCAAGAATAAGTCCCTTTAAGAAAGAATTGTAGTACTGACTAGGGTTTAAGATTTAAAGGAGCATGTTTATGGAAACAAATTTTGATTACCTGCTTCAGAAAAAAGAGTATAAAGATTTTGCTACTCAGGCGGTGGAAGCTGAAAAGAGCATTGCGATATCACCGGCAACATGTGCAATTCTATCCAGAAGAGCACTTGAACTTGCAGTGAGGTTTGTGTTTTCATATGATGCTGATTTAGTGCTTCCATACCAGGATAATATTTCCAGTTTGATACACGAGGATACTTTCAGAAATATTATTGAGCCAAGGTTATTCCCTATGCTCAAATATACAATCCATCTTGGAAACGTTGCAGTGCATACTAACAGCAACATTAAAAGAGATGAGGCGATTATTGCACTCAGAGATCTTTTTGAATTCTGTGATTGGGTCGATTATTCGTATTCCAAAGACTATGAGGAGAAAACTTTTGACGAAAGCATTCTTCCGTCCGGGGATGAAAAGAGAGTCAAAGCGGATGAGTTACGTGCTCTTTATGACGATCTGAGTAGTAAGGATAAGAAACTTGCAGATGTTCTTAAGGAAAATGAAGAGCTGCGTAAGCAGATGGCTGAAGAAAGAACATCAAACAGTAAGAAGAGAACCTTTAACATTGATAAGATCAGCGAAGCTGAGACCAGAAAGCACTTTATCGATGTTGCTTTAAATGAAGCCGGATGGTTTATAGATAGTAACTGTACCATAGAGGAGCCTGTGACCGGAATGCCAAATACAACTGGGACTGGCTTTGTTGACTATGTTCTTTGGGGCAAAAACAATCTTCCGCTTGCTGTGGTAGAAGCAAAGAAAGCCTCTGTGGATCCTATTGTGGGGAGTCAGCAGGCTAAGCTTTATGCTGATTGCCTTCAGAATAAATATAATCAGAGACCGCTTATTTTCACCACAAACGGATTCGAATTCTTTTTCACCAATGACCTGGCAGGATATCCTAAGAGAGAAGTTTCTGGCTTCTTTACTCAGGATGAGCTTCAGATGGAGATTGACAGGCGTAAAGACCGTATTCCTTTGGATAAAATAGATATAAACGATGACATCACTAACCGCCCTTATCAAAAAGAAGCGGTTACAGCTGTATGTGATGCTATAACGAATAAACACAGGAAAATGCTTATAGTACAGGCTACAGGATCTGGAAAGACAAGAGTTAGTATAAGCATAGTAGATGTGCTAAGGCGACATAACTATGTTAAAAATATTCTGTTTTTGGCAGATAGAACCGCTCTTGTAAAGCAAGCAAAGAACAATTATACAACTCTTTTGCCTGACTTATCGTGCTGCAATCTTCTTGATAATAAAGATGATCCTGAGAATTCCAGAATGATCTTTTCAACCTATCCTACAATGATGAATGCCATAGATGAGAAGAAAAATCAGTATGGAGAGAGATTGTTTGGTCCAGGACACTTTGACCTTATTATATGTGATGAGGTTCATAGATCAATTTATAAAAAATATCAAGAGATTTTTGAATACTTTGATGCCTATCTTTTAGGCATGACAGCTACGCCTAAAAATGAAATAGATAAGAACACTTACGGTATTTTTGACCTTGAAAGGGGAGTGCCGACTTTCGCATATGAATTGGATAAAGCCGTTGCTGAAGGCTATCTGGTTAATTATTCAACTCTTGAGTATAAAACTAAGATTATGGAAAACGGCATTCATTATAATGAGCTATCGGATGAAGATAAGGAAGAACTTGAGGATACTTTTGGGTCTGAGGATGATGTTCCTGAGGAGATTTCAAGTGATGCCATAAATACATGGCTCTTTAATGCTGATACGATTGATAAGGTTCTGCAGGAGCTCATGGATAAAGGCCTAAAAGTAGAAGCGGGCGATAAACTTGGGAAAACAATTATCTTTGCGCGGAATTCAAATCACGCCAAAAGAATTGTAGAAAGATTTGGAAAACTGTACCCGGAGTATGGTGGGGACTTTATTAAGCAGATCGATTATAGCATTAAGTACAACGATACGTTGATAGATGATTTCAGCACAAAAGAAAAATTGCCACAAATAGCAGTATCTGTGGATATGTTGGATACGGGTATTGATATACCGGAGATTCTCAATCTTGTTTTCTTTAAGAAAGTGAGAAGCTATTCAAAGTTTTGGCAGATGATTGGCAGGGGAACAAGGCTTTGCAAGGATTTATTTGGTGCAGGTCAAGATAAAGATAAGTTTTTAATATTTGACTTCTGTAACAATTTCGACTTTTTTAGAGTAAATACAAACGGAAAAGACACCGGTATTCAGGTAAGTCTTTCTGAAAAGATATTTACAACTAAGGCCATGATCTGCAGAGAATTGCAGGATTCTCAATATGCTACTGATGATGAATATGTGGCTTACAGGAAAGAGCTAGTTTCAGATTTATATAATGCAGTAATTGAGCTGAATGATGACAGCTTTCTTGTTAAGAGACATCAGCGATATGTTGAAACGTACCGTAATCTATTATCCTGGAATGATTTGGAAACGGTTGAAATCTCAGAAATTAAGGAGCATATTGCGCCTATTATCAGACCGAAGAAGGAAGATGAACTAGCAAGACGTTTTGATTACATTATCTATAGCATTGATCTGGGTATGCTACAAAGTAAAAATGTGCAGACACCAATAAATACGGTAATAAGTACGGCAGAAGCATTGTCCAAGAAGTATTCAATTCCACAGGTAAAAGCAGAAAGAGAAACTATAGAAAAGGTTCAAACTGATGAATTTTGGGAAAATGCTACAATTCTTGAGCTGGATCAGGTCCGAGATTCAATGAGGCTCCTAATGCAGTATCTTGAAAAACTAGTTCAACCTATTCTTGATACTAATGTTGAGGACACCATTATTGATGCCAAAGAGGGAGATCCCATATACGTTAGTAATGATCTTAAGAACTATAAAAAGAAGGTCGAATTTTATCTTAAACAGCATGAGGATAATCTGTCCGTATATAAACTGAAAAACAATAAAAAGCTTAACGAAACGGACATGAAAGAACTGGAGAGGATCCTTTGGACTGAACTTGGTTCCAAGGATGACTACATTAAAGAGTATGGAGATACTCCTATTGGACGTCTTGTTCGCAAGATTGTTGGCGTTGACAGGGCTGCAGTCAATGAGGCATTTAGTAAATTCCTGTCGGATGAGCATCTGAATGTGAATCAGATAAGATTTGTAAATCTGATTATTGATTACATAGTCGCAAATGGAAATATCGAAGACAATGCTGTGCTGATGGAAGAGCCCTTTAAGTCCGTAGGTAGTATTACAACGTTATTTAAAGATAATCTGGGAACTGCCAAGGAGATAATGAATGTAGTGGCAGATATAAAGAGCAATTCTGAACAGATGGCACAGGAGGCATAAAAGAAATAAGCATAAGTTAATTTGTTATGATGCGTGCAACGCAACCGGTTTGCTGTTTTAGTTGCCATGTTCTTCACCATCCTTTCATCACGTTGTTTTTCTGAATTCTGTAGGCGTCATATCATAGTTCTTTTTAAATACTTTAACAAAGTAATTATTGTCGGAGTAACCAACGTAGCTGCTGATCTCCTGGATGGGAAGATTCGTCTTCTTCAGGAGGTTGGCAGCTTTTTTGCATCTCATGAGGGCGATATACTCGGTCATGGTTTCGCCAGTTTCTTTTTTGAATACCTTTGACAGGTGAGAAATGGACATACTGGCATTTTTTGAGAGGTCTTCGTTTGATATATGGTCGCCGAGATGCAGATTTATGTACTCTATGACTCTCTGAATGGGAGGTGAATACTTGTCCAGAGACAGCTTATGATTGTGAACTGCCTTTGTCAGCTCAATGATCATATCGATTTGATAGCGGGTCTGAAGGTCGTCGTTGTTTGAAGCTGAAGACAGCTGAGTGTATTTTTGGGTAATCTCATCTATTGTAATGACTGAAAGACCTGATTCTTCCGCAGCTTTTCTGGAAAGAGCTTTAAGTATAGCCAGACCATAGCCTGAGGCATAGTAGTTGAGGCTCTCCTTAGAAAATACGGAAAGGACCTCAGGACTGGACATTTTTTCAAATGCTGACATGATGTTTTTGGTATCGCCGTTTCTAATCATCGACAGGAACTGCTTTTCCTGATCGTATCGCCTGTAGATCTCACTGTAATTCCTTTCCGACAGTTCTGTCTTATCATCTTCCTCAGATACATTCTGAATAAAACCCGATAGTCTTCTGTATGAATACTCGCTCTCGGCAGGGGAAAAAGAAATTATGCATTTGTTTACAACACTGGTGATCTGCTCGGTATAAACGATGGGAAATGCTGTGTAATACAGCTTAAAAGATAATGATTTAGATAAGGACTCGTCATTTTTTGCAAGCATGGTTTCTATCTTAAGCTCTGCGTATTTTTCTTTTACGTAAGGTCCGATTATATAAATCCTGTCATCAAATCTAAAAAAAGATACGCATATACCCAGATGGTCTATGATCTCGTAGATCATGCTTTCTTTGGATGAGGACAGAAGATAGTAAAGCGCCTTGCTTGTAAACATGGGCTGCATCTTGATGCTGAAGCAGTATTTCTTTTCAAAGGCGTAAAGAGAGTTATCCATGTCTGTTGCATCCATGACATCTACGGAGAGAAAGTTTTTTAAAAGAGCTGAAAAAAGAGTATGGTCCATATTTATTCCTCAAAACAATAAAATAATACTAGTCAAGATAAAATAATTCTAACATATTACAAAACTAAATGATACTATGACCATAACAAGAAAGCTTTCAAATATTAACATGCAACTGAAAGGGGTTACAATGGGTAAGGACAAATCTCTGATAAGAGAAGAAAATGGGGTGACTTATAAAAGAGCAAGAACCTGGCATATTGCACTTGCAATGATGACAGGTGCAGGGCAGATGGCATTTTATCTGCTTATGAATGGTGCAACATATATTGGAAATTCCAACTTTGGGATACTTGTTGCAGTTACAGGACTAATTATCACAGGATCAAGGCTTTTGGATGGTATTACAGATCCGGTAATAGCTTTTTTCATGGAGAGATTTAATTCAAGATTTGGAAAAGTAAGATTCTCAATCATATTTGGATGGCTTCTAATGGCCATTGCTACAACACTGATGTGCAATATAGGGGCAAAGCTTTCGCTTACGGGCGCAGCGGGAATAACATTTTTTGTTCTTTGCTATGTGATCTACATCATTGGTTATACATTTGTAAGTATTGCAGGTCAGATCAACATGAGCATTCTGACCAATGATCCCAAGCAGCGTCCTACAATCGGTGTCTGGAGTACAGCGTATTCATATTTGGTTCCGATGATCATGAGCGTTGTGGCATCGGCTGTGATTCTTCCAAGATTTAATAACATTCAGGGAACAGAATATTTCGCAACATACAATGTAGTGGTAATAATTGTTTCACTCTTTTTCTACATTCTGGCATGTATAGGAATTGCTCCATATGATATTCCCGAGAATTTCGAAGGAATCAAAAAGGATGGCGAGAGTGATGAAAAGCCAAGCTTTAAGGATATGCTGGCGCTGATCAAAGAGAATAAAGAGCTTCAGAGATTCATCATGGCAGCAACTTCCGATAAGCTGGCTCAGACAATAGGTTCTGCAGCAGTAGTATCCACAATGCTTAACGGTATTATGCTTGGATCAATGGCTATATCATCAATTCTTTCTGCGCTTGCAATGCTTCCATCCATTATTTTTGCGATCATTGGCGCGAAGATTGCAGGTAAACAGGGTAGCAGAAAGGTCATGATCGACTGGACCAAGAACTGTATAGGACTGAATATCGCATTTGCAGTATATCTTTTGTTTACACCTACAACTCTTGTGGGAACAGTATTCGGAGGCAACTTATCAGCCGGAGCAGTTCTCATGGCAATCACTTATGTACTCTTTACATTTGGAAATAACGCAATGAAGATGGTTGTTTCTGTATCAACAAGTGCGTTCAGAATGGATGTTGTTGACTATGAGATGGATCGCTCGGGAAAATATATGCCTGCGACAGTATCAGCTACTTACAGCTTCATTGACAAAATAGTTTCATCCTTTGGTGCAACTATCGCGACACTCATGATCGGACTTATAGGATATACAACTACAGCGCCTCAGCAGGGTGATCCGCTTACCTTCGGTGTCAGAGTAATGACCGTAATACTTCTTATCGGATTCCCTATAGTAGGATGGATCTGCACACTTCTGGCAATGAAGAATTCCGAGCTCACATACGAGAAGATGGAAGAAATCCAAAAGAGTATCGGCGAGAAGAAAAAGGCTGCAATGGGTCAGTAAAAAACTGGAGAGGTGAAACATGCGAACAACAATTCTTTGGAATGATAACTGGATATTTGAAAAAGAGGGCAAGAGCGAGAGTATATCTTTTCCTCATACCTGGAATGCTGTTGATGGACAGACGGGACCTGAGCAGTATTACAGAGGAACCTGCCTTTATAAAAAGACATTTGATAGGCCGGTAATGGAAGAGGGGCAGCGGGCGTATGTGGAATTTCGCGGCGTTAATTCTTCCGCAAAAGTTACTTTAAATGGCCGTGAGGTTGCGAGCCATGATGGCGGATATTCCTGCTTTAGGGCGGACATTACAGAGGCGCTTTCAGACTCAAATGAAATGGTAGTCTCTGTTTCCAACGAGCCCAATACAAGGGTGTACCCTCAGAAAGCGGACTTTACCTTTTACGGCGGGATATACCGGGATGTCTATCTTGTGATCGTGGATGAAAAGCACTTTGACATGGACTACTATGGAGGAAACGGACTTTATGTAACTCCGAGAATTGTCGGAAGTGATGCAGAAATCGAGGTCAAGGCCTACGTAAACGGCGGCGAAAGTGTAAGAATATCCATAGATGGTGTAACAGAGCAGGAGTTTGAGGTGGTTCCGGCAGAGGATGCATCATGTGGATATGTTGCCTGTGGTAAGATCACGATAAAAGAGCCACATTTATGGAACGGTCTCAAGGATCCGTTTTTGTACAACATAACAGCAACTCTTTTGGATGGAACAAAAGAGTGTGACAGAATCTATGACAGGTTTGGTGTTAGAGAGTTCCATGTTGATGCTCAAAAAGGTTTTTTCCTCAATGGAGAAAGCTATCCGCTTCGCGGAGTCTCAAGACATCAGGACAGAGCAGGGGTTGGTAATGCACTGACAAAAGAAATGCACAAGGAGGACATTGAACTCATCCTCTCTATGGGCGCCAATTCCATCAGGCTTGCACACTATCAGCACGATCAGTACTTCTATGATCTTTGCGATGAAAAGGGCATAGTGGTATGGGCTGAGATTCCATATATCACCGTACATATGGACAGTGGAAGAGAGAACACCATATCCCAGATGAAAGAGCTGATAAGCCAGAATTACAATCATGCATCAATAATGTGCTGGGCACTTTCAAATGAGATATCTCTGCAGGGCGTAACTGAAGATCTCTTGGAGAACCACAGGATATTAAACGATATTGTCCACGAGATGGATCCTGTAAGATTTTCTGCCATGGCAAATCTTTTCCTTCTCGAGACAGACTCTCCTCTTGTAACATTGCCGGATATTCGCGGATACAACCTGTATTATGGCTGGTATGTAGGTGAGATGGAGGACAATGACAAGTGGTTTGACGATTTCCATAGTAAGCATCCTGATGTGGCAATAGGTCTTACGGAGTATGGAGCAGATTCAGTAATTAGCCTACAGTCTCCAAGACCTGAAAAAGGCGATTATACAGAAAGTTATCAGGCTGTTTATCACGAGCATATGCTTGAAATGTTCAGCACCCGTCCATATATCTGGGGAACATATCTCTGGAATATGTTTGAGTTTGCTGCAGCAGGACGAGATGAGGCAGGAGACCCCGGCAAAAACCACAAGGGTGTCATCACCTTTGACAGGAAGCAGAAAAAAGACGCTTATTATATCTATAAAGCATGGTGGTCAGATGAGCCTTTCGTTCATCTTTGCGGAAAAAGATATCACGATCGCATCGAGGATAATACAGAGATAAAGGTATATTCAAACCAAAAGTCCGTAACTCTCTTTGTTGACGGTGTAGAAGCGGCAAGCGCAAGCGGAGAACATGTATTTAAATTTAATGTTCCCATAAGCGGAGTACATACAATAAAGGCTGTTTCAGGCGAGTTATCTGATGAAATGGAGATAGCCAAGGTTTCTGAGCCCAATCCTGCATACTTTGCTCCCGACAAAAAGGTCAGAAACTGGTTTGACAAGGCAGATGAACCTGAGGAAAAAGAGGGATACCTTTCCCTTTCAAGTACAATGGCAGAGATTCAGGCAACCCCTGAAGGAAAAGCAATATTGGACAGAATGATGGCTGCAATGACTGCAAAGACAGCCGGTGGGATGGGCGAAGGAGTAGAGATATCCGAAGCAATGCAACAGATGATTGCTCGCCAACCACTCATTAAACTTCTGCAGCAGGGCGGAATGGATATAGAATCTGACGATATTAAGGCACTTTCAAATGCCCTTATGAATATTAAAAAGCAGTAAAGAAAACTAGAGGTATTAGATGGAAACGGCTAAGATTTTTGAAAAAGCAAAGTGGATATCACCTGAAACTGTGACAGAACCTGATAAGAGAAAGGGAGCAGGATATTTAAGAACCACATTCTCTTATAAAGAGGGGAAAGTTTGTATATATGCTACAGCCCACGGCTTGTATGAAATACTGATAAATGGCCGTAAAATCACGGATGCACGACTGACACCGGGATGCGATGAGTATGATAAAAGACTTCAGTATCAGGAGTATGAGATCACTGAAGTGCTAAAGCCCGGTGAAAATGAGATCTTTATAACGCTTGGTGATGGCTGGTACAGAGGATGCAACGGAATTGACGGCGTGAGAAACCTCTATGGCGAGGATATTTCCTTTTTGGGCGCAGTGATAGGCGATGGAGACATGGAAAATCCGATACTTGTTACGGATTGCAGCTGGGATGCATGTGAAAACGGGCCTATAAAGCTTACGGACCTTGAACTGGGAGAAACCTGCGATGCCGGTGCAGGATTTGGTGAGTGGCATAAGGCCAGGGAGATGTCTTTTGACAAAAGAAATCTGACAGCCCAGAAGGCGCCGTTTATCACTGAGCATGAGGAGTTTGAAGGAAGGCTCATCAATACTCCGAATGGAGAGAGCGTATTTGATTTCGGACAGAACCTTGCCGGTTATACGTCTTTTGTTGTAGAAAACGCCAAGGGCGGTGAGAAGATCTGTCTCATCCACGGTGAAAGTCTGGATGAAAACGGAAACTTCACGATCAGTAATTTCCAGCCCGGAGACAGGAACAAATCCGGCGGAATTAAGCAGGAAATAAACTATATCTGCAAGAGCGGAAGAAATGAGTTTAAGCCGCATTTTTCGATATTTGGCTTTAGATACGCAAAATTAACAGGTGATATTTCACCGTCTGATATCAAAATAAAGAGCATTGCTGTGTATTCGGATATGAAGGAAACAGCAGGCTTTGAATGTGGCGTGGATGAAGTAAACAAGCTGTTTAAAAACAGTGTCTGGTCCATGAAGTCAAACTTCTGTGACATTCCTACTGACTGTCCCACAAGGGAGAGAGCCGGCTGGACAGGTGATGCGGCAGTCTTTGTGAGGACCGGTGCGTATCTCATGGACTGCAGGGGCGTTTATGAGAAATGGCTTGCAAACGTGAGGATAGGGCAGCATCCTGATGGCAAGATGGCATATATCTGTCCCAAAAACTCAAATCCCGGCAAGATAGCAGAGATGTTCTCAGCTTCTGTTGGCTGGGGCGATGCGGCGGTTCTTGTGCCCTGGAATCTATACAGAATATACGGCGATGAGCAGATACTTAAAGACAATTATGAAATGATGAAGAAGTGGGTGGACTTCCTCGGAAGAAGAGCCGGAAAGAGCAAGCTCAAAAACCGCTTTGGAAAGAACCCCTACAGGAAGTACATCATCGACACCGGAATGGATTATGGTGAGTGGTGCGAACCCGGGGCAGATGTTATGAAGACAATGATGGCTGCATTTAAAGATGGCCAGCCTGAAGTTGCGACTGCTTACTATGCTTTTTCATCTGGTATTCTTGCCAGAATATCTAAGATTCTCGGAAATAGCGCTGATGCAGATAAGTATAAAGAAATCTCGGAAAAGGCCACAGAAGCATACAGATATCTGGTTCTTAAGGACGGACATATCAGATCAGAGAGGCAGTGTGAGTACGTAAGGCCACTTGCATTTTGTCTTTTGCCTGAAAAAGAGGCAGTGGAAGCTGCGAAGGACTTAAATGAGCTTGTAGTGAAAAATGACTATCATCTTAACACGGGCTTCCTTTCAACGCCTTTCCTATGCAGTGTGCTTGCGGATTACGGTTATGCAGATACAGCGTACAGATTGCTGTTGCAGAAAAGCTATCCCTCGTGGCTCTATGCCGTGGAGAAAGGTGCTACCACTATTTGGGAGACCTGGGACGGCGTCAGAGAAGATGGCACTGTACATGATTCATTGAATCACTACTCCTATGGAGCAGTTTCAGGATGGCTCTTGTCGGGGATTCTGGGAATCAGATACGATTTTGACAAAGTCCTGATAAAGCCGGTGCCTGATGAGAGACTTAAGTTTGCAAAGGGCTACTATGATTCACCGAGAGGGCGCATAGTATCCGAATGGAGATATATTGAGAACTCGAATACTTTTGCATACCACTTTGAAATTCCTGGAGGAATGGAAGCAGAGCTGGAGCTCCCTAGCGGGGAAAAGAGAATTTTGACGGGCGGAAGTTATGAGATTTAAATTATGGAGGATAGGAAAATGAACAAGTTCGAAAACGGATTTATGCTGGGTGCTTCTACTGCAGCCCACCAGGTTGAAGGAAACAATACAAATTCAGATTACTGGGTAATGGAGAATATGGAGTATTCACAGTTTGTTGAGCCTTCACTGGATGCTGTTGATCACTATAACAGATATGAAGAAGATATCAAGATGCTGGCAGATGCAGGCCTTAACACCTACAGATTCTCTGTTGAATGGGCACGTATTGAGCCTGAGCAGGGCAAATTTGATGAAAAAGAGATTGAACATTACAGGAAGATGATCAAATGCTGCAGAGACAATGGTGTTGAACCGGTTATTACCCTTATGCATTTTACATCACCTGTGTGGCTTATAAAGCTCGGAGGATGGGATAATGAGCAGGTTGTAGAGCTTTTTGCCAACTATGCAAGATACGTCACAGAGCAGCTTGGAAGCGAGATAAAGTATATCTGTACCATAAATGAGGCAAACATGAGACTTCAGATTGGCGCTCTCATGGAAAGATTTAAGAAGCAGATGATGGCGAAGATGGCAAATGCAGCTAAAAACGATGGTGACTCCATGGAGGGGCAGGTCCAGGTTGGGCTTAACCTCTCCGATCCAATGGAGAAAATGAAGCTGGCTGCAATGGAGAATGCCAAAGTATTCGGAGATCCTCAGCCACATACATTTGTCTCCGCAACTGATAAAAATGGCGATATGATAGTCATAAAGGCACATCAGGCAGCCAAGGAAGCAATCAAGGCTGTTAATCCCGACATTAAAGTTGGTATTACGCTTTCCCTGCACGACTGCCAGTATATAGAAGGTGGCAAGGAGCGCGCAGAAAGCGACTGGAATCAGGAGTTCAGCCATTACATTCCTTATATTAAGGAAGACGATTTCTTTGGACTTCAGAATTATACAAGAACTACCTACGGCCCTGATGGAATTGTGCCTGTTCCCGAGGGAACACCAATGACACAGATGGATTACGAGGTATATCCTGAGGCTCTTGAGCATGCAATCAGACGCGTGCATGAGGAGATGCCAAATGTGCCGATCATGGTTACAGAAAATGGAATTGCAACAGCAGATGATGAGCAGAGAGTTAAGTTTATCGACAAGGCAATCGAGGGTGTTCAGAACTGCATAAATGATGGAATTCCTGTTATCGGATACTGTCACTGGTCACTTATCGATAATTTTGAGTGGCAAAAAGGCTATGCACTTACATTTGGTCTTTGCGCAGTTGACAGGAAAACACAAATCAGGACACCAAAGCCCAGTTTAAAGCATCTTGGAGGCTATTTGAAATAATGAAAGACAAAGTACTGACCGGCGTACAACAGATAATGATAGGAAGCAGATGCAACAGTTATGAGAGTGCACTTAGCACGCTTAGAGCTATTAAAAGTGCAGGATATGATGGCATTGAACTTAATGACTTCATGATAGGGCCAACGCCCTTCATTGTGAGGTTACTTACTAAATTTGCCGGTATGCCCACGGGGAATGGCGGAAAGCTTGATTGGAAGAAGCTGATCTCAGAGAGCGGATTGATAGTCATAAGCCTGCACAGCTATCTTAACAGCATTGAAGAAAACCCCGAGGCTGTTGCGAAAGAAGCCTTGAGCTTTGGAACGGACACTGTTGTTATAACCGGTATGTACAGGTTTGATTACGGGAATTTCGCTGAGGTAAAAAAACTGGCTGAGCGCCTGAACATGGCCGGAAAAGCTCTTTTGCCCTATGGAGTGAAACTCCTTTATCACAATCACAATATAGAGCTGCAGAAGGTCTCAGAAGATAAAACTGCATATGATGTTATCATCGAAAACACAGACCCTCAGTATGTCAACTTTGAGCTTGATACATATTGGATTGCAGATGGTGGGGCCGATGTTACTGCCCTGATATACAAACTCTCAGACAGAATGGTGATGTGGCACATAAATGACAGGGGCTGCAGGAAAAAGGGACCTTTTATTACGCCCATCCTCAAAGAGGACGCTGCAGAACTTGGCACAGGAAATATGGCCCTTGGTACTATCCTGGAAAATGTACGGGCAACTTCCAAAGTAGAAGCGATTGTTCTGGAGACCCATAAGAACTGGATTTATAATGACCCGGTAAAAAGCCTTACCGTAAGTGCAGAATGGTTCAGAAAACATCAGTTGATGGAGTATTAGCCAGCCGTGTTTACATAAAGTTTATAGATTATGTTGCACATTAAATGTTACTATATAATCGTAGAAGATTGCCTTCATTTTAGGTTGCAGAGTAACAATTGCAATAATTTATGAACTTACTTTTCAAAGCCTCTGCCTTTAGAAGAATTTGAGGCAATTCTCAAGGAATAGATTTTGAAATCATTTAGGGAGAATATGATTATGAAAATCGCTGAATTGATGGCAAATAAGCTTGAGAAACTCTTTCAGGAGGCATCGCTGGAGAATATTAAAGCAGATACCTACAAGGACATCTGTGGTGCGCTTCATGTCACGAAAATGTATTATGATATGGATCTTGGTGGTGATGACAGATACCGGAACCCCAGGACGGGGAAACTTGTATTTGAAGCAACACCAGTTGATGACAAGCTTGTTCTTTATGATTCCGGCATGCCGGGAGGCTTAAAAAAGTGTTACAACTTCTACTATGATGGAAATGAGTATGTCCATGCCTACATAGAATTCGAAAAAGCTGTAAAAGAAGATGACATTGACCAGGAACTGTGTGCGTTTATGGCAAATGTTATCTACATCATTATAAGCAGACAGAACATGAGAAAGATGCTTGACTATGCTGAGTCATCTGATGTTCTTACAGGAATCCCTAATATTGCAATGGTACAAAGAAAATATTATACGGTACTACAGCATTCCAGACCACAGGATTATGCCGTTCTAAGGATCAACCTCAGAAACTTCAGATACATTAATGAGATATGCGGTGCACAGGCAGGAGATGAAGCCATAATACAGTATTCAAGGAAACTGCTTAAGTTTACAGAAGATGATGAATGTGCCGGACGCATGGGCGGGGATAATTTTGTAGTATACCTGCACAATGAGAATATAAAGAACTTTTTAAAGAAGATAAGTACAGTCACCATATCAAAGCTTAAAAATGCTCCAAATAATCGCTTTGACGTTGTGGCATGGGTCGGGATATCCATGCTCTCAGAAGATGAGAACAAGACTTTCCTTGACCGCCTTAACGATGCAAATGTAGCCTGTGGGCTTGGAAAGAGCAGATTAAAGCAGGACGTTGTTTATTATGGCGAAGAGCTGAAAAATATGGTGAAGCAAGGAAGGGACATTATAGGAATATTTCCGACTGCAATAAAGAACCATGAGTTCACGCCTTTTTTCCAGCCTAAGGTTGACATGAAAACGGGCAAACTTGTTGGTTTTGAAGCGCTGTGCAGGTGGTTCCATGAGGGCCATTACATATACCCTGATCAGTTTATTCCGATATTGGACAGAGAGGGGCTTATACCGAAGCTTGATCTTGCCATATTTGATGAAACCTGCAAAGCGATAAAAAGATGGAAAGAAATGGGACTTACTCCACCAAGGATTTCAAGTAACTTTTCCAAAAAAGACCTTTTTGTACCAAAGATAGAAAGCAAGATATTAAAGGTAATAGAGGAAAATGGCCTATCTACTGACGATGTGGAAATAGAGATAACAGAGAGCACAAAGGATGTTGAGTATGAGAGACTCATTACATTTGTAAAGACTCTCAAAGCAAATGGGCTGTTTATATCCATCGATGACTTTGGTACCGGATATTCATCCCTGTCACTTCTCCATAACATCGATGCAGATGTAATAAAGATCGATAAGTCTTTTACAGATATGATAACAGAAGATGATAAAACTGCGATTCTTGTTGAAAGCATAATAACTATTGCACAAAGACTAAAGATGGAGATCATCGCAGAAGGCGTTGAGACGAAGGAGCAGGGTAAAAAGCTTGTGGAACTGGGCTGTAATCTGGCGCAGGGGTATTATTACAGTAAGCCGGTAGACTATCAGTCTGCGACAGAGATCATAAACAGTTGCGATTATGAACCGGTCGTATAAGACATTAAAAAATGGGGTTAAGAACTTTTGATTATTTGTCGATATATTGAGTAGAAAGCTGTAATTGTATTAATTTGGAAGTCACAAGGAGGTGCTTCATGAAAATACAGCAGAACATGGATGTGCAGAATAACATTATTAAAGATCAGTCCGACGTAAATTCTGCGTCAAAATCACATACTAATAACAAAAACAGAGTGGCGATATCAGGTGCAAATCTCACAGGAGATAGCCTGATAGCTCAACGACAGGGCCTTGCAAAAAAGCAGGCTCTAAAAGTCGTGTCCGATGCTTTTGGCGGAGAAAAGAAACTTGACGCCCAGATGCAGGGAATAAAAGATGAGATAAAGCGCCTGCAGGATGAGATCAATGAGAAGAGTGCTGATACAAGAGA
>NZ_SVFW01000067.1 GCF_015056685.1 Butyrivibrio sp. | reverse complement strand
TGCTTCATTCCCTGGGACTTAGCCCCGGGGTTGTCATTTCCATAACCTTCAAGAAGGTTGATTGCTCCCCAGATGCCAAGACCAGCTCCGAGTGCGATAACGATTGTCTGCAGTGAACCTACTGCGCTCTGAAAAAATGCCATAACTTTGAAAACCAAAAACGCAGAGTTTCTTTATTTCTCCGCGCTTTTGGCATCCTCCTTCCAATAATTTTTGTTGGTTAGCGACACCACTCCTTTTTGTGATGCCGGTTGATAGTTGCTTGCCCCAAAGGCTCGTCGACTAGCCTTCAGGAATACGGCCGTATATATAAGAAAAAGACTCTTGTTCCCATGCCCTTTATCGACACAGGAAAGAGCCTTAATCTTCTACTGTTTCCTCGATGACTTCGTACTCATCATCGGGCTTGAGGTCCAGCTTGTGGTTTAAGTATTTACCCACATCGAACCAGTTCTTTTTGTCTGCATCCGCAGTGTACTTATAATTGGGATGCTGTGTCAGATCATATTTATCCGACAGAAATGGTCTTACGCCACGCACCTGCACGATGCATTTGCCGCCATCCATTACCTGCAGCTCGTCAATACTCATAAGATCATGACCGAGCTTCTGATAGTTCATGTTGTAGCTCTGGGATGTTCCCCTGGACTCACCGGTGTTATACATGTCGATGGTCTCTTTGCCAAGCATGGTATTGAGGTCTTTAAGTGTTGTCTGCTCTGAGCCGCCAAGGAAGATCTGGGAATCACAGTTACCTATGATGGTCTCAGCATTATCCTTGTAAATTGCCTTGAGCTGTGACTTTGCCTGAAGAACCAGCGCTGCTGAGATCTCTCGACTTCGGATTGTTGCCATGAGCTTTTCCAGGTTCGGGATCTGTCCGATATTGGCTGCCTCGTCGATAAGGCACCTCACATGCACAGGCAGCCGTCCGTTGTATACATCATCTGCCTTTTCACAGAGCAGATTGAAAAGCTGCGTATAGATGATACTGATAAGGAAGTTAAAAGTACTGTCCGTATCAGACATGATAAGGAAAAGAATTGTCTTCCTGTCTCCTATCTTATCAAGCTCCAGCTCATCATAGCTCATAATCTCACGAAGCTGCTCAATGTCAAAAGGTGCAAGTCTCGCACCGCAGCTGACCAGAATACTTTTGGCTGTCTTGCCGGCAGCAAGGCGATATTTTGCATACTGCCTTACCGCAAAGTGATTCGGATTCTTCTTTTCAAGCCTCTCAAACAGGATATCCACTGCGTTCTTAAATGACTCATCATCTTCCCTGATCTCCATGGAATTAATAAACTCAACCAATGTGTTGAAGTTCTTTTCTTCCTCAGGAGCCTCATAATAGATCAGACCGATCAGCGCTGTATAAAGCAGCTTTTCAGCTTTCTCCCAGAAAGGATCTCCGGGAGTGCCTTCGCCCTTGGTATTAGCCATGAGCGTAGTCACAAGCTTTAGGATGTCCTTTTCCGAGTGGATGTAGTTGAACGGATTAAAATGCATGCTCTTTGCAAAATTAATGGTGTTGAATACCTTGATCTTGTAGCCTGCCTGCACAAACACGTTACCAACTTCTCCAATGAGGGTTCCCTTTGGATCGGTTAAAACATAACTACTGTGTAGCTGCAAAAGATTTGGCTTGATCCAGAATCTTGTTTTACCGGAACCGGAGCCACCGACAATCAGCACGTTTTTGTTCCTTGCGTACTTGGGAACCTTCGGTCTTGAGTTCATTGTAAGCTTCTCCGTCTGCGACAGGATAACATTATTCTTGAAAACAGGATCCTCATAAGGCTCTATGTCCTCATGTTTCCCCCATCTCGCCGAACCGTATTCTCTGTTGTAACGAAAGGATTTGGCGTTTTTACCTTTGATATAAACTGCAAGTCTAAGGGCAAGTCCGCAGGCTATACCCACCATCAAGTCAAAGGGATGAAGGCTTGGAAGAATATTCGCAAATGCTTTTGAAAATCCCCCATACAACACAAGCCCCTGGACCTTTTCTGACATGTTGCTGCCCCAGGCTATTCGCCATGCTTCTCCAAGATTGGTACAAAAAAGCCCCACAAGTACATAGGGGATGTTTAGGATAATCAGTTTCTTTGTCTTTTTGTTCATCTGACGTTCTCCTTAAACTTCTCTTTCACCTTGCGAGGAGCCTTCGCAATCTCATCCTTCAGTTTCTTAAGTTCCTTAAGAAGACTGGGCTTTGGCTTTCCCTGAAGTTTCACTACTTTAGCAGAGTATTCCTTTACCACTGCGGTAATTGCATCCATGTCCTTCGCCTTAAAAAAGCATGTAAAGCGTGGCGGATCTGCCGTTTTGTCTTTTACAATGGCAAAATCCACTCCATACTTATTAGCTATTCTCTTAAAAGTCCGGATGCTCTCTCCGCTTACTTCCATGCTGGAAGCACCCTGTCCCTGCTTAATAAGCTGCTTTACAGTTTGCTTGCCCTTGCCGGCTGTCAGTTTCTTATTTTGACGGTGTCGTAAATATGCCCTTAAACATTTCCAAAGGACACGCCCAGTGACTTTTCCAGTATTTGCTGCAAAATGGACAGTTTCCTTAGATATTTCTTCATTCATAGGCACTTACCTCATGCAACATCCTCATATTCAAGAGGATATGCATCGAATTTTTCTTTTCCATATGTCAGCGTAACAAGATCTGTCTCAAAGAACGTGCGCATCATGTCGATGTCAAAATCTGTGAGATTCTTTATTCTGGAATCATCACCGATTTTCATGACAAGTACGCTCCCCACAAGATATCTTGTAAACTCTGCATTGATGATGCTTTCTGCAGAAAACAGCATTACATAATTCTCAGATAGGCTCTTAGCAATGCCATTATCTCCGAGTGCTGTCATGATCCTGTCCATCTCATCTACATCGACTGTTCTGTAGGTTCCGTTTGTGCCTATCACAACTGCCTTCTGATTCTTAATGTTCTTCCCATCACCAGGGTTATTTCTGACCGGAAAGTTCAGTATTTTGTCATTTACAGGATCAAGGTTAATCCTGATATCTAAATCCTTCATTTCATGCCGCCTTTCTTAAGTTTTTATGTTCGTCCATAATCTTTCCCATGCAGGGAAAGCAGAATGTTTTCCCAACTCCGTATGGACACGGAGTCTTACAGTTCTGTGGCTTAATGTCCCCCATAGGAATGGGATTTAAGTCCCTGTCAGTAAACCTTGCACAGTTCAAGGCTCGTCTTTCTCCATATTTTTTTCTGTTAGCTCTTTGCTTTTTCCTATCTTTACTCATGCTTATCTCCCATCCTTTAAAAGACTTTTTACTATATTGGCGCCAGTCCGGGGTATACCTCCGACCAGCGCCAGCTTATAGAGAGGAACGAATTAACGTCAGATTGCCACGTCACCTTTGGACTTTACGCCCTTATCGATCACATCCTTCTCAGAATGCTTTGAAGCCTCTTCCTTTGCTGCTTTAAGTTCTCCAAGAAGAGATTTCTTTTCACCAGTTTCTTTTACAGAAGCCTTCTCCTTAGCCTCCTGGCGTTCAACGAACTTACCACCAAGCTCAAAGATCTTGTCCTTGGCATCGTAGTGGTAAACGTTGTCGGTAAGTTTCTCAGAAGGATCAACTGTAGTAGCGTTGACCTCTCTTACCATCTGCTCAAGAGAATGAAGATCCATCATTCCATTGTCAGGAACGATCAAAAGTTCATGGATGCTGCTGGGTAAAATGAAAAATGACTGATTACCGACACGCTCAGATGCCTTATCCATGAAATCCTCATAAGCAAGGATTCCGGCACCATGAACGTTGTCAGGAACCGATGCAACAAAGATCTGTTCCTGCTCCGGTGGGATATTAAGACCAAGCATCTCCATGTCTTCAACGCCCATCTGCTTTGCAAGGACTTCAGCCATGCCCTGGATGACAATAGGTCTGATCTCAGGTGCATTTTTTACCGCATCTGCGTGGAGCTGCTCGGGAGTGATGCCGTAGTTATCAAGCATCTTGTTTGTCACGATGACCGTTGCACCTTCACCAACAATGTCCTTCACATCAAAGCGGTAAACAACCGCCATATCCTCGATGTCCTTATGGGGAACAGTAGCAAGAAGCTCTGCGTTTGTCTCAGCAGATACAACCTCCATGACCAGCTTGTTCTTCATGACATCGTAGTTCTGGATATCATTGATACCCTCGCTGATGACAGGTGCGTTCAGAAGTGCCTCAACAGTCCTGTTCACCATGGCATTTGCGATAGTATTGATATCTGCCTCATCGGTTGCATAGGCTCTATAAGCCTCAGTGACGCTGATGTTCACACCAACATCCGATCCGGTATGCTTGATCGTGAAAGCATCGTATGTCTCATTGACCTTATCAACGAGGCGGTTCTCAACTTCAACATCATGAATGCCCTTGTCCTCAAAGGTCTTCTCAACCAGATCCTTGAAGTTGTCCTTGAACTCTTGGTAGTCAGCCTTATCTGCAGCTTTGTCTGCAAACTTCTCATCCATCTTCTTTGCGTAGTTTTCCATATCTGTAGTAGTAAAGTTATCCATAATTTCCTCCGATTTTTCTTATTAATTAAAATGAGCACCAACCCCGGCACGTCTGCCGTATGTGGTGCTCTGTTCCCTGCGTTAACAAATATTTTTTTGAGGTGATCTACAATCTTTTGCAAAAGAAATACGCCTCGAAATGTTTGGTGCTTTTCGCATCTCACATCTCTTGGCGCATTATAATAATATCATGCCTAAAATCGGGTGAAAATATTCAACCTGTGACGATTCTGATGTACTTTGTGATATTTTGTGACAAAAAGTGACGCGAACGATGCAAAGTGTGACAGTTTATTTATATAGCTCTAATCACCCATGGTAATCACTTAATTCTTCATAATCTCAATATTTCCAAGCTTTATCTTTCCGCGGATGCCTATGTCCACATGCTGCGAATAAGCATCTTTATATTTATATATGCTCATAATAATCCCCAGAAAAGCATATGAAATCAGGAGATTGCTGCCACCAGAAGAAATAAATGGAAAGAACGATGAAAAATACGGAGTTATACCAAATCCGGCACACATATTTGCAATAGCATTTATCGTCAATGCCATCATGCAGCCGCTTCCCATAACAACTCCCAATTGGTTCCTGGCTTTCGATGAAATGACAAACCCTGCTACTATAACTGCGGCAACTACCGTAATTACAGATATTAACATAACCTCTCCCCAGGTTGCCAATATATAAGTCAAAATGTAATAGCTATCAGGATTGGGCAACACGCCAATTATTTCAGATGATGCTTTTCCTGGCTGGCTCACTGATTTAGTAATATCACGAACCATTCTGATTGTATAATACGCCTCGGAGTCAGTATTCAGCATAGCTCGGATTCTATCCATCTGATATTCAGCCATCAATCCAAGCTTATACATAAACACAAAGGTAGCTACCGGAATTACTGTAAAGAAAGCCCACATTGAAGCAATGGCAGGAATCTTAGGCACTTTTATCCACCCTTTAATAATAGCTATTGTAAGCTGTGCCAGCATACTGATCACCATCACTACAGCAGGCATTTTCTGGAACTTCATAAATACAATTCCACAAGGAATTATGATCCACAAAATGGATTTTATCAACGCTCCAAATCCTTCGCCCTTATATTTATAGATGATCCCTGCATATGCCGGAACCATTAACAGCATAAGTGATGATGCTAATATTTCTTCATATCCGATGACAACCAATGTATCATTTATTGCTAACATAAACAACACTAATAGCACCACTACTATCAGTTTTGAATATTTGGCGATATTTGTATAGTCAATCAAGTAAAAAAGCACCATTGCTATAATGCCAAATATCGTATACAGAATATACTTGTCGCTTCCACTAACATAGATTTCCTTTCCAATTGATACAGCCTCTTTTGTTATAAGAATATGTATTATGGATCCGAGTATTCCAACGATAATGGCTGCTACAACCATACTCCATGCCAACTGCGGTTTATGAACCCTATCCATTGAGATGCCAACTTCAACCGGATCTCCCATGTCAGAAACAGCAGCCTTTTCAGCAGCTTCTCTATCCATACCAGATGCCATATTGTCTTCAATCTGATCTTCAATATGTGCTCTAAGCTCATCTTCAATCCCCTTGTGAGCTTTCTTAAAACGCACCTGTTCAAGCAACTTCCTGATGTACTCCTCCATTGTCACACCCCCATCGCCAATACATTTGCTATAGCACCTGAATACTCATTCCATTCTTCAGTCTTGCTTTTGAGAAGTTTTTTTCCCTCTTTGGTAATGCTGTAGTACTTTCTGGTCTTCCCCAAAAACTCCTGCTCATATACTTTAAGCATCCCCTTCTCTTCCAATCCATGAAGAAGTGGATAAAGAGTCCCTGCCTTAAGTTCAAAAACGTTCTGGGACTTCTTTCTGAGGGTATCGATCATTTCATATCCATACATATCTTTCTCTGATAAAAGCTTAAGTATCAGCATTGTCATACTTCCTGTTAAAAGAGATTTATCAACAGCCATCATGTCCTCCTTGTATAGATTGTCTATATATTGTACATCTATATAGTATATCGGCATCCTATATATGTCAATAAAAAAATGGAGCACCACTTCTATGCAGTGCTCCCATAGTTTCTTTATTCATTGCTGCGCTTTTCTTATGTCTGCGGTATCCTGAACAGCCCTTGGTAGCCAATCCTCTCTGACATAATCAAGAGGAATTACAAGTTCTTAGATCTTATCATCTTTACCCGGTCTCTTTATATCATCCGGCAAGTAATCCAGACCAACTTCCCTCAGACTCATGACGCTGTCATAAATCCAGCCAACAGCCTGGTTATCACAATACAAGCAATAGCAACCGAACATTTTTTTAACTTTTACATCCAGTTCACCAAGTGAATCGAGCCATTCCTGGACTATTTGAGGATCTTCATAAGCCATCAGAGTACCTCCTTATGTTGCTTATTTGTAAATATCTCTTATGCATGAAAACGATGAAGCCTTCCTTTAATCATCAAAAGAATTAGAGAGATTATGCAAGCATAAAGTGAAGTAATCACCATCACAGCAAGACTCGGGCCGATTGTTGCCGGATCAGACAGATTATGCATGAACGCAACGAAACCGATCAGTACAACACATATACCGGCAAGAAGCGTGGCTTTTATACCAAAGGTTAAGGCATATTCTGATTTTTCCGATAACTGCATAAGCTCTTCATCAGAATAGCTTTTAGAGGAAAAAAGCAGCTTGAAGCTTCTGAAAAACTCTGCAAAGTGTCCGGAAGCGCCAAGGATAATAAGCTGAATTCCAAGCAGTGATATTAAGGATGGAGGATCGATGAAATAGATTATCATCCCAACTCCACCAGATATAATTGTAATCAGATAAATAAAGAGGCACAACAAAATAATCCCGACAACAGTTCCGACAACAGCGTTTCTGCCTTGTCTTTTGACATTTTCATTTGTTTTTATAAGTTCTACCATGTTTTCTTCCGCCTTTCCGTTGTAATCCACGCTGGATAGGCGCTGTCCGGATAACAGTTCATTAATACTGATATCAAGTACTTTACAAAGATCTGCCATAATTGAAGTATCAGGCATACCACGACCTGTCTCCCATCGGGATATAGCTTTATCGCTAACTCCAATCTCGTCAGCCAGCTGTTTCTGAGTAAGGCCCTTTTCTTTTCTGATATCTGAAATGAACAGTCCTGTTTTCTTTTGATCGATCATTCTATTTCTCCTATCAGCGCGTTCGATGGTTACAACTTAAGCGTAGGATATTTCTAAGTATATTGTAACCTATAGAGCATAGATAGAAGTATATTTTATACTCTACGATTCGTAGATGCACTATTTTATAATGACACCAAGCGCAATGTCTGTTGCTTCTTTCTCAGAAAACTCTTTTGCTGAGAGAGTCAGGACGTAATAGGTATCCTCACCCTCTTTAACAAACCAAAACTCCCAGTAATCACTTGTAGTTTCGGATTCCTCTATATGTATTCCACTCTTTTCAAGATCATCAAGCTGCGCTGGGGTATACAGATCATGATTTACCTTTAGCATAATTGCCGGCCATTGATTTGACGATCTTTCTAATCCAATAACCCCAGAATAACTTGCCTCTGAATGATTCTCCATTGGAACTCCCGATTCTTTGGGAATGCCATTTGAAAACTCAATTTCGGTGCTTGATGCTGGAACTCTGCTTATTAATCCCGAATATCTCCACTCTATCGGAGAAAAACCTGAGTCATCTGTATCATATACTTCATATGACATTGGTAGAATTAGTGATCCGCCCATCAGGCCAATGGTATCATCGAAAGCACTGATACTATATCCGTGCGGAAGTGTGATATCCATCCAGTCTGTGACCTTTTCCTTAGATGTCTCATCTCCGATGTCAAATTCGGCATAGATTTCATACTCGTCATAATCACCGGGTGCCCGATAGTCCATTACCTTCTTAACAATGCGATAATGTCCGTCTAGCAAAAGGCCATAATAATGCTCCCAATTGACATACATACTTGTGGTACCGTCTTTGTCTATCGTATAGGCAATATCTTCCCAAGCTATCTCAATATCTCTGGCGGAATTATCAATCCACTCTCCGTTACCGTTTTTCACCTGTAGTTCATACCACTGCCCCGTCTCAAGTTCTCCTGTAACAATTCCATCCTTCTGTAGAAACATGAGCGTACACCCAGTCGGTGTAATATCAGTTGCAGTCATTGACACGCCTATCTGATTATCTGTATCTGGAAAATAATTATGAGATGTTGCATTCTCACTCTCGTTTGAAGATTTACCAGTGGCGACATTTTCAGTAATTAGTTCTTCATGTGCAAAAATAGTAGCTATCTCACCTGAATCTAAAGAAGTAAAGGTTATGCTCCCTAGATTTCCAATAGATTCAAAAGCCTTGTCAGAAGCTTCTAAAAACGCATTCATATCTACAGAAGCATCGCCTTGCAAATATACCGTAAGCCCATATGGTTCTTCGCTTGATTGAATTTCTATATGATCATACTTATATCCTTCAGGATATGGCAACCTCATAGCAATCGCGGAAACTGTAGATGCATCTCCAACATAATCGGTATAGGGAAGATTCCAGTCATAGTCCGAGCTCCATCCAGTTGGAACTTTTTTTACATTTATCTCTCTATAGATCATCCCCTCTGAATGCCCATTTACTGTTGAAGTAAGGGAATCACATATCCATTCTGTTTCAGAAAGATCTTTAACAGCGCAAACGTAGGCCGAGGCTCCACTTTCATATTCAAAATATCCGATGCAGTCGCCTGCGAGCTTTGGATCCAGCGGCATGTATGGCACATAGATAAGCCCCTTTTCTTCCCACTGAAGTCCAATATAACCATCCTGATTATCATATGCAGTAAAAATTGCCGGATCATCCGGAATAGTCAGCTTGTGTGGCGGATTCGTAAGAAAACATACCGCAAGGATCAGACAAGCCACAACGGAAACAAGAATTAACCAAAAGGCTGGTTTCTTGTAATTAAGAATTCCCCTAACTCGGTCCTTTACTCCATTTTCTCCAAATGCCAGAGGACATACTGCAATAGCTTTTCTCTGAATACTGCAGTTAAGAAGCGCCTGAGAATAAGCGGCTACGTACTCTCTATCTCTGTCAGCTATGACTTTTTCATCGCAGGCAGACTCAATATCCCGGCAAAGCAGGACATAAGCTATCCAGCTAAGAGGATTAAACCAGTAAACAGAAAGAAGCACAAAACCAAGCGGTTTCCACCAATGGTCATGCCTTTTAAGGTGAGCCTTCTCATGCGCCATTACGAGATCAAAGGTTTCACCATCCATTCCGGAAGGGACATAGATTACAGGACGCAATACTCCAAGTATAAATGGAGACTTTACCTCATCACAGGCCATCACATTGTCAGCAACAGTAATAGAAGCCCTTACCTTTCGTTTTAGCATCACAAAGCTAATAATGGCATAAAGAATCATTGCAACCATTCCAATAACCCATATCACACTGGAGGCAAAAGTCACAACCTGCATAGGATTCACACTTGCTGTCACATCCGGCGAAAAAGAGTTTTCCATAACCGGATTCACAGCGTTATCAATAAATCCTATTCCGGATTCTATGTGGGGATCCTGGACTATTTCTATATTCTCAGGGATAGTCCTTGAACTTGGCAAAAGACTAAACGCGCTCTCAAACGAAAACGGAAAAACAAGTCTTACCGCTACAATTCCCCAAAGAAGGCATATTATCCATTTGGGAGTCTTCTTCAGAAGAAATCTTACAAGAATCACTGCAAGAATAAGCCAGGATGCGCTGATTGCAAGATTAAGAACACTTAAAAACAAAGAACTCATCTTTTCTCTCCCTCCTTTTTAAATGCATCTATCATCTTTTGAATCTCATCAACATCTTTCTTTGACAGTTTCTTTCTTGAAGTAAATGCCGCAATAAAGGCAGGAAGCGATCCTTCATAGGAATCTTCCACAATCTGCTCGCTTTTTGCTGAATAAAACTCCTCCCTGCTGATAAGAGAAGTCACAACTCCATCCACGTTCTGTAGCAGCCCTTTCTCACAAAGTTTCCTCAGAACCGTATATGTAGTAGGTTTCTTCCAACTCAATTCTTTTTCACATACTTTTACCAGATCACCTGAAGCAATCGGCTCATTTTCCCACACAATATCAGCGAAACGTTCTTGTACTGCCGCTAATTCAATGCTCTTCATAAAAGCGCCTCCTTGGTTTATATCTATAAACCATCATTAGTTTATAGCAATAAACCAAAAGATGTCAAGAGGTTTACACCCATATAAAAAAGCAGTACACACATTCTGCTCAATGAGTGTACCGCTTTTTCAATGAATAGCATATATCCATCATGTTCCATATAATTCTTTCCGGTGCTCTATAGCCTTTTCCGTCAGTTCTTTGTTCAGATCCTGCCTTTTCTGGTAATCTTCGAGCTGCTTCTTCTGTCTTGCGGCTCTGGCCCTGCGTCTTGCAGCATTGTCATTATTATTGCTGCGTCTCCTTTGGGAGTTTTCGCTTCGCATCTTTTCTAAGACTTCATCCCGCTTTTCTGCTGCGCTCATGAGTTCAGATTCTCGCCCCTTAATGGCAAGGTCAACATGCTGGATAGTACCAGCCGTGCCATCTTCGTTCAGGAAAATACCTGTCTTTCGTACCTTTCCATCCAGAACGCCGTCCTCACCTTCAAGAGTAAACTCTGTATCTTCCGCTCCAAGGAATATTGCACCTACTCCGGAATCATTAAGGCTCTTTAGCTCGTCTTTTCCATCTTCTGTTTTGGTCCAGACCTTAAGATTGTCAAAAACCTCATCATTTTCATCGATCCAACCATTGCCATCACTGTCATATTCTGCAAGATCAGCAAAGCCATCCCCACTCTTTACGCCAAACAGCTCATTGCCGTCATTTATTTTGCCATCTCCATTTTTATCCAGGGCAAGGAACCCGCTTCCCGCCTTAGTCATGGAGATCTCATCCTGTTTGCCATCTGCATCCAGGTCAAACTTGAATTTCTTATCACTGAGTCCGGAAGTCTGAGCATTTGTATTGATGATAAGGGGATCAAAAAGGTTATCCAGCGGCGAAGACATGGCTATAAATGTATCACGTTCTTTTTTCCTCGCCATGCTCACATCGACATCGACCTTTATCTCCCTGCCATCCTCCGTCTGTACTTTGCCGGATGCCGCGTAATCCGACTTTTCTTTTTCTATATGTTTTTCTACAATGCCTGCAAAAAATCCGCTAGTCCCTGCGCCGGTTGCTGCCAAATCCTTTTGATAGCTGTAGTTTGCACTTGAATACACGTCACTATTTGCTATCTTCATATGAAATTACCTCGTTTGCGCATGCCTGCTATTATGATCAGAACCAGCTTGAAAACATGGATGACAGAAGTGAAGAATAACCTCCATATCCACCAAGCAGACTATTTGTTCCATATCTGCCATTCGAGCCATATATCCCGCTCGTAGCCACATTGTATCTTGTGGCCGTAACAGCTGCCTGTGATGTCAGAGAGGCATTGTTTCGCATCTTTTGGCCAAAAGAGCCGGCATTTCCAAGAGTCTTTTTAACAGTCTCTTTGTCTGCTCCCTTAAGAACATCCTCATCAACAGACAGTTCTCCGGTCTTGCTGTTAAAACCGATGCCGATTTTTCTTAGATCAGATACATTATTCAGTGCATCCTCTCTCATCCATCCTGCTCGGTTTCTTACTGTTGTACTCGTGGTATTTCTGGCATTATTGTTTACCTCGTTATAGCCTTCCACAAAATTCTTTACCGTCTTCAGAAGCTGGTCAGTGTTCTTTTCTTCATACAGTTCACCATATGAGAGCTTACGTCCGGCGTTCTCCACCTTAACAGCTCCATCAGCAACTGACTGATCTGACATATAACCTTTGTTGTAGGTGGAATTGTAGGCATTATTCATTGCCTTGATGGTATTAGCACTGAGGCCAAAATAACTGTTATTATTTCCAAGCCCCGTTGTTCGTGATGTTCCACGAGTTCCTGTGGTCCTGTTTCTGTTACCCACATTAGACGTTCCCTGTCTGTTCCAGATACTGGAGGCTCCGCCAAACCTGCTTGTCAGGACATCGAAATAATTCTGCCCAAAGTTCATAAAAACACCTCCTCTTTTGGACTAACACTTTGTTCTATCTCAAGTATCGTCTATACGAGAAGGTGTTTAAATAGCTTTGGAATGAACGGACATTCTAATGTAATGAATGGTCTTATTTGTTATCAACAGTTATGTCTTGAAGCATTACTTTCACTTCAAACACCAGATTTTCCGTCCTTATATCTACTGCTCCAAGATACTTTTCAGCTATGTTCATAACACTCTTAAGGCCAATTCCATGTGATTCCAAATCAGAGTCAGCCTTCTTTCTGCTAATAATGTTATTGTCAGCGCCACGAATAACATTCCCGTCATATGCATTTTCGACTTTGACCAGGTAAAAGTTATCTTTTGACGTCCCACTCAGCTTGATATATCGCTCATCCGGTGAAATGGCTGCAACTGCTTCTATAGCATTATCCAAAAGATTATTAAGAACAATAGCCATATCAATAGCCGCAATCCCCTTATTTTCAGCAAAAGAAAAATCACAATCAAATCTGCATTTCTGTTTTTCGCATATAGCTGCAGCCTCGTTTATGACAGCATCAGTAACCGGATTACCGGTAGAGAATCTTGCTCCGCCACTACTCAGTTCAATATCCATTTCTCCCAGAAACTGTGTGGCATCCTTGTATCTTTCTGACTCAAGAAAACTCTTTAGGATCATCAGCTTGCCTGCCATATCATGACGAAGAGTCCTGATCTGATCATGGTATTTTTCGGTGTATTCTATCTTCTTTCTTATAAACTCCTGCTCCTGAAGCTGTTCCTGTAATAAAAGATCTTCTTCCTTTAATCTCCTATATCTTTGCCACGTTGCAATAGCTGACATCTCTCCAATAAAGATGAGGATTGCAAGGACCGGAAGCATCCATTTGATATCCTTTTTTTCTTCGAACAGCATGAAAACCTCTTTTTCCAGAGGAACGATCATGACCTCAGCTATCATGTATACAATAAAATACGAAATCACTGAATATACCGACAGGTACAGCGCTTCCGTAATTGACATGTCATATTTCTTTTTGCATATGGCTTTTATAATAAAGTGCGCAGCAATGGAAAAAACAACTAGAAATAGGATAGATATAACAAACAGCCACGCCATCCTGCCATACATCTGCTCCATGGCATTTTCCGATGAATAATCCAGCGTCTCTATGATCAGATCCCCAAAGATATCATTGGTCACTGTATTCATCAGGTACCAAACGTAAAACACATTTGTCCAGAGCAGCAGCACGAATGCAATGTGGGGCATGTATTGTCTGTTATAGAAAAAGAAAACAGCAAGAACTGTTATAAGACTTATGTACGTCCATATACCTCTTGTTGATATAGGAAGGGCAAAAAGAATCAGGCCTTCCACAGTCACTACTGCGGAAAGAATTATAGTTTTCTTTTTATCCAATACTGCCCTACTGAAAAAAGTCTGTATCATCAGTCCAAGGAAAATACCTCTGACTACGATCATTGCATAACCATAGCCATCCTGAAAAAGCAAAAATATTTCTTCTGACATTATTTATATACTCCCAGCAAATTTATGATATGAAATCCATGTATGCCCTGGTAAAATCAGGATATTTATACTTGGAAATAAAAAGTGAATCCCCATTGTCCATATGGACTTCAGTTCTTGAATAGCTTTTTACATGGAGCATATTTACAAGAAATCCTCTGTGAATCCGGAAAAAAGTCTTTCCAAGCTCTTTTTCGAACTCTTCCATCTTTTTATATACTTCATATGAGTTATCCTTAAGATGTACCACAGTCTTACGTCCGTTGCTTTCTATGTAAAGGATATCTCTGATTTCAGTGTTCGCAGTTATTCTCCCTGTCTGTATCGTAATGCACTCAGCCCCTTTTTCTTCATAGACAGTCTCGCATACCATCTGGGCATCCAGTCGGTCCAGCTCTGCCACTGCCCTGTGGAGCTCGCTTTCCAGCATTTCTTTTGATACTGGCTTGAGAAGATATCCATAGGCACTGACACCAAAGGCATCTCCCATCCTGTCAGGAATTCCGGTGACAAATATGATGAGCGGTCTTGAAGCACGCATACTTTTACCTGACTGCTCTATTCTGTGTGCCAGCTCTTTTGCCGTCTCTATTCCATCAGCATTCCCCATGGCAATATCCAGGAAAAGCACATCTATCTGTGTCCCCTGATCCATGTCTCTTAAGAGCTCTTCTCCCGATGAATACTCTTTTACATCTGCATTATACGAGCTGTCAGCCAGCCATGACTGTAGCAGGTGTCTTACTTCATATTCATCGTCACATATGGCAAAACAGTATTTTTTCATAACTATCCACCTCTGGAATAACCTGTCATTTCAAAGCGCACTGCCCCAATGGCTTCGCTCCACTGAAACAATGCGCTTCTATAATAATTATATTGTCATTATAAAACCCTGTAACCATTCATGTCATGAGTGGACAATTTTTTGTAATGAATGGATATGATTATACTTCTTCAGCCTTTTGCCAGGCCGCCCAGTTAGCCAGGTCAAGGAAATCATTTCTGGGTGTTCTCGCATTAGCACGCTGCTCAGCCCACATATTATCCATGAAATTACAGAACTCATCGAAAGAATAACGTTTGCTGCCATTGTCGTACATGTACCATCTGCTCGCTGCATTGGGATCTTGCTCAAGCAGTCTTTCTCTGGTGGACTTCCAGTTTTTGTTAAGCTCCTGCTGGTTACTGGCAACCTTTTCGCCCATCATTCTTATGAACTCGTATCCATCCATAGCCTTCTGGATCTTGCCATTCTTCCAGTTTTCTTCGATGATGTTCTTTACTCTTTCTGCCTCTTTCTCTCTGCTTTCCTGCGCTTTGCTAGCAGCCTCTTTTGACTCCTCTACGTTTTTATCTGTATCTCCAAGAAGCTTCTCCCATTCTTCATCAGTCAGGTCGCCCAGATCCTTGTCACCGCCCTGTGATAAAAAGAGATTACGGGTCTCTTCAAGCATCTTTAGAACAACTGATGCATCAATTGTCTCGCCTGTCTTTTCCTTTGTGAAAGAAACCTTAGAACCTGACAAGGCACTATTCCAGTTCTGCTTCTTTGTCATGGCCTCTTCGAAATTTGAATACCTGTTTTCTGAAAGAGGGTCTATAACGCTTTTCATGGAATGGAAGCTGCCAAAAGAATCAGATGTGCCTGTCCCATGTGCATCAGCATACTGACAGTATGCAAACATCTCTATTACCGTAGCATTCTTGGGATCAACCTCATCAACGTTCACGTCGATATCATGATCGTGTACATGAACCCTGACTATTTTTTCATCAGAACCAGGCTTGATGACCTCAGAAGCAGTCATGACATAACTGTTGTTATTTCCTACCGGAATTGTTCCCATTCCATGAAGTGGTCTTACTTCCAGTTCTCCCAGATACTCTTCGCTCTCTTCTGGTTTATTTTCTGTTTTTTCAGCACCACCAATTTCTCTTGTTCCTTCAAAGGTTATTGACTGGAACCTAAAGCTGGTGCTCCCAAATGTACCAAAACCTCCTGTATCTCCCCAGACTTTTGCACCATTAAAGCTTGTTGCTGTAGCAGCAGGGTCCGGTGAGATGCCGGTTCCGATACCCGAGGTCATCATAACTTCCATAAGCCTGTTTATATGCGACAGAAGCTGCTCTGCTCCAAGTGTACTTACACCCATAAGCTGATAGTTTTTGATTGAACCATCAAGCTCAGACATATAGTTCTTTTTCTCAAAAATATCATCAGGCGCAACACTATCCACAGCTCCCATAGCCTCATCTGCCAGCCCTTCTGTATCCCTGATGTATGAGCAAAGCGCTGCAAACTCTGTAAAATCAGAGTCAGTTGGATCTACGTTATAAGGGTCTATCTCCTTTGAAAACTCATTTCCGTTTTCATCGGTACCTGTGGCGGTATACTTTCTGGTGTCCCCATCTACATCTATTCTGATCTGGAACTGCTGCATTACTCCCTGATAGGAATAAGCCGTTTTTCCATCTGCAAGCTGCGTCGCACCAAATCCGGAGTTCCAGATATTTGCAGTGATAACGCGGGTATAGCCCTTCTTCGCAGGTGTATCTTCCTTAGCTACTGTGTCAGAAATCTCCGGCGTTTCCTCATCCTTATCAAGAACCACACTCTGAAAATCTCCGCTACCAATAGTCTGGTTTGAATAATAATGGGCACTCTGTACATACGCACTCTGGGTGTAATAATAATTTCCGTTTGTAATGGTATTTGACATAAGTGTTCCTTTCTGCGGCTCATCTGTCATTCAAAGCCGCTCCACTCTCCTGAAAGGACCGAGTGGGTGTCATCAACATTTTTCCATGAAACATATTGCTCTTTTACCCATTTATATCTGGCACGCGGTATAGTAAACGCTTCCCCTGTCTTTAGCGTCAACAGATAATTCGATACCTTAGCCACATATCTCAGATTAATCAGATAACTCCTGTGACATCTAACAAATGCATACGATAAAAGAGTATCTTCAATCTCATCAAGTTTCTTATAAAGCCTGTATTGCACTTCCTTTTCGCCCTCACTGACATGAAATACATTAAGTCTTCGATCTGTTTGGACATAGATAATGTTTTCTGGTTCAATCCCACGCTCACCGCCAACAAATGGGAATGTAATCAAGAATTATCACCTTCCTTCAAGTTTATTTTCATGATGAACACAAGCCCCAAAATCCCCGACAATAACAAATGCCGAATATCTATGAATCTTTCAATCCATTGATATCCGGCAAATCCTTTGCTGATATTATTATCGGAATATGCATTATGCGAGTTTATAAGAATGTCATGAATAGACGGTTATAATGCATGAAAAGCCATGGATCTCTCATTCTCCTTGAAGACGTTCATGTAGAACATCATCAGCTTGTTATATTCCTGCGCTATATCGTACTTTCCAAGAGTATTCATGTCTGCAACATTTTTCTTAAATGCTCCAATAAAATCCTGTCTTTGATTCAATCCTACATTTTCTGTCCCCATAGGTAGAGAAGAAAAGCC
>NZ_SVFW01000066.1 GCF_015056685.1 Butyrivibrio sp. | reverse complement strand
TTCACGGCGCCTTCGATCATGCCTTCCATGATCTGCTTCTGGGCGATGAGGAAGATTATGATCATTGGAATAATTGCAAGGAGCGCTGCGGGAAGGATTCTATCCCAGCTCTTTACGTATGATCCAACGAATTTCTGAATGGCGATAGGAATCGTCATTACTTTACCATTTTGGCCAAGCATCATTGATGGAAGAAGATAGTCGTTCCAGATCCACATGCCGTTAAGGATTGTTACTGTTGTAATAACAGGAGTTAAAAGAGGGAAGATGATCTGGAAGAATGTCTGCTCCGGAGAACATCCATCGATTGAAGCGGCTTCTTCAAGATCAAAAGGCACACCCTTGATAAATCCGGTTAAGATGAATACTGTCATGGCACCGCCAAATCCAAGGTAAGCAAATACGATACCGGGAATTGACTGAAGCATTGGAATTCCAATGAACTTTCCGACATCTCTGAAGGTAGAAATAAGTGGAAGCATTACTACCTGGAAAGGAATGATCATTGATGCGATGAAAGTAAAGTAAATAACTGTTGACCAAACTGTTTTGTTACGGCAGATTACCCATGCTGCCATAGCTCCAAAGAGTGATAAAAGAACAAGTGAGATAACAGTTATAAGGGCTGATGATCCAAATGAACTCCAGAAGAGGAAGTTGGGATCGTTTATTACAGCCTTTATGTTCTCGAGAAGCTGTGAAAAACTTGCTCCTGCAAAGCTTACAGGGTTAGAAGTAATGTCTGCAGTAACTTTTCCTGAGTTGATAAGAAGCAGGAAGAATGGGAATAATACATAAATTGCAACGATAACTGCTATGATCAGTCTGATCACAACGCTGGATGTTTTTTCTTTTGTATGCATTATAATTCAACCTCCTTCTTATTAGATATACGAACCTGAATGATTGAGACAGCAGCCAAAATGATGAAGAAGAGAACGGCTTTTGCCTGACCAAGTGCATAATCATTGTTGATAACTGCTGTAGTGTAGATGTTAAGTGCCAACATCTCTGTTCCGTTAGCAATATAGTTGCCAAGGAACTGTACTGAGCCCTTACCATTTGTAAGAGCAAGGTTAACATCGAACTGCTTGAACGCAGATGTAAGTGTAAGGAAAGTACAGATTGTGATAGTTGGTGCAATCATTGGAAGCTTTATATTGAAAAGAGTCTGCATTTTATTTGCACCATCAATGGCAGATGCTTCAAGGACATCACCGGGGATAGTATTAAGACCTGTGATATAGATGAGCATTATGTAACCTGCATACTGCCAGATATATACGATAATTATAGCGACGAACGCTGTATTTGTATCCGAAAGCATTGAATAAGTTCCAGTGAACTTAGTTACTACATTACTGAAAATGAACTGCCAGATATAACCAAGTACGATTCCTCCAATAAGGTTTGGAAGGAAGTAAGCTGCTCTGAAGAATCCAAGTCCCTTGATCTTTGAGGTGCAAAGAAGTGCTAAAAGGAAAGCAACAAGGTTAACAAGGATCATGTTAAATACTACAAACAAAAAGGTTAAAAGTGTGGACCACAAGAATGCAGGCTGTTTAAACATTCTTGCATAGTTGGAAAAACCAACGAAGTTTTTAAGCCTGATGCCATCCCAATCGGTAAAAGAATAACCGATACCAAGGAACAGTGGAATAATAACTGTTACAAGGAAGGCAAACAAAAGTGGAAATAAAAATATGAAATTGATAATTGCACGGTGGTGCTTAAGAGTTGGAAACAAGTACAATCCTATGAAGAATAGTAGGATTCCGCACACGAACATGGCTCCCCTAAACACATTTCCGGTGCCGGCAATCGACAGACCCAAACCAACTATTGTAAGCACAATTCCTGCTATAAGGCATATAAATGATGATGCCTTTCTCCCTATAGAAAATGTACTCATAAGTGATCCCCCTTTCCGTGAGGCAAAAGTTCTTTTGATTGATAAAAGGGCAGGACACGTGTGCCCTGCCCAAATTACTTCTTATTACTGAGCGTAGTAAGCAGAAATTACCTGAGCCATTGTTGATACAAATCCATCAGCATCAAGTTTGCCCTTTGCATAATCTGCAAATACGTTACATATCTCGTTCTGGAGACCGTCTTTCTTAAGCATTGTGTGCCATCCTGAGTAGTTACCAGCTGTGATGTAGCTGTTCATGCTCTTGTAGAATGGGTTAACAGCTTCATACTGGCAATCATCGAAAGGAGATACAAGACCAGCATCATTTACAAGGATGTTCTGGGCTGAATCGCCAGCGCACCAGTTAAAGAATGCCTTTGCGCCTTCTACGTTACCATTTGAATATGCTACCCAATATGAAGGTGGTCCAGCAATGATTGTGTTGATTCCATCTTCAAATGCATATGGAGCAAATCCACACTCGAAGTTTACATCTGCAGGAGATGTTACACACCAGTTACCCTGTGTGATGAATACATACTTGCCTTCCATGAAGCCGGCACGCTGATTTTCGTATGTTCCGTCTACAAGAAGAGCTGGGTCTGAATACTGATTCATCATGCCGATGAACTCAGCAAATTTCTTCATTCTTGCTTCATCAATCTTTCCACCATCGTTAAGAAGATCGATGTATGTTGTATCGTCAGCCTTAAGACCAGCATCAAGGTACTGACCAAATACGTGAGTACCTGAAGACCATCCAAGGTTTGTAGGCTCTGCACACCAACCAAATACAGCTGTGATGCCAAGCTCATCCTTCTTGGAATCAAGTGTTTCACAAGCAGCCTTCCAAGCGTCAGGGCTTGTAAGTGTAGAAGGATCAATTCCTGCCTTTGCAAGGATATCAGCGTTGTAACCAAGAGCTGTAGCCTCTACAGTGTAAGGGAATCCGATTGTACCCATTGTAGAATCAACAAGTTCGAATCCAGTCTTATTTGTCCACTCCTCACCTGAAAGGTCAGCGAGCATTCCGTCCCAGTTAGCAGCCTGGTTAGCTTCGATAACGAAGATATCTGGCATGTTGTCAGCCTGGTACATTTTCTTAAGTTCGTCAGAAGCGTTTGTGTCGCCACCGATTGTCTCAACTGTAAGTACGTTGCCTGTCTCTTCAAGATACTTAGCAGCAAGAGCCTGCATCTGATCGTTGATCTCTGGCTTACCATTGAGAAGACGAACAGCTTCCTGAGTTCCTGCTACTTCGCTTGTAGCTGCTGCAGTCTCAGTAGTATCAGCTGACTGAGTCTCTGTCTGAGCTTCAGCGTTGTCAGATGATGTTGTTGTGTCAGCTGCTGTTTCTCCGCAAGCTGCAAGTGAAAGAACCATTGAGCCTGCAAGAAGAACTGACATGAGTTTCTTTTTCATTTTGTTTCCTCCTTTTTGTTGCTTTGTGCAAATTGCCATAACTTATTTACTTTTTGGCGGTTACTTTTGCGCATAAGTTGTACGCTATAATCAAATTATCACAAAAAGCCTAGAAATTCAAGGCGGTTTGCTAAAATTAATATTGACCAGTTGACTAATAACCGCGGAAAATCGCATGGTTAAAGGATTGTTACAAATTGAGAAAAATGTAAAAATATAATAAAACGTATTAAAAAATTATAAATAAACGTAAAATCAGCATGCTTATGCGCGTAAGTTGTGTAGTGAAATGTGACAAGAAAAACTTTATGCTTTGTGATTTGATTGTAAAAAATACAAAGAAACAAAATGCGAAGGTTGTTTTTTTCTCAGTATTATTTGACAAGAAATAGAAAAGAGCCCGCTGTAGAAGCGGGCTCCGGAATAATATGACTTAAATTTTTTTAACAGTATCACGAATTACCAGTCGTGTTGGAAGAACTATCTGATTTGGAGTCTTTATCTTTTTGAGTTGTTTTAGCAAAGTATCTGCGGCAACTACACCTTTTTGCTTTACATTCTGATGAACAGTAGTAAGAGCAGGTCTGTGAAGCTGCCCCAGCATATTGTCATCAAAGCCGGCTACAGAAATATCGTCGGGAACGGATATGCCTCTGTCGGCAAATGCAGCCATGAGCGTTACAGCATACAGGTCAGAGACGCACATTATGGCAGTGAACTCTTTTGACTTCTCACATATCTCTTCCAAACTTTCAGGCAGGTCTTTTGTGTGAGGTCTTATCTTCAGGAAGTTAGAAGGGCTGTATTTTATCTTTGCATCTTTTAAAGCTTTTTTGTATCCGTTTAATCTGGCAAGGTCTACACCGTTAGTGTTATCTGAAAGGAAGGCAATTTTTCTGTGCCCTTGCGATATCAGGTAATTTACCATTTCGTAGGTACCCTGTTCATCATCAAGGCCGACATTTGTGAAGTGCTTAAGGCCCTCAATACTGTAGGTATCAATGCAAACGATAGGTTTTTTATATTTTTCGCTGACACGGATTCCGTCATCATTTAGCATTCCGAAAAGGATAAGTCCGTCAACATTCCAGGTGGAAACGTGACGCATTATCTCAGCGGTATCACTTGAAATGTAGAGCATCATGAAATAGCCGGCGTTTCGTATAGTCTCTTCCACACCACCTATCAGCTCTGATACGAACGGATCCATGATAAGATTCTCATACTTATCGGCACGGGCTTTAAGCGCCAGGCCTATGATCTTTGATTCATTTTGTGCAAGGTTTCTTGCGCTGATGTTTGGGACGTAATCAACCTTATCCAAAAAATCCTGAACAATTTTTTTAGTATCGTCAGATACTTCACCGGTTTTTCCATGAATAACATTTGAAACCGTTGTAGTACTCATATTTAGTTGTTTTGCGATCTCTTTAATAGTTATCATTTTTTATTTTTGGTCTTTACAAAGAAAAAAAGTTATTGTATCTTGTGTTCAAAATAACATGGCTCAGTATGTATTGTCAAAAAGAAAAGTGTGTACAATTTATTTTTTTGACTTTGCAGGCTATGTGAAACCCGCATAAATACGTGATTCTGGCGGTGTTATGTATTTGTGTGTTTATTTCGATTTGAGGAGTAGAAGGAGAATTATGAATACACAATATAGCAGAGTATCATCTTCAAAAGATGTTCTTGAAAAACTTGATAATGCAAATAACATTTTGACTGATTTAATTATACCTGATGATATACCTCACGGAGATATGCCGGGGGATAAAATTGAGATTGGTGAAAGCCATATAAAAAAAGCAAAAACTATTTTTCCAATTCTTATTAAAGAATTAAAAGAGAAGATGAGTGCTAACACATATAATCGTGCCGTTGTGGCAGTTTGCGGAGGATCAGGAGTTGGAAAATCCGAGATTGCATCACTTCTTTCATATTTACTTGAGCAGGCTGGAATCGGTAGCTATACAATGTCCGGCGATAATTATCCACACAGGATCCCTATGTATAATGACGCTGAAAGACTTCATGTGTTTAGGGAGAGTGGAATAAGAGGAATGGTTGACGGCGGCGTTATGAATCCTGAAAATTTCGCTAAGGTTAAGGAATGGCAGATTGCAGAAGATGATGCCAACAAGGCTCATGTTGAGACTGACAGCTGGTTCAAAGCATATATAGAAGCTGGCGAAAAAGGACTTGATAACTACCTTGGAACACCAAATGAGACTGATTTTGAAGAAGTTGATCAGATAATGAAAGCATTTAAGGATGGAGCTGACAAGCTCTGGCTTAAGAGAATGGGAAGAGATGAGGCATCTCTTTGGTATGATGAAGTAGATATGTCTGCTAAGCAGGTTCTTATCGTTGAGTGGACACATGGTAACAGCGATTATATGACTCAGGTTGATATTCCGGTTCTTTTGAACAGTACTCCGCAGGAGACACTTGAGCACAGAAGATCCAGAAACAGAGATGGAAAGCTTGACAGCCCATTTACTATGATGGTACTGGAACTCGAACAGAATAAACTTGTTAATCAGGCGCATAAGGCTAAGATAATCATCACAAAAGCCGGTGAGATCATTAGCTATGATGAGTTCAAAAAGCTTATGAAATAATTTGATTGATCAAACATTTTGACATATTTTTGAAAGGAAATGATATGAGTAGATTTGTAGACAATGGACCTATGTTAAATGCCTACCCTGATAGTATGGGTGGAACTCTGGGTGATATTGTATCAGTACTGTCAAAAGATGCATTCAAGGATGTTTTTCAGTCATTTTACATTCTTCCAAGTATCTTTAACACAGATTTGGACAGAGGTTTTTCTGTAATAGATTATGGTATCAATGAGCAGCTTGGCAGCAAGGAAGATATAGAAGCGTTAAAGGCACTTGGAATCAACCTTAAGCTTGATTTCATTCTTAATCATGCTTCAGTTCTTTCTCCACAGTTCCAGGATCTTGTTAAAAATGGTGAGAAGTCAAAATATGCCGACTTCTTTATTAACTGGAACAAATTCTGGGATGGTTATGGCGAGATGACCGATGAAGGCTATATTCAGCCTGACCAGAAATATATAAAGGATATGTTTTTCAGAAAACCCGGACTTCCTATACTTATGGTACGTATGCCTGATGGCAAGGATGTTCCCTACTGGAATACATTCTATCAGGAAGTGCAGTACAAGAGACCTGATGCGCAGGACCTTATGGAAAAGATGGATATTCAGTATCTTTCTGCACAGAGATTAGCTGAAAAAGTCTGCGAGGGACTTGATGAGGGAAAGAAGCCTGCTGAAATTGATTACACAGGTTTTGAAAAATATAAAGATGCAGTTGTTGATTATTTAGAGTCTGGAAGACGATATCTCGGACAGATGGATCTTAATATTAAATCTGATCTCGTTTGGGAACATTACAGAAATACACTTAAGAGTCTTTCAGGCTATGGCGCAAGTATCGTTCGTCTTGATGCCTTTGCCTATGCTCCTAAGGAGCCAGGTAAAAAGAACTTTCTTAATGAGCCTGATACTTGGGATGTGCTTGAAAAAGTTAAGAAGCTTGCTGATGAGTTTAATGTATCTCTTTTACCTGAAATTCATGCAAGCTACAGCGAGAAGATTTATGAGGTTGTAGCAAATAAAGGCTACATGACTTATGATTTCTTCCTTCCGGGGCTTCTTATCTACGCTATTGAGAGCAAGTCCGGAACTCTCCTTAAAAAGTGGGCTGATGAGATTCAGGAGAAAAAAATCCGTGTGGTTAATATGCTTGGTTGCCACGATGGAATTCCTCTTCTTGATCTTAAGGGAATCCTTCCTGAAGAGGATATCCAGAATATGATCGATACAATTGTTGGTCGCGGGGGATTTGTTAAGGATCTTCACGGTGCCAAGAATATGTACTATCAGGTAAATGCTACTTATTACAGTGCACTTGGTGATGATGACAAAAAGATGCTCTTTGCCAGAGCAATTCAGATGTTCATGCCGGGTAAACCTCAGGTTTGGTATCTTGATCTGTTTGCAGGCAAAAACGATCATGAAGCTGTAAAACGTGCAGGTGCAGGCGGACACAAGGAAATAAACAGAACAAATCTCACAATTGACCAGATTGAAGCTGCAATGGAAAAAGATGTTGTAAAAAAACAGCTCGAACTGTTAAGGTTCCGCAATACATGCCCGGCATTTGGATTCGATGCCAATTTAAATGTAACCGTGGATGGAACAAAGATGAAGTTTGTTTGGGAAAACAACGGTCAAAAAGCTGTGCTTGATGCAGATTTTGCTGATTACAGTTATAGTATTTCTTGATTTAATTACCTTAAAATTCCAAGAAGAAGTCCGAACATAATAAGATGTTTGGACTTCTTTTTGGTTTTAAATAGCTGATTTTGGATGTATTTGGTGTTAAACTAAATAGAAAGATACTAAATAACGTAAAAATATAGAGGGGATTCCATGAGAGCCAAAAAGATATTTTTCACTGCAAGAGAAGTTATCATCATGGTGATTTTTATAGTATATCTTTTTTCATATATTACGTTCTCAACCATGACCAACAAGAATTCTACAGAATATCTTTTAGCAGATCAGCATCTGATGATGTACTATGTTGATCAGCTGTTTTTTCTTGTGGGCCTGATTATCTTTTTTGTTACATGGGAAAAGCTAAAAAACGATGGATTTATGAATATATTGCTTAGAGCATCGGCCGTGCTGTTTTTGGCACTTGCAGCGATTATGATGTTTTACCCCAGCAGCTTTGCATTTTTGTATCTGGCTCCATTGGCAAATATTCAGATAGGTTTTATTGCAGGGGCTTTTAATTACTATATTTCAATGGCACTTTTTGGGGTTAAAAATCTTGGAAAGCTTGTGGCATGTGGGGCTGCTATGTCGTATCTTTTACAGTATATCACCCAGATACTTTCAGATAACAGGCTTTTGATTCTGCTATTTATTTTTGCCGGCGCAGGAATCATAGCTATTTTGGTAAAAAGATCCTGGGAGTGGGTGCTGGCTGATTGTATACCGACTTATGAGGATAGTAAACGGGGTACACTTGAGAGGAAAAGAAACAACGATAGCCTTAGGACTATAGTTATCATGTCTGTTTTGGCTATTTTACTTCTCACATATTATGACAGCATGCTCATAAGACTTATGGTGAATTCAAATCTTGAGTTTACAGCTTATTCATGGCCAAGGCTTTTTGCTATTGTCGGGTATCTTATCATTGGAGTTGTGGGAGACTATAAGGATGGACGGTTTGTGAATATTACGTTGTTTGCTCTCATACTTTGGGTTGTTTTGTCTCCTGTTATTTTCATGGATAATCCGATGAGCAATCTTAATATGTGCATATTTTATGTTGTTGTCGGCGCGACCATGAGCTATTTGTATGTGATGTTTTGGAGTATAGCGCCTTTATCATCTCATCCTGCGCTTGTTGCGGGAACAGGCAGGGTAATAGACTGCGCAGCAGGTGTAGTATTCTCATTTCTGCCATGGGCAAAAATGTCTACAATGCAGATACTGATATTGTCAGTGGTCGTAATTACCATTCTGTTTATCAATCTTGTATATAGCGGAGACTTTGTAATTGGGAAAAAGAGCGAATTTATAGAATATGAACAGATAAGCATTAAACAGCATGATTTGGATGATGTTGCAGGTGAAGATAATAAAGCTGAAAGTAACATAGCGAAACAGGAGCCCAAAGAAATTGAGCTGATCAATTTAAGCAGAACATTTTCAGATTCTGGTAGTGACAGTAGTGACGGTGCACAAGATATAGCCTTAAGGCAACGTGATGATGAAAGTGACGTAAATGTAGTAAAAAGCAAAGGAGAAGATGACACACTTGTCAGAATTGTAAAAAAATATGGCCTGACGGCAAGAGAAACCGAAGTTCTTGAGCAATTGTTATTTACTGAGAAGTCTGGACAGGAAATAGCTGATACTTTATATATATCCAGAAGAGTTTTGCAAAGGCATGTATCTGCCATTTATGAGAAAACCGGTGTAAAGAGCCGAGTAGGGCTTTTTAGGGTATATCATGATGAAAAAGATAATTAAAATGAGGATATTTTTATCGTTTCACATTAAAAAGCCTTAAACAGTGCAGGAAAGCCTGCACTGTTTATTTTTGCTTAACATTCTTTAAAATCATTTAAGAATCTCCAAAAAGGGCATAAATACTAAGGATTTAGAAAGGGGTCGCAGATGCGTCCTTATTTTTTTATCTTGAATTGGTCAAAATTAACTTATGCGTGGTTAGTGCAGCGGCAAGCGGAGGTTTTAACAAGGATGTAGATATCCCCAGCGCCGCAAATACATTTTCTTAATAGGAGGACGTGTAAATGAACAGAAAAATTCTAATGAGAGTAACATCCCTGGCAACAGCAGCCTTGTTTGGTTGTGCTTTTGCTGTAACATCAACATTTGGCGGGAATGTTATCACTGCCAGAGCAAATGGACTTACTCAGACAGCTGATGCCAGCAAGGTAAGTTATGGAACCACATCGGAATCTGACATAGCTCTTTTGAAGCAGATCTTTGATTTAAACTATTACAGGAAAAATAATCCTGAGCTTGAGGCCCGTTTTGGCGATAACTATAATGCCTGGTTTGAGCATTTTTACAGATATGGAATATATGAAGGAAGAACATGCAGTGAAAATTTTGATCCATCAGCTTATGCATCTGCCTATTCGGACCTGAAGGCTGCCTTTGGAAGTAATATTCTTGAATATTACAAGTTCTATTTGACAGAGGGCAAAGATGATCCTAACAGACAGATTACTACACTTAAGCAGTGCGCTGATAATGGTATCACAGTACAGGCGCTAACGGACAGTGAAGTTAGAATCACACCTCAGTTATATGCGGTAGCAGAAAAGTTTGGAACACAGGACTTTAAAGCAGTTTCTACAGTTGTTCAGAGAGCAATTGTTGAGGCAGCAGCTGTAGGTGGAACAGCAGTTATATCAAACGGTGAAGAAAGCGTTGTGATTACTGATGATGGTAGCTCATCATCAAATACATCAGATCAGAAGGCGGAGACACCGGCTTCATCTGATTCTGCTTCATCCGGATCCTCAGAAGAGACTAAGCCATCATCTGATTCTGACGTATCCGGCTCATCAGAAGAGACAAGTGGCGGCTCTTCAGGATCATCTGAGACTCCGACTGGTGGAAATGAGAGCGGTGCAGCAGGTATTATAGATAAGTATACGGTTGTTAAGACCATATCTCTTGCTAATGCAGAAAATGAGTCGTGGCCAAGCGATGGATTTGATATAATGATCTTTAAAGGTAGTAGTGCAGGATATGGGGCTTGGAATTATACCAGTAGTTGGTCGTCTGAAAGTGGAAACGTGAATGAATACGTGTTAAAAGAAAAAACAGATGATTATGACTATAATGGTGATACTACCAGAAATGATATTGATGATTCTATGGGAACTAAGGTTGCATATATTCCAGTATATGTTAAGGATGCACACACAACTGATGCTGAAAAGTTTAGTGATGGAACACCATGTTTTAATACTGAAATAGATCAATACATGAATCCGGGGGTAACGGCTGAAAAACCTATACCATCAGGAAGTGCAGAAAAGGTTAGCGGAACAGCTTTATCTGGCGAAGGCGATGATGCATACGAGTATCCTTATAGCTTTGTTATAGATTCAAATGGAAATACTAATACAAGTTATGAGGTAGGAGTAAGTTTTGGAGATACTTCGGACGAGAATAAAGTTGAGGTATCAGTTGCTATTGTTAGCGAAGATGAGAGCTTTGCAATAGAAAACAACTACACAATTGATACAGAAGCAGCAACTTCACAATCCGGTGATTCTGGCTTTGTATATGACCCAGACTACAGCTTGCCAGAAGGATAAAACTGTAAATAATAGCTAAATAAGGGCCGAGGAAAAAATTCGATATTATTCTGTCAGGTTCTTAATTCATATTTCGTTGTAGATTAGGGAGAGTATTCAGATGAGTGCAATTAGCATACATCAGAGTACTCTCTTTTTGTATATGCGTAAGTAGCTGGCTCCATATGTCACCATTGACTGAGCCTGAGGAAAACGCCGTCTATACCTCGCCGACGGTGAGGATGATGGGAACAGTAGATTTTCTCGCACCGTCGGATTCAGCATTGTAGCGTTTCCATCAGAACCCGTCAAGGGCAAGCACCTGGCGGTGTGGCTGGGTGTCATTGCCTCAGGCTCTGACTCCGAGAACAGTAGGGGGTGGCTACTTTCAAAGATGTATGTGACTATATGTCTGCGTCTTTCGATGTAAAGAGAGTGAAGATTCTGTTTTGGAAATATAGCCTGATTTTTGAGCTTACGACACCATGCGACTAGGTTTTTGACTTGCGATTTTGGGTATATACGGCATTTTTGAAGTTTACACATCCTTTTATAGATGATTGATTGTCTCGAATCACTCATCCAATGGATGTGGCAATCCATTTTTTCTCGTATATGCCCGTTTTCACTTCCTGAAAATTTTGTCTATGGATGTGTTAACTTAAAAAATATGACTATATACCCAATTCACTTTGACAATCCGAATTTTCTAAGTTCAATTTCATTCAGTCCATATGATCGTGAAGAATAATGGGTTGGGCATATAGCGCTTTGTAAAGCTTCCAGCCGCCTCTGATTCTTACTATTTTGGGCATATAGCAGCTTTTTGTGAGGCCAGCCACCCCGATATTGTCTTTATAAAAGAGAAATTGGGCATATAGGCCGATTTCAAGACTCGAGCCACCCGTTAAAAGGTGGCTGCGGACGGATAATTACCGTATATGCCCAATTGCCTACGATAAAAGCCATAATGAGGGGTGGCTGAAAGCCTGAAATCAGGCTATGAGCCCAAAAGCAGCTTAATTGCAGGTGGCTGAGCTATTGAAAACGAGCTATATGCCCAACACAGAATTGCAGCTCTCCTACAGCGGGAACCACGGGCATATAGCCCTATATATTTTGGAAAGTACCCGTACCTGCAATTCTTAGTCCTACATATTCTAGGAAGTATCTGCATCTATTATTCTTAGCCATACTCAGCCTTAAAAGTAGCCATCCCTACTGTTCTCAGAGTCAGATACATATTGACTTTTGGATAGATATTATATACTGACAGTTAATGTGCAACATGATAGAATATCCTCTGTGTTACTAATAACATAAAATAGAGGATTCTTTAATATGAATAAGAATTGGGGAAGGCTTTTTTACTCTCATATTTTACAAAGGGGAAAAGAGTATTACAAAAGTGGGAAGGTAAAGGGATTTATTCAGAAGAAGGATAGCTGTATGGCCAGGGTCCTTGGGACTCACATTTATAATGTCGCTATAAAAGGAATTGATAAGGACTATCCGGAGATGCAGTGCAGTTGTGCATATGCGAAAGGTGGAGAGAAGTGCAAACATGAAGCGGCTGTTCTTTATTATCTGGAAAATCAGACAAAATCTGAGAATAATAGTGACTATAAATTTAAAACAGCAGCCGGCAACACGTATTTTAATATTGAAAGAGTAATTGAAGACTACGATATTGATTCAGAGGATATTGAGGAAGCAAGAGACCTTATTTTGAGTGGAAACCTTGTATTGGATAAGGTTAACACAATGTACATTCGGTCCTACAAAGGTGAAGAGCTTGCTATAGAGTTTTTGGGGAAGCTTTCCGGGAATAGATCATATCCTGTTGATGTAAGAGCATTTTTTACAAAAGACAGAATGATGACAACTGATTGTTATGCTGAACATAAGAGTAATCGATATTATGGATATTACGCCTACGATCATTTGTGCGAGCACAAGCTGGCTCTTTTACTCTTGGCTGATGAATATATAGCCAAATTTAATCCGGGCGATGCAACTGATTTTCGTGGCGATCAGATACTCAAATCCTATAGGCGAATTGCTGCGATTCAGAAAATTGAGGATGAGGCTCCGAAGAGTAAAACTGTACATCTTGAACCACGACTTATTATAAATACCGGTAAAAATGCGGTGTATCCACTTTCTATTTCCTTTAAAGTTGGAATGGAAAAGCTCTATATTTTGAGAAATATACCTGAGCTAATTAACGCTAAAGAGACAAGCGGCGGATATAAACTCAGTAAATCTGCAATGATATCTTTTATGGATAACGACTTTGATAACGATTCGATTAATCTTTACAGAATAATTGAAAAAGCCAAGGCAAATGCAGACTATCTAAGCGATAAGATGAGCAATTCCAGGTATTATTACAGCAAATCTGATTTTCAGTTCAAGGAAAAAGTTGATCTTTCTCCGGATATTCTTGACGCTTTTTATGATGCGTCCTGCGGAAAAAAAATAGAGCTGGTGGGAGGAAGAAAAACCTCCGGCGTCAAACTTGTTGATGGTCGTATTAAAATTTATGTCCATATAAGGGAACTTAGTGAGGAAAATGGGAATTTTGCAGGACTATTTGTTTCTGCATCACTTCCTGTTGTCATGAAGGGCAAAAACTATGATTATATTCTCGATGAAGACAGGTCTGTTTTTTCCAGGATTACTGACACTTCACCAATTGTAAAATCACTTATGAGTAATGCGGATGAGACAGGAAATTTATCTTTTACAATCGGAAAAAAGAACCTTTCGGAATTCTACTACAGATTACTGCCGGAGTTAATGGATTGTCCGGAAATTGAGGTTGTGGAAAATCCCTCAGGTGGATATGAAAAGTTCCTGCCGCCGGAGTGTCAGATTACCTATTATCTTGATGCAAATGAGGATAATATAATCGGAAAAGCTACAGCAAAATACGATGATGAGGAGATTGAGCTTCATCAGTTAAGAGATGAAGACTTTCCACTGCCTGAATCCAGAGATATTAATTTTGAGCAGAATGCGGTAAAAACTGTTATGAAATATCTTCCGGAACAGTTTTCAGGTGAAAATACTTTTTACTGCGAAAAGTCAGGAGATAATACTTTTGAACTTTTAAGTGAAGGTTTAAAAGAACTTATGGCTGTAGGAGAAGTTAAGACCAGCAAGGATTTTGAAAGGCTTAAGATCAGGAAGGCTCCTACTATACGTCTGGGAATTTCTGTTGAGAGCGGAATACTTAATCTTGATGTTTCAACTGATGATATGACAGAAGATGAACTCTTGGATCTTCTTGAGAGCTATCGCAAGAAGAAAAAGTTCTTTAGATTAAAAAATGGTGAGTTCATAAGACTTGAAGCTGACGATACGCTGGAAGAGTTGACAGCTACAATGCAGGCTATGGGAATCTCTGCAAAGGAATTTACAAAAGGAAAGCTTCATCTTCCTGCCTACCGTGCTATTTATATTAATAAGCTGCTTGAGGAACATGATGAGATTGCTTCAGACAGGGATTCAAATTTCAAATCCCTAGTAAGGAATTTTAATTCTGTTAAAGAAAGCGACGTGGAAGTTCCGGAAAGCCTTGCAAAAGTGCTAAGAGGTTATCAAACTTACGGATTTAAGTGGCTTTCAATGCTATCTGACCTTGGATTTGGAGGAATACTTGCAGATGATATGGGACTTGGCAAGACGTTGCAGGTTATTACATTATTGTTAAGTAAAAGCCGGATTGCCAAAAAAGAAAAGAAGAAAATAAAGTCTCTTATAGTATGTCCTGCTTCCCTTGTATATAACTGGGAAGAAGAATTTAAACGTTTTGCGCCTGAAATGGATGTCAAAACTGTAACAGGAACCCAGTCAGAAAGAAAAAAGCTTTTGTCATCCAAAAAACTTTCTGAGGTGTTTGTTACATCATATGATCTTTTAAAGAGAGATATTGGATTATATGAAGGCTTAAGTTTTGACTTTGAGATCATTGATGAAGCACAGTTTATAAAAAATGCATCGGCAGCAGCTTCAAAGTCGGTTAAAGTAATAAACGCTGTTCATAGATTTGCGCTTACAGGTACACCTATTGAAAACAGATTAAGCGAGCTTTGGAGTATATTTGACTATTTGATGCCGGGATTTCTTTATACTTATGACAGATTTAAAAGTGATTTTGAAACTGCCATAACCAAGTATAAAGATGAAGAAGTGACAAAACAGCTTAAAAACATGGTGGGACCATTTATTTTAAGAAGACTTAAGGAAAATGTACTTAAGGATCTTCCTGAAAAAATGGAAGAAATCAGATTTTCAAGATTTGACCCGGTTCAGAGAAAACTTTATGATGCTCAGGTTACGCACATGAAGCGCGTGCTTGAAAGTGAAGATTATAAATCAGGAAAAGACAGGCTTAAAGTTCTGGCTGAACTCACCAAGATCAGACAGATCTGCTGTGACCCAGAGCTTATTACAGCGGGATACAAGGGAGAGTCAGCTAAGAGAGCATCATGCCTTGAATTGGTTCAAAGTGCTATAGATGGTGGACATAAGATACTTCTTTTTTCACAGTTCACGTCTATGTTTGAACTATTGGAGAAGGACTTTAAGGCGGAAGGAATAGAGTTTTATAAGATTACCGGTCAGACTCCAAAAGAGGAGAGAATTAAGCTGGTTCATGCTTTTAATGAAAATGAAGTACCATTGTTTTTGATATCACTTAAAGCAGGTGGAACCGGGCTTAACTTGACGGGGGCAGATGTAGTAATACACTATGATCCGTGGTGGAATCTTGCGGCACAGAACCAGGCTACAGATAGGGCTCACAGAATTGGGCAAACTAAGAAAGTATCGGTATTTAAGCTTATTGCAAAAGATACAATTGAAGAAAAAATTATTGAAATGCAAAATGCAAAGAAAGACCTTGCAGATGCGATATTAAGTGGAGAGAGCGAATCACTTATGAATCTTTCCAAAGAACAGCTTATTGAACTGCTTGGTTAAACACAACAACTCACCTTTGAAAACAATGTTTCATGGGTGAGCTGTTTTTTTGAAATTAATAATCTGAAGTGCAGTAACTATGCGCGATTTGGCATTTTGCCACACTTCACAAAATGTTCAAAAAATATTTTATGTAAAACTATTTACAGAACAAAAACATTATGATATTTTATCAAACGTTGTTTGAATCTGCTCAACTAGAGCAAGGATGATACAGGCAGTGTGTCTAATTCACTGTAAGTACTATTTAAATCTGGTGTCATCCAATTCTCATTAACGCTAAATATATAAGAGAGTCTTTTTGGTTGTTTGTAATTTTCTGTGCTGGCGAACATGGAAATTTTACGTTCTTTCTTGCCTCTTTTCAAGGTGGCAATCCGTTTACAAGCTTACTGCGGAACCTGGCATGTCTTTTCTCTTATATATTTAGCGGATTATCAAAAAATGTAAATAATGGTTTTTTGGTCATAAAGAAAAATGATGACATAGTAATAAACAATGCTGTGGGCTTGGATTTTTTAAAGTATAATATAATTGAATTTGAGAATCCTAATGATGAATTAAATATTGATGTTTTACAACGATTTGAATAAATAATTCACACTTGGAGGATATGCCATGAAAAAACTAGGCTTTGGGACAATGAGACTGCCGCTTTTTAATTCTGACGATCCGACGTCGATTGATATTGAACAGACCAAGAAAATGGTAGATTTGTTTATGGATAGGGGCTTTATGTATTTTGATACAGCATATCCTTATCACGGTGAGAAATCGGAAGAAGCTGTTAAGGAAGCACTAGTAAAAAGGCATGCAAGGGACAGTTTTGTATTAGCTGACAAGATGCCCATTCTTCGCGTCAAAAAAACTGAAGATTATCAAATGTTTTTTGATGAACAGATAAGGCGTTGTGGCGTGGATTATTTTGATTATTATCTACTTCACAATTTGGGAAGAGACAGATATATCAACACTGAAAAATATGGTGGATTTCCATTTATTGAGAAGCTTAAGAGGGATGGCTATGCTCGAAATATTGGCTTTTCCTATCATGATAATGCTGAGACTTTGGACAAGATCCTGACAGAACATCCTGAAGTTGATTTTGTTCAGTTACAGATAAATTACCTTGATTGGAAAAGCCAGGTGGCGCAATCAGGGGCTTGTTATGAAGTGGCAAAAAAACATGGCAAGAAAGTCATGGTAATGGAACCGGTAAAAGGCGGGACACTTGCAAAACTTCCTGATAATGCCATGAAATCTTTTAACGAATATTATGAAAAAGAAAATCAGCATATTCCAACTCCGGCATCACTTGCGATAAGATACGCTGCATCATTAGATGATGTGGCAATTGTTTTAAGCGGAATGAGTAATCTTGAACAGCTTGACGACAACACTTCTTATATGCAGGAATTTAAGCCACTTACGGATGGTGAAAAAAATCTGGTTGAGAACATAACGGATATCCTTAACAGTACGATTAAAGTTCCGTGTACCGCATGCAAATATTGCTTGGAAGAATGTCCGAAAAACATAAATATTCCTGATTACTTTGGACTACTTAATTTATATGCAGTTACTGGAAAGACAACCGGAATGTATTACGAACGTTTTTCAATGAACCATGGAAAGGCTTCTGAGTGCTTGAAGTGCGGAAAATGTGAGAATATCTGCCCTCAGCATATTAGTATCAGGAAATTCCTTGATGAATTTGTGGATTTATATGAAAAATGATATATAAATAGTGGATATCTTCAGGGAGCCGCAGAAAAAGAAAAAGTTTGATAGTGTCAAATGATCTATGAAAAAACTGAGTCAAAAAAATAGGCTCAGATGAACCTTGAAAATCGCAGATATTT
>NZ_SVFW01000004.1 GCF_015056685.1 Butyrivibrio sp. | reverse complement strand
AGGTGTAAGCATGGTAACGTGTTCAGCTGATGTGTACTAATAGGTCGAGGGCTTATCCATAAAGGTAAGTATAGAGATGGATTTAGATAAATCAGTGTTCGGTTTTGAAGGTACAAATTTTAAAGAAAAACTAAAATTATAAAATACTTATAAATGAATTCTAAAAAGACGGTCAAATAGCCGTCTTTTTTTGTTTTTTTATATTTACTTTCAAAAAACTATGCTATACTAAATGAGGATATTCAATTAATTAACAAACGGTTTAATGTTATTTTTTCTTTTTTTAACTTCACTTTTTTTACTATTTTATTACGAGAGGTGAGAGAATGGAATCAAAGATCCTGCTTGAAAGTGGTAACAATGAACTAGAAGTTCTTGAGTTTAAGATTGATGATCAAAGCTATGGCATCAACGTTGCAAAGATCAAAGAAATCATTGTGTATCAGGAAGTAACTCCTGTACCAAATGCTCATCCTAGTATCGAAGGTATTTTTATGCCTCGTGATACAATGATCACAGCCATTGACCTAAGGAACTGCTTACAACGCGGTGCTTCTAAAGCAGGTGGATTGTTCATCATCACAAACTTTAATAAATTGGATATTGCCTTCCATGTAGATTCTGTTATAGGTATTCACAGAGTATCATGGGCTGATATCATCAAACCAAATGCTACAATTTCAAAGGCAGAAGAGAGTATTTCAACCGGTATTATCAAGTTTGATAATCAGTTGATCATCATTCTGGACTTTGAGAAGATTGTATCTGATATTAACCCTAATACAGGTCTTAATATGGATGCTCTTGCAGAGATCGGACCTCGTCCTAGAAATGAAGTTCCGATTGTTCTTGCTGAAGATTCACAGCTTCTTAACAAGCTTATTGTAGATTCACTTAATAAAGCGGGCTATAATAATGTGAGACATTTTGAAAATGGTAAGCTTGCATATGACTACATCAAAGCTTGTAAGGAGAGAAATGAGCTTAATAATATCAAGTGCATTATCACTGATATTGAAATGCCGATCATGGACGGACATAGATTGACTAAGCTTGTAAAGAGTGATGATGCTACTAAGGATATACCACTTATTATTTTCTCATCACTTGTTAATGAAGAAATGAGGAGAAAAGGTGAATCTCTTGGAGCTGATAGGCAGCTGTCAAAACCTGAGATTGGTAATCTTGTAAGTGTAATAGATGAACTAGTTAACGCTTCCAGTGCAGGCTAATACTAACTGACTATAACTCCCTTTGCCTCTCAGTTATGAAACACGTTTTCAATGACTGTTCTGCAAAGGGAGTATTTTAATATTACAAACAATAGGCGGTATTACATCATGGAACAAAATTTAGCTGGTTTAGTAGAAAACTTTGATAATGTTGTTATAGGAATTGGCAACGAATGGAATTGGGTAGGCAGTGGACTTTCTAAGGATGAAAGGTATAGCAAATTATTAGAGTATTGTAAGAAGGAAGATAATAACTGGCTCTTGCCTATTGTAGAATACGAATATGCTTATTATCAGACAGATACAAAGATTGAAAAGGCATATAAAGCACTGAAGAACATTATTGGCGATAAGAAATACTTTTTAGTTGCTGATATTTTTTTACAGGATGCGCTCATGTATGGATTTGATCCTCAGAAGAGTGTTTATCCTTGTGGAACATATATGTACCTTCAGACATCTGATATAGATGATCCATTATTCTTATCAGATAAATCACCTGAATTTAATGAAATCGTAGAAAAGATCCATAAGATCATTATTGAAAATGATGGCGATTTTGATGAGGGTACAAATTTTGTAAAACCATTTGCTGATGGAAAAGTATTGTATCTAAATCAGAAGAGAAAAGAGTATAGGACCATTAAGTATAATGAGAGTGCCTATCAGGAACGTTGGGCCGATTATATGAAGTTTTTGACTAATACTCTTAATTCCAAGCTTCTTATTTTAGAACTGGGAGTTGGTCTTGATTATCCAACAGTAATCAGATGGCCATTTGAAAAGGTTGCCTTTATAAACAAACAGGCACATCTCATCAGAGTTCACGAGAAATTATATCAACATACCCCAGAAATACAGGATAAAACAGAATCAGTTCAAATGAATTCTGTTAACTATATTTTGCAGGAGAATAATGGGCGATGAATGCCAACAACGAAGAGTATCTCGATAGCTTGCTGAATTCAGCCAAGTCAAGTGATAACCCTCAATCTGCTCTTAGCAGAATGGCAACAAAGGGAGGCAAAAATTCCTCTACATCACAAAGAAACAGTGGTGCAGGGGATATTGGCGCGCTTGTAGATAACTCTAACGGTGAAAACGAGGCATTAAATGATATTGGTAGTCTTTTAGACAGACTTGACAGAGATGAAATAATTGATGACAGATTGTCATCTATGTTAGATGATATACAGAGACCTACAGATTCAGGAATTCCTACTTTTACTGTTGGTGCGACTCCAACAGTTGATGATGTCAGAGATCCTGAAGAAATTGCTTTGGATGAGGCAATAGCTGACGCTGAAAGGATGGATCAGGAGGCCCAGAGTGGTAAATTTTCTGATAGTTCGGATGATGAACAGGGACAACCTCAGGAAAGTAGTGAGGAGCCTGTAGCCAATGAGAAGCCGCCAATCATTGATGAGTCCGCGGAGGATGATTCTCTTTTGGAAATGGCTCCGGAGGTAATGCTTCCGGAGGATGCTGATATTTCGTTGGAAAATGATGTAGCAACTGATGCATCCGAAACTCCTGAAGAAATCTTAACAGATCTTTTGGATGAAGCTCCTAGCAGTAGTTTGACGGAACCTGATCAGGATTTAGAGGGAAGCCTTGTAGATGCTCTTGATAATATGCAGGACTCTGAAGGGAAAACTAGTGATGATGTGAACGTTGATGAACTTTCGCTAGACGACCTGGAAGCTGCCATGGATGAGGCTTTAAGTGAGGAGCCATCAGATGGCAAGTCTGTTAGTGATGATATTAGTGCGACTTTAAATAATATTGATGGTGCTTCTGAAGGTGAAACAGAGGCTCCTATAGAAGATTCTCAACCAGCAGATGTTGCTGATCTTCAAGCCAACGTAGCAGAAGAGCCTGCGCAGGAGATAGATGAATCAGCTGCTTTACCTCAAGAGGATAATGCAGTATCTGAGGATGTACCTTCAGATGAAACAAAGGGCGAATCAGATGATGTAGATCTTGCTGAGATGGAAGCTATGCTTGATATGTCAGGCCTTATGGACGAGGAGCCTTCAGAGGAAAATAAAGAAGAAAATTCTGAAGGTGCTCCAGATGAAGCCCCGGAAGAAATTGCTGGTGAGGTAGCTCAGGAGGCAGCTGAGGAAGAACTAAATTTAGATGACCTTGAAGCAAGCCTTGATGATCTTTTAAGTTCTGAAGAAGGGTCAGGCTCTGCTGATGGTGAGGTTGCAGAAGTTGAGAGTGCTGCAGGTGCTACTGATGGAGAAACGGCATCAGAAGAAGGTGATGTAGCTGTTCCTGATCTTGATGCTCTTATGAACAGCCTTGCTAATGATGAAGTTGAAGATATTGAGAACACGTCCCATCTTGATGAAGAGGCAGGAAGGTCTGAAGATTCTGAGATACCTAAGGAAGATATCTTAGATGCTTTAACTGAAGAAGGATTTAACGATGGTGGAGAGCCATCACTGGATGAACTTGCATCAATACCTGAAAGAGGTGGTGACGGCGAGGATTCTGATGACGCTTCCGACAAAAAAGGTAAGAAGAAAAAGAAAGAAGGTTTTTTTGCAAGATTATTAAAGGCCCTAACCAAAGAAGATGATGATTCAGCTGAAGGGCTTGCTAGTTTAACTGATGAGAATCAGCAGGTTCTTAATGAACTTGGAGAAGAAGGCAAGGGCAAGAAAGAAAAGAAGAAAAAGGAAAAGAAGCCTAAGAAAGAAAAGCCTAAAAAGGAAAAACCGCCAAAGAAGGAAAAACCACCAAAGCCAAAGAAGGAGAAAAAGCCAAAGCCTCCTAAGGATCCCGGTGTTCCAGAAAAGGCCATCGCGCCAAAAAAAGTTGCTATTTGTGCTATCTTTGCGGCGTCCCTTGGAATTCTTTTCGTAATCCCGTCAATGGTTATCCCTGACAGTGTCACATCTACAAGGGCAAGCAATGCATATAAACAGAGGGAATATACTACAGCTTATAAACTTCTATATGGAAAAGAAAGAACTGAAGAGCAGGATAATATCTACGAGCAGTCAAGAGTTTTGGCATGGGCAGAGCGATATCTGAACGGATATGAAAACTACATTGCCATGAACATGGAAGAGGAAGCCTTGGATATGCTTTTAATGGCTATGAGAAACCATGACGATCTGCTTGAAGAAGCTGCCAAATATGGCGTTGAGGTTCAGGTACAGAGCGTGTATGACAGTATCGAATCATTATTGTCAGCTAACTATGGTCTCGGCGCAGATGATATAGCAGAAATTAATTCCATAAAGAAGGAAAGGGATTACACTATCCGAATAATGGAGATTGTCGGAACTTTAGAATCATGATACACTTGAAAGCATCGGATATCTCGGAAGGAGTTTGATGCTTGATGGTAGCTATTATTGATTATGATGCTGGTAACATTAAAAGTGTAGAAAAAGCGTTTGATTATCTTGGTGCGAAGACATTAGTTACCAGAAATCCAAAAGAGATCTACAGGGCAGATCATGTTGTTTTACCCGGTGTAGGTGCTTTTGGCGATGCAATGAACAAAATAAATGAGTATGGTCTAAAAGAGACAATTTCAGAAGTTGTTTCTAAAGAGATACCATTCTTAGGAATATGCCTGGGTCTGCAACTTCTTTTTGAATCCAGTATGGAATCAGAAAATGTTAGCGGCCTGGGCATTTTGCGTGGAAAAATAAATAGAATTCCAGGTACAGATAAAGACGGAAATAAGTATAAAATTCCGCAGATTGGCTGGAATAGCCTTTCTTTTCCAAAAGAGGGAAGACTTTTTAAGGGGCTTGATGATAACCCTTATGTATATTTTGTGCATTCATATTATTTAAGGGCTGAGAACAGGGACGAAGTAACTGCAACAACGAATTACAGCGTGTCTATAGATGCATCTGTTGAGAGCGGGAATGTTTTTGCATGCCAGTTCCACCCTGAAAAGAGCGCTGATGTAGGAATGCAGATATTGAAGAATTTCCTTGAAGTTTAAGAGAGGTGACTTATGCTTACAAAAAGAATTATTCCATGCCTTGATGTAAATAATGGGCGTGTTGTAAAGGGAATCAATTTCGTTAATCTTAAGGATGCAGGTGATCCAGTATCAGTAGGAGAGGCCTATTCAAAAGCTGGTGCAGATGAGCTTGTTTTTTTGGATATTACAGCTTCTAATGAGAGAAGAGCAACTGTTGCTGATATGGTAAGAGAAGTAGCCAAAAAAGTATTTATTCCCTTCACAGTAGGTGGAGGAATCAGGACAGTAGATGATGTAAAGGCCATTCTTAGGGAGGGAGCAGACAAAGTTTCCATGAATTCTGCAGCAATTGACAAGCCTGAGCTTATTGCAGAATCCGCGGATAAATTTGGCAGTCAGTGCGTTGTGGTCGCCATAGATGCCAAAAAAAGAGCAGATGGCAGCGGATGGAATATATATAAACATGGCGGAAGGATTGATACTGGCCTTGATGCAGTGGAATGGGCAAAAAAGGTGGTTTCACTTGGCGCAGGAGAGATTCTTTTGACAAGTATGGACTGCGATGGAACAAAAGCTGGATATGACATTGAACTCACAAGACAGATTTCCCAGTCTGTTAATGTTCCTGTCATTGCGTCAGGCGGAGCAGGAACCTTAGAGCATTTTTACGATGCGCTCACTGAAGGCGGAGCTGATGCAGCTTTGGCGGCATCTCTTTTCCATTATAAAGAGCTTGAGATAAAGCAGGTAAAAGAGTACCTGAATAGAAGAGGAATTCCTGTAAGATTATAAATTTGGAGATTGTTTTTATGTCAATGATATCAAACGACTGGCTCCCGGCCTTATCAGGGGAGTTTTCAAAGGATTATTATAAAGAGCTGTTTTCTTTTGTAAAAAAAGAGTATGCGACCCATGTGGTATATCCACCTGCGGATGATATTTTTAACGCACTTCACCTTACTCCATTAAAGAATGTGAAGGTGCTTATACTTGGTCAGGACCCATATCATGAGCCCGGACAGGCCCATGGTTTGTCATTTTCAGTTTTACCAGGAAAGGCAGACACACCTCCTTCACTTGTAAACATCTACAAAGAACTGAATGATGATCTTGGCTGCAAGATTCCCAACAATGGATATTTGAAAAAATGGGCTGATCAGGGTGTGCTTCTTTTAAATACAGTTCTCACAGTCAGGGCCCACCAGGCTAACTCACATCAGGGAAAAGGATGGGAGAAATTTACAGATGCCATAATTAAGGCTGTTAATGAGAAGGATGACCCTGTAGTTTTCATGCTTTGGGGGAGACCAGCACAGACCAAAAAGGCAATGCTTAATAACCCAAAACATCTGATACTCGAGGCACCTCATCCAAGTCCACTTTCAGCCTACAGAGGATTCTTTGGATGCAAGCATTTTAGCAAGTGTAACGAATTCCTGGTTCAGAACGGACTTGAGCCCATTGATTGGCAAATAGAAGATATTTGAGCTAAATAATAATTCTTGCGTTTTTATACATTACCATGTTAAAGTGATGGAGAATTATTTTATAGCGGAGGATTACTATTATGAAAAAACCATTCGTAACTAAGGCCCAGGTAGAAGATATTGTAAAGAAATATCCTACCCCTTTTCATATCTATGATGAAAAAGGAATTATTGAAAATGCTAAAGCAGTATATGATGCTTTTTCCTGGAATAAAGGTTTTAAAGAATACTTTGCTGTAAAAGCTACACCTAATCCGGTATTGATGCAGATTCTTAAAGCACAGGGCTGCGGCTTTGACTGTTCTTCTCTTACTGAGCTTATGTTAAGCGAAGCTGTCGATGCCAAGGGAAGCGACATTATGTTTTCTTCTAATGATACTCCAGCTGAAGAGTTTGTTTATGCTGATAAGCTTGGTGCAATTATAAACCTTGATGATTTTACACATATTGATTTTTTGGAAAAGACTCTCGGTAAGATCCCAGAGACAATTTCCTGCAGATATAATCCCGGTGGAGTTTTCCAGATGAGTAACGGAATCATGGATAATCCTGGTGATTCCAAATATGGTATGACAAAAGACCAGATCATCGAAGCTTACAAGCTTTTAAAAGCTAAGGGAGCAAAGAGATTTGGTATTCATGCCTTCCTTGCAAGTAACACAGTTACAAATGAGTATTATCCGCTTCTTGCAGGCCAGCTCTTTGAACTTGCCGTTGAGATCAAGGAAAAGACAGGTGTTGCTCTTTCATTCATCAATCTCTCTGGCGGCGTAGGAATTCCCTACAAGCCTGACCAGGAAGGCAATGATATATACGCAATTGGTAAGGGCGTAAAAGAGCAGTTTGAAAAGATACTTGTTCCTGCCGGAATGGGAGATACTTCAATTTTCACAGAGATGGGCCGCTTCATGATGGCGCCTTACGGAGCTCTTGTTACCAAGGCAATTCATGAAAAGCATATCTATAAAGAGTACATTGGTGTTGACGCCTGTGCAGTTAACCTTATGAGACCTGCTATGTACGGCGCATATCATCATATTACAGTTCTGGGAAAAGAAAATGCGCCTTTAGATCATGTATATGATGTAACGGGATCTCTTTGTGAGAATAACGATAAGTTTGCTATTGAAAGAGCTCTTCCTGAGATTGAAAAAGGTGATTATCTTTTTATTCATGATACAGGTGCTCACGGCTATTCAATGGGTTATAATTATAATGGTAAGTTAAAGAGCGCAGAACTTCTTTTGAAAGAGGACGGAAGCGTACAGCTTATAAGAAGAGCTGAGACTCCAAGAGACTATTTTTCAACTCTTGACTGTCTTGGAGTTATGGAAAAGCTATATAAGATCATGGATGGGGGAAAATAATTGCTTTTAGCATTTTTTGCATGTTGGTCACTTCAGTTGATATTAGGAATTACCGTTAGAAATCCTCTAACGGTAGTTCTTTTTGTGTGTCTTTTATTTGCTGATAATAAGGCTAAAGAGTATAGGATAAAAAAGATACCCGGATTATGTATATCGGTGGGACTATCCGCTTTTATTTCATATCTTCTTAGAGCAAAGGTCACAGAAGGGTTTGACAGCTTACTTTTTAAGCTTTTATCGCTTCTTATTTTAACAGGTGGCCTTATCTGTTTATGCTATATCATTTATGAGGGTTTATATGCTTTTATAAAGAGAGACAAAAAAGCAGAAATTCCTGCAAAATATCAGACTGTTACAAGATTTCTTGATAAATACTATGATCTGATCAATACGCCCAAAAAGGTCTTTGTTATTTGCTTTTGTTTATGCCTTCTTTGCTGGCTTCCATATTTTCTATATGAATTCCCGGGAATAATGACTGCTGACTCACTGGTTCAGTATGAGCAGATCATGGGATTAAGGCCATATTCCAATCACCATCCCATGGTACACACGCTTTTGATAAAGCTTTTCTATAACATTGGATTCTTTTTTACAAAAGATGTTGTAAGTGCTATCAGTTTCTATACTGTCTTTCAGATGCTTTTGTTTGCAGCAGCCTTATCAAGGCTTGTTATGGAAATAAGAGTGATCTCCGAAAAGAGGAATCTACTGGTGGAACTAATCAGTATTGCCTTTTTTGCGCTGGTTCCGTTTAATGCTGTGTTTGCAGTGACTATTTGGAAGGATATTCCATTTGCTGCGATTACAGTTCTTTTCGTATGCCATATTATTGAGATGAAAAATAAAAGAGCTTCATATCCGGGCTTCATCGTGCTTGGAATTTTGTTTTCATTATTTAGATCCAACGCCTGGTACGCATTTATAGTATGGTCTTTAGTTTTTGTATATTCCTTCAGAAAAGAAATAAAAAAAGCGCTTCCATCAGTTATTGTTGTCCTTTTGTTTGTTGCAGTCATAAAGGGACCGGTTTTTGACAGCTTTGGGGTAGAAAAGCCTGATTTTGTTGAGTCTTTATCTGTCCCGATTTCACAGATAGCAAGAGTTTTAGTTAATGACAGAGAGCTTACAGCTTCAGAAGAAGAGCTGATCAATGCGGTGATAGATACAACTTATATTCATGAATTATATGCTCCGGATTATGCGGATAATATAAAAGAACTGGTAAGAGCCGGAAATGTTTCATACCTTGAAAGTCATAAAGCAGAATACTTTAAACTTTGGGCAGGTCTTTTACCAAGATATTTTGGCGACTATGTTTTGGCATGGTTTGATCTTCTTGGAGGGTATATTTATCCCGATTTTGCATATGCAGTAGGAGATATAGACGGCATAATGGGCAATGATTATGGCCTGATTTGGATGCCTAAGATAGGCGGTAAGTTTGTAGTTAAGACAAAAGAAATTCTTATTAAGCTGGGAGGTTTTGTTCCAATATATGGCATGCTATGGAGCATTGGAACATACTCATGGCTTTTGATAGCAGCTCTTTTCATAGGTATAAAGAGAAAAGTAAAGACACCTGAGATGTGGCTTTTATTTTTGATGCTTGGAACGCTTTTAATAGCAGCACCTAATCTTGAATTTAGATATGCATATTCTTTGGCTTTGGTCTGGCCACTTTTTATCAGTAGGGTAAATTCTTCAAAACAGGCTTGATTCATCGTATTTTGTGTAGTATCATAACTTAAGTGCATATTTGTATACAATTATCCAATTAAACACATTGAGATCAAAAATATGAATCAACAGATTAATGAGTTTGTAGAACATCTTCATAATGTTAAGAAAACCAGCGAGAATACCTGCCTTTCATATAAGCGTGATCTTGAGCGCATGGCGGCATTCATGCATGAGCGTGGAATAGATGAAGTCAGCGGTGTTACAGAGGATAAAATAACTGACTATGCCAACAGTTTGAGAAATGAGAATTTTGCTCCTGCGTCTATAACAAGGCATTATACATCTATGAAAGCGTTCTTCAGATACATGGTGGAGAATGGGAATATCACAGATAGTCCTGCAGAAATCTTGAAAAGTCCCCATGTAAAAAAGAATCCGCCCAGAGTTTTATCTGCGGTTGAGATTGAAGGTCTTTTATCACAAAAATTTTCAAATGATGCTAAGGGAAAAAGAGACAAGGCTATTTTGGAGCTTTTGTACGCTACAGGATTAAAAGCATCGGAGCTGGTGAATCTAAAGCTTTCCAATGTAGATCTGGGGCTTGGTTGCATTCGCCTTCCAAGGAGCAGTGGTGATACCAGAGAGAGACTTATTCCTTATGGAAAAAAAGCAAAAACAGCAATGCATGATTACCTGCTTAATGCCAGAAGAGAAATGATCGGAAACTGCGATGATGAAGAATTTGTTTTTGTAAATTGTAACGGCACTTCACTTAGCAGGCAGGGATTATGGAAACTTATAAAGACTTATGTCAGAAAAGCAGGAGTCGATTCTGACATTACTATCTTTACTTTAAGGCATTCTTTTGCAGCACATTTAGTTGAGAATGGAGCTGATGTCAGTTCTGTTCAGGAACTTATGGGATATGCAGACAGCAATACTATTTCACAGTATATTTCCAAAGATGAACAAGTTAGTGACCCATATGGATGGGCTAGAATAAGAAATTGATTTTTTAAGGAGATTAAAATGGCGAAGAGCGAAATCCAAACAAAGAAGTATTCTGAAATGACTAAGCAGGAGCTTATGCAGGAAAAAGAAGCGCTGAAGGCTCAGTATAAAAAGTATCAGGGTATGGGACTTAATCTTAATATGGCGAGAGGAAAGCCATGCAGAGAGCAGCTTGATCTTTCTATGGGTATGATGGATACGCTTAATTCTGATGCAGACCTTTCTTGTGAGGATGGAACAGATTGTCGTAACTACGGTGTACTTGATGGTATCCATGAGGCAAAGGTCCTGATCGGAGCCATGATGGAGAACAAGCCTGAGAACATCATTATCTATGGTAATTCTTCTCTTAACGTTATGTATGACACAGTATCAAGAGCATATACTCATGGTATTATGGGCAACACTCCTTGGTGCAAGCTTGATAAAGTTAAATTCCTTTGCCCTGTTCCGGGATATGACAGACATTTTGCAATAACAGAGTATTTTGGAATTGAGATGATCCCTGTACAGATGACTCCTACAGGTCCTGATATGGATGAAGTAGAAAGACTTGTAAAGGATGATGAGTCAATCAAGGGAATCTGGTGTGTTCCTAAGTATTCTAACCCTCAGGGATATTCATATTCAGATGAGACAGTAAGACGTTTTGCCCGTCTTCGTCCAGCAGCCAGAGACTTCCGTATCTTCTGGGATAATGCTTATGGTGTTCATCATCTCTATGATGGAAGCCAGGATTACCTTATTGAGATCCTTGAAGAGTGTAAAAAGGCAGGAAGTCCTGACCTTGTATATAAATTCTCATCAACTTCCAAGATTACTTTCCCTGGAAGCGGAATAGCAGCTATAGCAACATCTTTGAATAATCTTGAAGAGATCAAGGCTCAGCTTAACTACCAGACAATCGGTCATGATAAGGTTAACCAGCTTCGTCATGTACGTTTCTTTGGTGATCTGGCTGGAATCAAGGCACATATGAAAAAACATGCCGCTATAATAAGACCTAAGTTTGAGGCGGTTTTGGAAACACTTGAAAGAGATCTTGAGCCTGTAGGAATTGGATCATGGACAAATCCTAAGGGTGGCTACTTTATCAGTTTTGATGCCCCTGATGGATGCGCTAAGGCTATAGTAGATAAAGCCAAGAAAGCAGGAGTAACAATGACTAAAGCCGGAGCAACCTATCCATATGGAAAGGATCCTCACGACAGTAATATCCGTATTGCTCCTACATTCCCATCGCTTAATGATCTTAAGCTTGCAATGGATATCTTCACAGTATGTGTAAGACTTGTTGCAATTGATAAGCTTCTTGAGAAATGCGAGTAAGCTGAATAAATAAGCCTCTTCTATATAAGAATAGAAGAGGCTTTAATATTTTATGTTTTATTCGGAAAAAGGAGTAGCTTATGCAAGTTCTGCAATCTCGAGGATGAGGCGCTCTGTATCATTCCAGCCAAGACATGGATCTGTGATGGACTTTCCATAGATGCCGTCTCCAATCTTCTGATTTCCTTCTTCTATGTAACTCTCAATCATTACACCCTTAACAAGTCCCTTGATATCAGAGTTAAGGTTCCTTGAATGAAGGACTTCTTTTACAATTCTGATCTGTTCCTTGTACTGCTTGTTAGAGTTGTTATGATTAGCATCAATTATCGCAGCCGGATTTACAATTTCGCGCTGCTCATAGAGCTTTAATAGAAGGCTTAAATCTTCATAATGGTAGTTTGGAAGTGACTGACCATGCTTGTTGCTTGAACCGCGAAGTACGCAGTGAGCAAGAGGATTACCATTAGTTGTAACTTCATAGCCTCTGTAAACGAAAGAATGTGACTGCTGTGCAGCATATACTGAGTTGAGCATTACGCTGAATGTGCCACTAGTTGGATTCTTCATACCTGCAGGAACGTCAAATCCACTGGCTGTCATGCGGTGTTCCTGATCCTCAACGGAACGGGCGCCTATAGCCACGTAGGAGAGGATGTCAGCAACATATCCCCAATTTTCAGGGTAGAGCATCTCATCGGCAGCAGTAAGACCGGATTCTTCAATCGCCTTGATCTGCATATGTCTCATGGCGATAAGTCCTGCATGGAAATCTGTTTTTCCCTCTGGGTCAGGCTGAGATGTTATACCTTTGTAGCCTTCACCGGTTGTACGAGGCTTATTTGTATAAATTCTTGGGATAAGAATGAGCTTATCTTTAACTTTCTCATTAACTTTTCCAAGTCTTGAGACGTAATCGCAAACTGCGTCTTCGTTATCTGCTGAACAAGGACCAACAATTACGAGAAATTTGTTGCTTTTCCCTGTGAACACATCAGCGATTTCCTGATCTCTTTCTTTTTTTAATTTTGCAAGTTCTTTTGTAAGTGGAAATTCTTCTCTGATCTCATCAGGAGTGGGAAGCTTTTGTATATATTCAAAAGACATTTATTATTCCTCCAATGTAGCTTTATTTTAATCACGTAAGTCATACTATAGCACTTTAAACTGTAAAAGTAAACTTGTTTTTATCTAAAGAATATAAGTTGTCAATTAAGGCATTAAGCCTACTTATTTTTTCTGATGATGTTTTCTTCTCATCAGCAATGTCAAGTGCGAGAGTGCTTATAGTATTCATAGTATAATTATCGCACTTTGCAATAGGCAGCGATTCAATTGCTGAGCGCAGTACCTTCATATTCTTAAAGGTATGCCGGTAATAAAATGACATGAGGTCTGAATTGAGCACAGCCATAATGTAAAGAGCAGAGTACCCGGGAACTCTTGGAATCAGTATATTAGCACTGTTAAGAGAAATGGTACCCTTGCTATCATAGGCAAATACGGGCTCATTTGCAATAAATTTGTAAAAAAGTTTTTCTTTTGACCGGTACATGTGCTCAGGAGCAACCTGCTGGAAATTCTGAGGGACAAAATTTGTATAACTTTTTGGCTCATCGTAGAAAAACTTATGAATGTCGGATCCTTTTATAATTCCTTCCCATCCATCTAAAGGAGTTTTTGATAGAACTGATTTATTGGAGCCTGTAACAATTCCCAGGGCAAAATCAGCCTGTCCCTCTAAAGTGAAATGAGGAACAGAGAGGATTTTTTCAATGAGCTTGTACTGGTCGTTATCAGCAAGTATATGGAAACTTTTTTCGCTTATTCTGTGGGAGTTTACAACATATTCCTTTTCACAGTTTATTAGCTCTTTTTTTCCTTTTTTATAGTGACGAACGGTTATCCTGTCTGTCCTTTTGTTATCAAGTTTTAAAATGACGCAAGGGCACTGGACTTTATCAAAAATATCGCCAAGATAACTTATCTCTGAAACAAAAGCATTTTTTTCGATGAAGCTCCTTATGGATTCATGATAATCGGCGCCCAAAATGGTCTCGGGAAGAAGAAAGAGCATAGTACCATTTAAAGTAAGGCTCTTGACAGCTCTTTCTACAAAAAGATCAAAGGATTCAGGCTTTCCCTTACTTAAAATACTCTCAAAGTTCTTTTTTAGTTCAGAAACCTGCTCTTTTGAAAAAGAACTTCCCCAGGGCGGATTTCCAATCATGATGTCTACTTTTTGGAAATCTTCGTTACTTCCCAAAAAGTCTATGCATCGGATATTGCACTGGATAATATCAAGCTGTTTGTTAGTACTGATCCTATATTTTATGGCAAGATTGATCCTTGCAATCTTAATTGCAATCTCATCAATATCGTAGCCATGAATCATTTCAAGGGGATATTGATCAGGAAGACGCAAAAGGAAGTTGCCGGTCCCACATGCAGGATCGCAAATGTTCCTGGCGGTATCAGGTAAGTCATCTATCATAAGATCTACAGCATAAAAAGGAGTGTAGTAGGAACCTGTAGCTTTTTTATCCTGCAGGCGCCTTAAGGATATATAAATAAGTCCCAGGGTATCTTCAAAAGGCACGTAGACAAGTTTATATGAAGAAAAAAACTCTTTTACATTTGTATCTGAGAAATTGTCAGGCAACAGGCTTTGCCTTATTTCTTTTGGGATACCTCGAGTCGTCATTAGCATATCAGCGCAGAAGCTGATGACTTCAGTTATGTCCAGGGATTCTTCCTGAAATGTTCCTATCATGGAAAGTATAGTTTTATAGTTTGGAGATTTTTTGGAAATATATGACCTGGGAATATAGTTTGAGCCAAGTCGCGATTTATTCCTTCTGGATGTGAGCATTTTGGATGAACTGATTGACTCTGAAAGTTTTTGGACTTCACCCTTAAAAATGACAGTTTTTTTGTCTTGTTTTGTGGCAACAACCTTCCCAAGCTTTATCCAGTTCCTGACTGTAGCTTCGGAGATACCAAGGTATTCACTTAATTCCGTGATGGTCAAATATTCTTCGCTCATGAGGATATTATCAAAGAAATGAAAGTGATTTGCAAGATGTATTAGTGAGGAACCTGTTTGAATCGAGATATTTTTGGCTTATAATATGAATAGTGTGAGAAATATAAAGTGTTGTCTGAAGGAGGCCCTATGAACAGAACTAGAAAAATAGTACAGACAAGTATAATTGGAATAATTGCAAATGTTTTTTTGGCAGCATTTAAGGCATTTATAGGAATTATTTCCAATTCGGTTGCCATAACAATGGATGCAGTAAATAACTTAAGTGATGCTATGTCCTCCTTTATTACGATAGTAGGTGCAAGGCTTTCGGCAAAAGAGCCGGATAAAGAGCATCCATACGGCTATGGCAGGATAGAGTACCTTACTACTATGGTTATTGGCGTTATCATTTTGTACGCAGGAATCACATCTCTTATTGAGTCAGTTCAAAAGATCATAAATCCTGCAACTCCGGATTACAGTGCCGCGGCTCTTATTATTGTGACAGCGGCTATTATCGTAAAAATCCTTTTGGGACTATATACGAAGAAATCAGGAGAAAAACTTTCATCAGATTCTCTTGTTGCATCAGGGAAGGATGCGCTAAACGATTCTATCATTTCTGCGTCAACACTTCTTGCTGCGATCATCTTTATCACCACTGGTCTTAGTATAGAAGCTTTTGTAGGAATACTTATTGCCGTAATGATCATAAAGACAGGTTTTGAGACATTAAAAGAGACAATCGGTGAGATACTTGGAGCAAGAATCTCTACAGAGATATCAAGATCAGTCAAAAACTCCATCAATTCATTTCCCGAAGTTAATGGAGTATACGATCTTCTTATACATGATTATGGCAATCAGAAGCTTGTTGGATCAGCCCATATTGAGATTCCTGATGATATAACGGTTCCACAGATTGATAAGCTTGAAAGAAAAATTGCTACTAAAGTTTTAAAGGATACAGGAATAGTTATTTCGGGAATTTCCATTTATTCTATGAATACAAGTAATCAAAAGGCAACTGACTTACGAGTAAAAGTCAATGAGATAATAAAGGATTATCCAAATGCTCTTCAGATGCATGGATTATACATAGATGAGGAGGAAAAGAAGATTACTTTTGACCTTGTTATTTCTTTTAAAGAAAAGGATAAGAAGGGGGTTATTGATAAGGTAAAAGAGAGAGTTGAAAAGATTTATGAAGGCTATGATGTTCAGATAGCACTTGATTATGATTATTCAGATTGATATGAAAAGGCCGTCAAAGAAAACTTTGACGGCTTTTATATTATAATGCTTTTTGCTGAAGAAGTGATTCAAAAGCGCCTGAATCCAAAGGCTTTGAGAAATAGTAGCCCTGTATCTCATCACAGCCTGCATTTTTAAGAAGCAGATATTGTTTGGCACTTTCTACGCCCTCTGCTATAACTGTGAGGTTTAGGAGCTTGGCGATTTTTAAAATACAGCCAAGAAGGTTCATTTCTTTATTGTTCTCGGCGATGTCCTTTACAAAACCTATGTCGAGCTTTAATGCATCAAGTGGGAGAGTAGTGAGCATGTTAAAGGAAGAATATCCTTTTCCAAAATCATCCATCTCAACCATGAATCCCGCTTTCTGAAGTTCTTTTACAACAGCCACGATCTGATCAACATTGTCTGTGTAGGCTGTTTCTGTGATCTCAAGATGAAGGTCTTTGGGCTCAATTCCATTTTCCTTAACAATCTGTTTAAGATATGATAAAAAGTCCAGATCAAATATATCAACTCTTGATACGTTAACAGATACAGGAATAGTGTAGCCAAATTCATCTCTCCAGATACGGATCTGTTTAGCAGCTTCTTTCCAAACGTAGCGGTCCAGCTGTCTTATAAGCCCGTTTTCTTCAAAAAGAGGAATGAAAAAGTCAGGTCTTACATCTCCAAAATCAGGATGCTGCCATCTTATAAGAACTTCTGCACTGGAAAGCTTTGGCTTTTCTCCGTGAATGTCGTATTTAGGCTGGAACACAAGCTTAAACTGGTTCTCATTAAGAGCATCACCTATGCTGTCAATGAGCATAGCTTCGTAGAGCTCTCTTTTATGCATCTTTTCATCGTATATTTCATAAGTAGAGCTGCGGCCATTTTTGCTGACTGAATTACAGGCCTGAATAGCTCTGTCAAAGCGCTGCTGCAGTGAAGCTGCCATTGAGGCATCAGGATAGATACCAATCCTTATCCTTGTGTCAGGAGTATTCATAATAGAAGCAAGTTCAGACGAAACCTGAGAAATAAGGAAATCATAGTTATCCTGATGATTGATATACATATAAAAAATGTCTGCGTCATATCTACAGGCAATGCCGTTATGTTCTTTTGCTGTCTTATTTACGCAATCCCCTATTGCGCATAAAACCTTGTCCCCGTATCCTCGACCATACAATTCATTGATCAAGTGAAATTTATTATAATTGAGTACAATAGCATCAACCCCCTGTTGAGGATGCAACTTGTCGTATTCAGTAGCTCTTGAAAAAAATTGCTCTTTTGAATAGAGCCCTGTCAAAGGATCTAGGGCGGTGGGTCTTTTTACTCTTCCGATCATAAAAACACGTGTCCACTCCTTTGCGTATGCTTTTTTCTAAATTATACATACAAAAAAAACAAAAATCATAAAGTTCGCAAAAAAATCACAATTTGATGGTATGATTTAGGAATTTGACTAAAATTTTAACCCAAAGATTGTGATATTTTCTAAGAAAAATCAATAAATAGTACAGTATTATCTGATAATTAGAACACTTGGTTTTGGCATAAAAATAGGCTATATTGTAATTATCGAGGGTGAGTGTATGAAGAAGATACCATATGGCGGAATTACTAATATTTCTAAATATCTTTATGAAAAATACGGAGAAAAAGGTGTTTTTGTTAAGCGGGGCAGGGCTATTGTGATGAATAGCAGGTCAATGGCGCAGATAAGTGGCAGAGTTACCAGAAACTGTTCCGTGGTTGCAGTTACCAGAGTCCTTGATTACTATGGAAAAAAAGGCCTTATTCCGGGAATTTCCGATGATATTTCACAAACCTATAAAATTGTTGAAGAAATTGCAGAGAGTTATGGTTATACTGATAAAAGAGGCACCATTCCATTTTTTATTTCAGGAATAGCCAAGGAAGCTTTTGCAACCTACGGTGTCAAGGCAAAATGCAAGGGTGTGTATGTTTTTAGCTTTGAAAAGCAGGTAAAAGAGGAAATATCGAATGGCAGACCTGTTATCATGAATATAGCCAGAGGCTTTTACAAGGACCATACTATAGTTGTTGTGGGATACAGTATTTGGCGTGTTAAGGGGAAGGAATATCCCATGCTTAGGGTTATTGATGGTTGGAAAAGCGGATACCATTACATAGATTATGAGGCCTTTTCAAGAGATTTTTCACAGTCTGTGTTTGGATCATTTAATACGATAAAGGTTATATGATAGGGGATAAAAATTGAAAAAGAAAGTATTGATCATATCGGCAGCCGTTATAGTTTTAGTTGTTGTCCTTATGCTTATAAACCAGAGTATTCATAAAGAGTTCAATTCATCCAGAAGGGACGAATATGTGCCGAATGTGGATGAAGATCTGAGCGCTGTCGATGGAAGCATAACAATTTATGATGAGAGTGCTTCAAAAGAAAAATCCGATTCTGCAAGTCATGAAGCTGTTGTAGGAGAAAGTATTAACAGCCCTACATCATTAGACGTAGAAAATGTGCGGGAAATTGTAATCCCTGAGGCAGTGGTAATTGCTGATGGGAATTCGGGTGAGTTCTACAGCAATGAAGACTTTACAGATGTGATCCCGACAGATATTTCAACATTCTCAGAAAATGAGCTTCCTGCTAAGTATGATTCGAGAAATGTAGATGGAAAGCGTTTTGTTACTGCTCCGGAAGATCAGGGATATTCGTATCTTTGTTGGACCTATGCAGCACTTGGAGCAATTGAAAGCGATATATTAAAACATAATGAAGGTCTAAACTATACCGACATTGATCTGTCTGAAAAGCACCTGGCTTACTACAATGTTCATAAGGCAGATAAAGAGGACACAGGATATATTGATAATGATTACAGAGAACTTGTTAACGCTGACAACGAAGATGGAGCATGGATATTTGATTATGATTCCGGTTATGTTGCGGTTGGTGGTGTTACAGACTATTGCATAAGTCTGCTGACAGCATGGAAAGGTCCGGTTCCAGAAGAAGGTAACGACAAATTTAACAGTATGTATGGTCAGGATTTTCTATTTAAAGAAAATGGAGAAAAGCCGTCAGATACTTATGAGAGCAGCTACCATGTTCAGGATGTGAGTCAGATATGCGCATCTGTTCAGAACAGAGAATATGTAAAGCAGATGATATATGAGCATGGGGCTATAACAGCCGGAGTCAATGCGGATACTATTTTTTGGAAGAATCATAACAAAGATCTTTATTCATATTTTGATGGAAAAAAGGCTCCAACAGCTAATCATGAGATCCTTATTGTCGGGTGGGATGATGATTATCCTGCATCTGAGTTTGGAGGAAAGCCAGCAGGCGACGGAGCCTGGATATGTAAGAACAGTTGGGGCAGTAATAGTGGCGAAGGCGGATTTTTCTACCTTTCATACTATGATGAGACTACCTGTTCAAGTAATGTAGCTGCTTATAGCGTCGCGTTACCTGAATCTGAAGACTGGTATGACAATAATTACCAGGCAGCAGGCTTTATTACTAATCTGGTAGATACGCTTGATGATGATAATAACTATGTATATGCACTTACAGGCTCAAACAATCCATATGGAATAATGTATACGGCTTTGGGAGATGAAAAGCTTGAAGCTATTGGGCTTATGGCAATTGACAGTTACCAGCAGTATGAAGTTGAGATATATATAAATCCTGAATTTGATGAAACAGGTATTGATATTTCGAGTTTAAAAGAACCTTCATGTACTCAGAAAATCTCAGCGATCAGTGGTGGGTATCATACTTTTGAACTTGATAACAGCATTAACCTGGAAGCCGGAGATAATTTCTTTGTGTTCATAAGGCCTTATTCAAACGGCAGGCTTGTCTTTGAAAAAGCAGCTGATTATGTTAGTGAAGCCAATTATGATGAATGGAATAATCTCACAGGAAACATTCATAATCACTATGAAGCAAGCGGAGCATCATATTACATCTCTGATGATGGGAGACTGATGGAAAAACAAGGCGATAAGGATTTCTTTGTGAAAGCCTATACCATAAACAGATAATATGTCATAACAACAAAAGAGAGACGATGGGGAGTCGTCTCTTTTTGCTTCACAAGATTTTTTTTGGGAGGAGGGCTGTTAATTGGGGAGATTAACAGCCCAGGTATGAAAAAAGTTTTGTTGGGGGAGTGAGAATTTTTATTCTCAATAGATATATCGGTGGGTTAATAAAATACTTAACAGTTTTTTAGTATAAAATATCAACGAAAAAAAGCACATTATTTTGTGCAAAAGTGTTAGAACAAACGTTTGAAATAAAAGCAGAAATGTGTTATATTGTGTTTAGTAAAAAGTGAGGTACAAGATATGGCAAAGAATGAAAAAGAACTTGAAGAGATAAGTACAACAGACAAACTTAAGGCTTTTAAAACTCTAAAAGATTCGGGATTGCGTGTAGAATTTAATGGCAGTGGCGTTCCAACTGTTATTTGCGCCGGTGCTGATGAAATAGATAAAACATTAAAAAATGTCAGAAAGTTGCTGAAGGAGATCAGATATACAGGAAGCTTTGGTGTCAGAGCTCCCAGAAAGACCGATATGATAGGAACTGAGGAGACTTCAGAAGTAGCAGAAGAGCTTACAGAAAAGAACGAAGAGATCGAGACTCTTACAGCATAAAACCCAAAAGAAAAACCACCTTTACAGGTGGTCTGTTTTTGGGAGGAGGGGTCGACCAGTGGGGAGCCGATCGACCCGGTATGAAAAAAGTTTTGTTGGGGGAGTCAGAAGTTTTTCTTCTGATAGATTATATAATAAGTTCTAAATTTGGACAAAATATGTACGATTTATAAATTAAAAATAAAGTAAATCGAAATAATAAATAATATAGTAACGAAATATAGTTTATTTCTTTCTGGGGGATTATTATTAAAGAGACAATACAGATTGTATCTGAACATAAAATAATGTATTATAGAATTCATATTTGCTTTTAAATACAGATAAGTTTTGTGAGGAGATATTTTTTGAAATGAGTAAGATTATTTTAACGGGAGATCGTCCTACAGGTAAGCTTCATGTTGGACATTATGTAGGATCACTTCGCAGAAGGGTAGAGCTTCAGAACTCGGGGGAGTTTGACAAGATATTTATTATGATCGCTGATGCTCAGGCACTTACAGATAATGCTGATAATCCTGAGAAAGTTCGTCAGAATATTATAGAGGTTGCACTTGATTATCTTTCAGTGGGCCTTGATCCGGCTAAGTCAACACTGTTTATTCAGTCTCAGATTCCTGAGCTTACTGAATTGACATTTTATTATATGAATCTTGTTACAGTTTCCAGACTTCAGAGAAATCCTACAGTTAAGTCTGAGCTTCAGATGAGAAACTTTGGAACAAGTATTCCTGTCGGATTCTTTACATATCCTATAAGCCAGGCAGCTGATATTACAGCATTTAAGGCTACAACTGTTCCTGTTGGTGAGGATCAGGAGCCTATGCTTGAGCAGTGCAAGGAAATTGTTAGAAAGTTTAATTCAGTATATGGCGAGGCTTTAGTTGAGCCTGAAATTCTTTTACCTGATAATGCAGCATGTCTGCGTCTTCCTGGTATAGACGGTAAGGCCAAGATGAGTAAGTCTCTTGGCAACTGCATCTACCTTTCAGAAGAGCCTGATTCTATCAAGAAAAAGGTTATGAGCATGTTCACAGATCCTAATCATTTAAGAGTTGAGGATCCTGGTCAGGTAGAGGGTAACCCTGTATTTATCTATCTTGATGCTTTTGCAAAGGATGAACACTTTGCTGAGTTTGCTCCTGAGTACTCATGTCTTCAGGAGATGAAGGACCACTATCAGAGAGGCGGTCTTGGAGACGTTAAGGTTAAGAAATTCCTTAATAACGTTATCCAGGCTGAGCTTGAACCAATCAGGAACAGAAGAAAAGAGTTCCAAAAAGATATTCCATATGTGTATGATGTGCTTAAAAAGGGAAGCGAAGTAGCTAAAGAAGTTGCGGCTCAGACTCTTTCAGATGTCAAGGACGCAATGAGAATCAACTACTTTGACGATAAAGAACTAATAGCTATGCAATCTGCAAAATATGAGGAGACGGTTGACTAATGAAGAACATATTATTTGTAGCTTCTGAAGGTGTACCATTTATCAAGACTGGCGGTTTGGCTGATGTAGTAGGCTCACTGCCAAAAAACATTGATAAGAGATATTTTGATGTTCGTGTAGTATTACCATTATACAAATGTATAAACCAGCAGATGAAAGAGAAGATGGAGTATATCTCCAACTTCTATATGGACTTTCACTGGAAAAATGAGTACGTTGGTATCTTTAAGGCTGAGGTTGACGGAATAAAGTATTATTTCATCGACAACGAATTCTACTTTAATGGAATGAAACCTTATGGAGATGACGTAGTATTTGAAATCGAGAAGTTTGCTTTCTTTTCTAAAGCAGCTCTTTCTATTCTGCCTGTTATTGATTTCAGACCTGATATTATTCACTGTCATGACTGGCAGACAGGACTTGTTCCTGTTTATTTAAAAGAGAGATTCCAGGGTAGCGAGTTCTACAGAGGAATCAAGGCAATAATGACTATCCACAACCTGAAATTCCAGGGTAAATGGGATATTAAGACAGTTCAGGATATTACCGGATTACCTGATTATTTCTTTGCACCTGATAAACTTGGACTTTTCAAAGATGCTGACCTTCTAAAGGGTGGTATTGTTTACTCAGATGCGATCACAACTGTTAGTAAGGCATATGCAGAAGAGATCAAGACTCAGTTTTATGGTGAAGAGCTTGATGGACTTCTTCGTGCAAGAGCCGGAGATCTCAGAGGTATTGTAAACGGAATCGACTATGATGAGTTTAATCCATCAACAGATAAGTACATTCCTTACAAATACAATGCCATCAATTTCCGCAAGGAAAAGGTTAAGAATAAGCGCGCTTTGCAGAAAGAGCTTGGCCTTAAGGAAGATGATAAGTGCATGATGATCGGTATTGTTTCAAGACTTACTGATCAGAAGGGCTTTGATCTTATCAACTATGTTCTTGATGAATTGTGTCAGGATGCAATTCAGCTTGTTGTTCTTGGTACAGGTCAGGAACAGTACGAGAACTCTTTCAGACACTTTGACTGGAAATACAACGACAAAGTTTCTGCAAATATTTATTATTCAGAGCCTATGTCTCACAAGATATATGCGGCTTCAGATGTGTTCCTGATGCCATCTCTGTTTGAGCCCTGTGGACTTTCTCAGCTTATGGCGTTAAGATATGGTACAATACCGATTGTAAGACAGACAGGTGGCCTTATTGATACTGTTGAACCTTACAACAAGTATGAGAGTACAGGTACAGGATTTGGATTCCTGAACTACAATGCTCATGAGATGCTTGGTACCATCAGAGAAGCAGAGCATGTATTCTACGACCAGAAGCGTGAATGGAACAAGATGATAGATCGTGCGATGGCAGTTGACTTCTCTTGGAAAGTTTCCGCAGAAAAATATCAGGAGATGTACGATTGGCTACGCCCTTGACCTAATTTATGAAAAGTAGTATTAACGATAATAATTCAAAAAAGAATCTTTTAAAACAGGCTGGTATTCTTGCGATCGCAGGCATTATCTCAAGAATTATCGGCCTGTTATATGGTAGTCCGCTGGCAGCGATCATTGGCGATGAAGGAAATGGCTATTATGGAGCTGCTTATGCGGTGTATACCATAGTCCTTCTTGTATCTTCATATAGCATTCCATCTGCTATGTCCAAGATTATTTCAGGTAAACTTGCTGTAAAAGAATATAAAAATGCACATAAGATCTTTAAGTGCGCCATAATCTATGTTTTGATCGTTGGCGGCGTTGGAAGTCTTGTGCTGTTTTTTGCTGCAGATATTTTGGTTGCAGGAAGATCTGCTACAGTCCTTAGATTTTTTGCTCCTACAATATTCCTCTTCGGATTTTTGGGAGTTTTACGAGGCTATTTTCAGGCTCACAGAACTATGGTACCAACCTCTGTTTCCCAGCTTCTTGAGCAGATCTTTAATGCCATCGTCAGTGTTGGAGGGGCTATTATCCTTACAAACATTGCAGGAGCAGAGGACCCATCCAAAAGAGCTGTATATGGCGCTATAGGAAGTGCGCTTGGAACAGGAGCAGGAGTACTCATAGCTCTTTTGTTCATGCTATTTGTTTATAACGTTAATAGACCTGATATAAAGAAAAGAGTTCAAAAAGATACTCATGATGAAATGGGCAATTCAGAGATATACAAAATGATATTTCTGATCGTGACTCCTTTTATCTTAAGCACTTGCATTTACAACCTTTCAACATTCTTAAATTCAACGTTATTTAGCAGAATTCTTATGCATGTGAAAAATATGGATGAGAGTGCAGTTGCGTATATGTATGGCATATTCAACAGAAAAGCTATGGTTATCACAAACCTTCCAATTGCTCTTGCAAGTGCGGCAGCTTCAGCTATGATTCCTGAAGTATCAACAACATTTGCAAAAGGTGATACTGAAGGAGCGGGTAGTACTGTATCAAGGGTGACAAGAGTTATTCTGATGATTTCCATTCCTTGCGCAGTTGGGCTTTTTGCCCTGGCAAGACCTGTTATGATGATTCTTTTCCCTCAGAGGGCTTCGCTTGATGAAGCATCAATGCTTCTTAGATTTCTTGCTATAACTGTAGTATTTTATTCGCTCTCTACAGTTACAAATGCGGTTCTTCAGGGGATTGGACGTGTGAATGTTCCTGTGCTAAATGCCTTATTTGCGCTTATTTTGCAGACAGTGGTTCTTAGCATTCTTCTTATCTATACTGATCTGGGCGATATTGCTCTTTGTATTGTGACAATACTTTACTCATTTATGATGTGTGTATTAAACAATATATTTATGCATAAATATCTGCCTGTGTATTATGACCTTAAAAAGACTTACCTGTATCCATCTGTTTCGGCACTGGTAATGGGAGTAGCAGCTTTTGGCGTTTATGAGCTGTTCGAATTATTATTTGGCTTTATTATTTCAAGTAAGTATTTTGCCAATCTTTTTGCTACATTTGTGGCGGTATTTGTTGCAGCTTTTGTTTATTTCGCGGTTCTTATAAAGTCCGGCGGAGCAACAGAAGATGATATTAAGAGATTCCCTAAGGGGGCATCTATAGCCGGTATTTTGAAAAAGATAAAACTCTTGTAATGCGATATATATCATTTTGCATGCAAGTTTTAATGACATTATGGAGGTAGACGTAATGAAAAAAGCAAATTTAAAAAAGTATACGGATTTTATTGTAAAAGAGACATCAGATCTTTTGAACATTGATTCTCCAACAGGATATACAAAGGATGCTGCAGCCTGGGTAAAAAAAGAGTTTGAAAAGCTCGGTTTTAAGGCTGAACTTACTAATAAGGGCGGCGTAATAGTGGATCTTACAGGAAAGGATAAAAAGAATGGCCTTCTTTTAGAAGCTCATACTGATACACTTGGCGGAATGGTCGCTACTATTAAGTCAAATGGAAGACTTCAGCTTACAAATCTTGGCGGAATGAATCCTAATAATGCTGAAACTGAGAATGTTCGTATTGTCACTAAGTTTGACGGCATTTACGAAGGTACTTTCCAGCTAAATAACGCATCTATCCATGTAAATGGTGATTATGATGACACAAAGAGATCATGGGAGAGCTGCGAAGTTGTTCTTGATGAAGATGTAAAGTCAAAGGAAGATACAGAAAAGCTTGGTATTTCAGTTGGTGATTTTGTATGTTTTGATCCAAATGTCAGAGTTACTAAGACCGGATATATTAAATCAAGGTTCCTTGATGATAAGCTGAGTGTTGGAATTCTTTTTGGTCTTGCCAAGTATATAAAAGACAATAAGATAACTCCAAAGAGAGCTCTTTATGCTCATATTACAGTTTTTGAGGAAGTAGGACACGGCGGAAGCAGCAGCGTTCCTGAGGGCTGTACTGAGGCAATTTCAGTAGATATGGGATGCGTAGGCGATGGACTTACATGTACTGAGAAGCAGGTATCTATCTGTGCAAAGGACAGCGGCGGCCCTTATAGCTATGATATTGTTCAGGGACTTATCAAGGCTGCTATGGACAGCGGAGCAGATTATGCTGTAGACATTTACCCTCACTATGGTAGTGATGTAGAAGCAACCCTTCGTTCAGGTAATGATTTAAAGCACGGTCTTATTGGCGCCGGAGTGTATGCATCTCATGGATACGAAAGAAGCCATAGGGATGGAGCAGAGAATACATTAAGACTTCTTATTCAGTATTCTCTTTGATCGATTACTATAATTAGTTTCCAAAACTTCTTGTATTGGTTATTGAAAGAAAGATATCCATTGCAAGAAGTTTTTTTGTTAAATATTTATTTAACAAAATGCACAATCGAAAATTGCCTTATTTTTGCGGATTTTACGTAAACCTTTCGAAAAAATGACAATAGTTCACAAATTGAACAAAAAATATAGATTAATAATTAACAAAGATATCACAAAAAAGACACATAATTTGTAATTTAATTTACTAATTTGGGAAAATACGAGAAAAAATTTTGCCGATTTAGACATGGTGCGGCTTTGCGGGGTTTTATATAATTTCTCTTGTAATTTTTTTAATTGGAGGAGAAAAAATGTATAAAAAAGCATTAATCAATCTAACAGCCGTTACTATGGCAATGTCTGTAGTATTTGGCGCATCACTTACTGCATTCGCAGCGGATGGGGATCCGGCATCTGTTCCAGAGAGATTTGATGAAACCTGGAAGCAGACAACAGGTGAGGAAGAAGTAAAAGCTGATTACGAAGGGGATGTGGTAACTAACAGCGGTGAAGAAGCATGGTCTACCGTTTATGCTGACGGTAAGAACGTTGAAGTTAATGTAACCGGAAACGTAGAGAACCAGTCTGCTAAATGGAGAACTGTTGGTGCACTCAATGGTGGAGAAGCAACTGTAAATGGTGATGTATCATCTCCTAATTTAACAAATGACAATCGTGGCGCTGCTGAGGCTTATGCAAATTCTTCTGTCACAATTAATGGTAATGTAACATCCAATAGTAATGGAATTAAAGCAAATGGAGTAAATGCTACTATTACTGTTGGCGATCCTTCTGATGATAACAGCAAGGGAAATGTTACCGCAGAAAAAACTGCAATTATAGCAAGAGATCAATCTACTACTAAAGTTTACGGTGATGCCACTGGTGCTACCGGAATTGATATGAATAACTATTCAAAGGTTATTGTTGAGGGAGATGTTTCATATACTGATAATGGTATTGTTATTGATGAAAAATCACCCATTAGTGGTGAAAAGGTAGAAATCCTCGGTACCCTTAAAGATACTTCTGATTCCAATGAGAGTGCTGCTATCGTAGTCAAGCCTGGAAAAGATGATAATTCTCTTGAGATCATAAACAAACTTCCTCAGATCGTTGTATATGAAATCACAGATGATACTAATCTTGTAAGTGTAGTGACTGATGATGAAAATATCAGCAAGGATGTAGAGGAATATATCAGAAATAATATCCAGTATATCATCAAGCATGAGGAAGAAGATAACAGCATTATCAAGTCAATTTCAACTGACAGGTATACATCATATATGAGCTCTTCATTATCAGATAAGGAAGTGGTAGATAATGATTCAAGTATTCTTACTATGACTGTAAATTCAGCTATTAAAGTTGCAGTTCAGGAAGGTTATTCTGTTACTGCAGGTGATAACGTAACAGTTACTGATTTAGGAAATGGTGTATATGAAATTCGCCTTAACAACAACAAGGGTGGTGTATCAATCAAGGCACATCTTATTGGCGGAAGAGTAGTTGCTGAGAATACAGAAACTGTAAGTGACGATGAACCACGTACAGAGTCTGAAACTCCTTCAGTACCATTTATTTTTGCTAAATTTACAGTATCTCCAACTGGTGCAAATGCACTTCCTACAGTACTCGGCGCATACATCGGTGAAGAGGCTTCAAACGTTCCTGTACAGGCTACAAAGGTAGTAAAGGTTCCTGCTGGCAACCTTACAGCTATCGAGTACAAGAATGCTTTCATTAAGACAGTTACAGAGGCTCCAAAGGATGCTACAGTAATTCTTGAGACAGCTATGTGCTCATGCCTTGATAAGGCAATGGTAGATGCTCTTGCTACAAGACCTGACGTATCAGTTCAGATCGTATTCCCTAAGGATAAGACAGGCGCAGAGAACTATTCTGTAACAATTCCAGCTGGATACGATGTAAACAGCCTTGTAGATGCAAACGGATACTGTGGTTTCATGTATCTTAATTCTCTCTTTGGCTGCTGATAATTTAAGTATTCATATAAAGAATGAATTATAAAAAATTCCCATGCAAGTGGCATTTGCCTATTGCATGGGATTTTTTATTTTGACTATCATTCACTGATAAGCTTGAGATTTGAGATGTCAGGGGCAATTGCCATTGAATAGTTGGTATAATATACAACAAATCCGGGCTTTGCTCCGCCGGGTTTTTTGACATCCTTTCGCTTTAAATAATCTATTTCTACTTTTTCCTGGTTCTTTCCCTTTGAATAGAATGCAGCAAGAGCAGCTGCTTCTTCAAAGGCTCTGTCAGGAACTTCTTTTCCACCGGTGATAAGAACAACGTGTGAACCTGCAATTTTTTTGGCATGGAACCACCAGTCGCCGCCATTTGCAGTCTTAAAGGTAAGTTCATCATTCTGATAGTTGTTTTTTCCAACAAAAATATCAAATCCATCGCTGCTTACATAGTGGAAGGGCTTACTTGTTATCTTTTCCTTTCGGCCATTTTTGGATGTGGTGTGAGATTTTATATAACCACTGTCCACAAGCTCTTTTCTTATCTGGGCAAGGTCTGCTTCGTTTTGAGCTATTTCCAGAGCACTTTCTATTGATTCAAGCTGTTCAACCGCTTCTGAAACTTCTTTTATCTGCTCGTCCATGGCTTCAGCTGTGCGCTTTAACTTGGTATATTTATCAAAATATTTTTTTGCATTCTGACTTGGTGTAAGAGTAGGATCAAGGGTAATAGTTACGTCTTCTCCGGTGTTATAGTCGTTTACTGTGATGCTTTTAGCACCTGGCTCTGCGTTATAACCATAGACGGTCAAAAGCTCGCCGTAGATCCTGTATTTGTCCTTTTTCTCACTGTCTTTTAACTGCTTTGTCTGAAGGTCAAGTTTTTTTACATTTCTTTCAAGAGCAGTCTGTACTATTTTCCTGAGATCGACAGATTTTTGCCTGATCCTGGTGTAGACATTTTTCTCAGCATAATACTGTTCGATAAGTGCAGATATATCAGAAATAGGAGCAGTCCTAAATGAAGAATCTTCAGCTTCATATATGGTCAGTGGGATAGAAGCGTATTCCTTTGGTATATCGCCATTATAGATTATAGAAGGAGTAAATCTACCAGTTCTTACAAGCTCCATCACATCATCAAAAGCTCTGTAAACCTTGGCTCCTTCACCTGCATCAAGGACTATTGCAGATTTGTCGGCATCGATTCCTGCTCTGTAGCAGATTTCCTGAGAAACTATCGGTGAAAGACCTGTGTAGCTTGAGTAGATAGCCTTAAAAATAGGCATCCCTTTGCTTAAGACAGCACTGGAAAATTCATCAGCCGTAGTAGTAAGAGGATTTATTTTTTCCTGTGAAGGGACAAAATATTCTCTTCCCGGAAGAACTTCTCGTACTGAGCTTACAGATGCAGGAATGTGCTTGATTGAATCAATTATCACGTTGTTTTCATCGGTAAAAATAATATTTGAATATTTTCCCATGATCTCGATCAAAAGAACTTTATGCCTAAGATCCCCCATTTCATCCAGATGCTCGACTTCAAAGCGGATGACTCTCTCGAGGCCTCCAGGCTGAGTTACTGATACAATGCGGCCGTTCTGGATGTGCTTTCTAAGAAGCATGCAGAAATTCGGAGCTGTCATTGGAGAATTCTTATTGTCATCTGTCATGTAAGCAAGTGGAAGAGAAGCGTCGGATGACAATACCAGCCTTTTTTGCTTTATGCCATACTTGTCCGCATTTTCATAGGAAAGTTTTACAGTAATAAAAAGCTCGTCGCTTTCTGTCTGGGCAATCTTATATATACGACCACCAACCAGGTAATCGCTAAAATCTTTAGTTAAGTTTGCAATAGTTATTCCGTCAAATGCCATTTTGGTAAAACCTCGCTAATATATTTTGCTAAAAAATATCCAAGACTTTCTTTCTACAGATAAGCCTTGGATAAGATTTTACACTAATTTTTTTTGCCATACAAACAATATACAGATTTTTGTTTTAATTCATAAGGAATTTATACATTCTGTCTCTGTAATCAGGAGCTGTGTCATAGGCAGCATGTCCATAACCGATGTACATATAAAGTCTGAAATCCTGTCTGTAGTCCAGATTCTCGGCGATTTCCATTGTCGCATCGGAATCAAGTACCGCATCTTCATAAGAGCCGATTGCTAAAGTGGGGCACTGTATCTTTTTTAAATCATCAGAAATATCAAAGCCCAGGATTGATTTTGCAAGTATTATAAATCTATTTAGCTCTGCTGTAGTTACTGCATTACTCATGTCAGAAAAAAGGTCTTTATATTCATCGTAAATTCTTTCAGGATATATTTCTTTTGCGAAACTCTGATATAGAGCGTGAACATCGCCTTTTTCGGCCAGAGATATCCATTTTTCAATTACTTTGGCCTGTTCTGGCTTAACATGAGAAGAAGTCGAGCCTAGGACAAGCTTCTTTATAAGATCGGGACATTCAATGGCCATGACCATCGCGATCATTCCACCTTGAGAAGCACCGAACAGAGAAATGTCTTTTAACCCCAGCTCTTTGATTGCTTTTATCGTGTCATAGGCCATCTCGTGGATAGAATAGTTTTCAGGAATGGCTTCTCGTCTGTCGAATACATAAATAGTGAAGTTGTCTTTTATTCTTGAAGAATATTCGGCTTCAACTGCATTTGCTGCTCCCATTACGCTTTGAATACTAAGGCCCGGAATTATAACCAATGTGTTTTTTCCGGTGCCGAATTTGAAATAGTTCATTGAAAAATCAGATGTTATAACCTTGCTAATTTCTGCCATTTTTGTTCCCCTCATGTGATTATTATACCTTTTAATGATATCACAATTTATGTACTATCTATATTTCAAAAATAATTATAAAAAGAAAAAAAGGGTATTGTAAACGCTTACATTCCTGTGGTATAACAATAGGTGTAAAAATTCATTTTGAGAACAAATGTAAGAGCTTACATTTTAGGAGGATATGGGTAATGGAATTATTAAACTATGATGTACTTGAAAAATCGGGCTACACAGGTTACGTTCTTAAGGATGCGCCTGTAAAGGTGCTCCAGTTCGGTGAAGGAAACTTCCTCAGAGCATTCGTTGATTATTTCTTTGACATCAGCAATGAAAAGGCTGGCTTTAACGGCAAGGTAGCTCTTGTACAGCCAATTGCACAGGGACTTACAGAGCTTGTCAACAAGCAGGAAGGTCTTTATACACTTTACCTTCGTGGAAGCGAGAACGGACAGAAGGTAGACGCAAAGAGAGTTATCTCAGCTGTAGATTCATGCCTTAACCCATATGAAAAGGCTGATTTTGACAGAATGATGGAAATCGCAGCAAGTGATGACCTTGACATCATTGCATCTAACACAACAGAAGCAGGTATTGCATATGATCCTTCATGCAAATTTGAGGATGTTCCTGCAAACAGCTTCCCTGGAAAGCTTACACAGGTTCTTTACACAAGATTTAAGGCTGGTAAGAAGGGCGTAGTTGTTCTTTCATGCGAGCTTATCGACAACAATGGCAAAGAGCTCTTAAAGTGCGTTAACCAGTACATTGACCAGTGGAACCTTGGAGAAGAGTTCAAGACTTGGGTAAACAATGACAATATTTTCTGCTCAACACTTGTAGACAGAATCGTTCCAGGAAGAATCCGTGATCCTAAGGAAGTAGAAAAGCTTGAGGAAGAGAACGGATATCATGATGAGCTTATTGATGTAGGTGAGATCTTCGGTGTTTGGATCATTGAAGGACCAGAGGGACTTGAGGACAGACTTCCATTTAAGAAGGCTGGAGTAAATGTTCACGTTGTACCTGATGTTATGCCATACAAGCACAGAAAGGTTCGTATCCTGAACGGTGCTCACACGGGATTTGTTCTTGGTGCTTACCTTGCAGGATTTGATATCGTTCGTGACTGTATGCACAATGACAATATTGCAGGTTTCATGAACAAGATGTTAAGTGAAGAGGTTATCCCAACACTTGTCGACCATCTTGATGAGAATGATCTTAATCAGTTTGCAGCTGCAGTTAAGGATAGATTCAACAATCCATTCGTTAACCATGAGCTTATGTCTATTTCACTTAACTCAACAAGTAAGTGGAAGGCTAGAAATATGCCATCATTCCTTCAGTACATTGAGAAGAATGGCAAGCTTCCTGTTTGCCTTACAATGTCACTTGCAGCATACATCGCATTCTATTCAAACGATATACAGGAACTTACAGATGCAGGACTTGTATGTAAGAGACCAGCAGGCAATACATACACAGTAAGTGATGACAGATGGGCTCTTGAGTTCTTCTATGATCACAGAAATGATTCAGAAGAAGACCTTGTAAAGGCTGTTCTTTCTAATGAGAAAATGTGGGATCAGGACCTTAACAAGATTGATGGTCTTACAGATGCTGTTATTGCAGACCTTCACAAAATTCACACAGAAGGTGCAGAAAAAGCCTACGCTAGCTGCCTTTAATACATAATAAAAAACGCCTCGTTATGAGGCGTTTTTTTATGTAATAATATCAGACTCTTGTAGTCCATTTGGAGCAGTCAATTACTTCGGTAGCAAGGTCTGAATAGAAGTCAGGCTCGTGGCAGACCATAAGAACTGTGCCTTTATATTCTTTTAGTGCTCTGTGGAGCTCATCCTTTGCATCTACGTCAAGATGGTTAGTGGGCTCGTCCAGAACTAGAAGATTAGATTCTCTGTTCATAAGCTTGCAGAGGCGAACCTTGGCCTGCTCACCACCGGAAAGGACTTTGCACTTACTTTCGATATGCTTGGTGGTAAGACCGCATTTTGCAAGAGCGGAGCGGACTTCATACTGTGAAAAGCCGGGGAATTCGTTCCATATTTCTTCCATACAGGTTGTTTCGATGTTGGGAGACATTTCCTGTTCGAAATATCCTATAGCAACATTTTCGCCTCTTGTAACCTTTCCTGAAATTGGAGGAATGATGCCAAGGATGCTCTTTAGGAGAGTACTTTTTCCGATTCCGTTTGCGCCTGTAAGTACTACAAATGTATTTCTCTCAATAGCAAGAGTTAAAGGCTTTGAAAGAGGTGTATCGTAGCCGATTACAAGATCATTTAGTTCAAACAGGAACTTGCTTGGCGTCTTTGCGGTTTTAAAGAAGAACTCTGGCTTTGGTTTTTCCTGAATTTTCTCTATGATGTCCATGTTATCAAGTTTCTTTTGACGGGCCATGGCCATATTTCTTGTGGCTACGCGGGCTTTGTTTCTGGCAACAAAATCCTTGAGCTCTGCGATTTCCTGCTGCTGACGGTTGTAGGCTGCCTCTCTTTGAGCTTTTTTAGCTTCATAGACTTCCATGAACTTGTCGTAATCACCTACATATCTGTCGAGACTGTGTGTCTGACCATCCATGTGATAGATGATGTTGACAACGTTGTTGAGGAATGGAACATCATGAGATATGAGAATAAAGGCATTCTCGTATTCCTGAAGGTATCTTGTGAGCCATACGATATGCTCGGCATCAAGGTAGTTAGTGGGCTCGTCTAAAAGCAGAATATCAGGCTTTTCCAAAAGAAGTTTTCCCAAAAGGATCTTTGTACGCTGACCACCTGAAAGCTCTGTAACATCTCTGTCCAGACCAAGCTCAAGAAATCCGAGAGCTCTTGAAACCTCTTCAATCTTAGAATCGATGAGATAGAAGTCGTGATTGGTCAAAAGATCCTGGATTGTGCCAAGCTCTTCCATATATTCTTCAAGCTTTTTCTCATCTGCGTCCCCCATGGCGTCACAGATCTCGTTCATTCTTTTTTCCATGTCGTATAAAGGCTCGTAGGCAGAAGCAAGGACATCCCTTATGGTCATGCCTTCCTTAAGGACAGCGTGCTGATCGAGATAGCCGACTTTAACATTTTTTGCCCATTCAATTGTGCCTGCATCCGGCATGAGCTTACCAATTATTATGTTCATGAAAGTTGACTTTCCCTCGCCGTTGGCGCCAACAAGACCGATGTGTTCTCCTTTGAGAAGTCTGAAAGAAACATCATCAAAGATCGCTCTGTCGCCAAAGCCGTGGGTAAGATGTTCAACATTTAAAATACTCATAAAATATCCTCTCTATAATAAACTTTTACCTATTGTTATCTAAGCGCAATCTTTTACATTATAATTGAAAAACATGTTGTTGTCTTTTGCTTTTTTCTATTTATTAAATTTTCGTAAAAATTTATTAGTGACTTTTGGAATTTAATGTAGTAAAATATAAACCTTGCTGTAAAGATATTATGGAGGTTTTTCAAAATGGATTCAAAACGTATGAAATGGACCACGTTAGCGTTCATGGCATTTTCAACCGTATGGGGGTTTGGAAATGTATTAAATGGTTTTCTTTATTTTAACGGCACACAGGTAATGTTCAGTTGGTTGCTTATGTTTGCACTTTACTTTGTGCCATATGCACTTATGGTAGGTGAGCTTGGTTCTGCCTTCAAAACATCAGGCGGTGGCGTAAGCTCATGGGTACTTAGCACAACAGGCCCTAAGGTTGCTTACTATGCAGGCTGGACTTATTGGGCTTGCCATATTACTTATATTGCTTCTAAGTCTTCAGGTGGACTTAAGGCGCTTAGCTGGGCTGTTTACAGAAATGGTGAAAAATATGATTCATTCCCAACATTTGCTGTTCAGCTTGTTACATTGGCTATTCTCTTGATTTTCTGCTATGTTGCTTCAAGAGGACTTAACCCTCTTAAAAAGCTTGCAACTCTTGCAGGAACAAGTATGTTTGTAATGTCTATTCTTTACATCATAATGATGTTTGCTGCACCTGCAATCAATCCACAGGGCGGTTTTGTATCACTTGACCTTAGCATTAAGAGTCTTATTCCTCAGTTTAATGTCAAGTATTTTACATCACTTTCAATACTTGTATTTGCTGTAGGTGGTTGTGAGAAGATCTCTCCTTATGTTAATAAGATTGATAACCCAAGTAAGGGCTTCCCAAGAGCAATGATAACTCTTGCAGGAATGGTTGTTGTTTGTGCAATGCTTGGAACTGTAGCAATGGGTATGATGTTTGATCCTGCAGAGATCAACGCAAGCGCAGACAGCTTTAACGCATATAATTCAAACGGAAGCTACTGGGCATTCCAGAAACTTGGTAATTACTACCACATTGGTGATACACTTCTTATCATTTATGCTATTTGTAATGCAATAGGTCAGCTTTCAACTCTTGTTATCAGTATTGATGCACCTCTTCGTATGCTTCTTGACAATGAGGACGCAAGAGAGTTTATTCCTTCTAAACTTCTTAAGAAGAATGATGCCGGTGCTTATGTAAATGGTATTAAGCTTGTAGCTTTATTATCAGGAGCAATTATCCTTATTCAGTCATTTGTTCCTGGTGCAGCTGTAGTTCTTAAGCAGCTCACAAAGCTTAACTCAGTGTGCATGCCACTTCGTTACCTTTGGGTATTCTGGGCATATATCGCTCTTAGAAAGGCTGGAGATAAATTCAAGCCTGAATATAGATTCGTCAAGAATCAGGGTGTGGCTCTTTTCTTTGGAATATGGTGCTTTGGAGTAACAGCAGCAAGCTGTATTCTTGGAATGTATGATGCAGATCCGTTTACATTTGCACTTAACGTAATTACACCACTTGTTCTTACTGCTCTTGGCGTTATCCTTCCTATGATTGCTAAAAGAGAAAAGGATAATGCATAAAATATTTGTTCTATTAAAAATACTGCCGTTTTGGGCAGTATTTTTTTTGCCATTTTATTTTTTCGCTCGTATAAATAAGTGTATAATAAATTAGAACAATACATGTGAGGAGGAACCTATAATGGCTGATAAAAAGAATATGATAAATGATGAAAACCTTACAGAAGTGAATGGCGGTGCAGGTAAGAGCTCGGCAGAGTTCAGAGCCAGAAGAAAAGAATTTGATGATGCCTGGACAATGTTAAAGATGGATTCCAAGGGGTTCTCCGGCATGAAGATGGCTGAACTTTATGATGAATGGGAGCTTGCAGGATATTCACCGGACGCGTCAACATTTCTTGCAACAATGAAAGCATAAATGGAATATTACTCATATATGGTCAGGTGTGCAGATGGATCTTTTTACTGCGGATACACCAATGATCTGGAAAAAAGAATAAAGACTCACAATTCAGGTAAGGGGGCAAAATATACAAGGGCTCGCTTACCTGTTGTCTTGGTTTATTATGAAACCTTCAAGACTAAAGAAGAGGCCATGAGCAGAGAGTGGCATTTAAAGCGCCTTACGCACTCTCAAAAAGAAAAAATGGCAAATAAATAAGTGTTGCAATTACATATATATAGTTATAGAATACAAGTGTACTAGTAAACATAGTACACTTATTTTTTTGTAACTAAAACTATATTGTTAAACAATGGGTGAAGAAAATGAAGCTTATTGATTATCAAGATAGCAGACCAATCTATGAGCAGATAGTTGAGAATTTCAAGATGCAGATCTTTAAAGGGATATTGCAACCGGATGATCAGATGCCATCTGTCAGAAGTCTGTCTATGGAGCTTTCTACAAACCCTAACACTGTACAAAAGGCCTACGCCGAACTTGAGAGACAGGGATTTATCTATACTGTCAAGGGAAGAGGCAATTTTGTAAAAGACAGTACAGGGCTACTCAAAGACAATAAAAAAGAAGAGCTTATAAAAGCGGTTGTTGATCTGTTTGTAGAAGCTAAAGAAATCGGAATACCACTAGAGGAACTTGTAAAGGAAATAAAGCTAAGGCTTGGGGAGAATATGCAAAGCGGAGGAGAATTAACATGATTGAGTTACTAGACCTGGATAAATCCTATGACGACATCAAAGCTGTCAATCGTGTTTCACTGAGCATAATGGATGGCGAAGTGTTCGGGCTTGTAGGAACTAATGGGGCAGGTAAAAGTACGATACTTAGAATAATCGCAGGAGTCATACAGCCTGATCTTGGCATAGTATGTGTAGATAACAGACCTGTATATGACAACCCGGATGTAAAGAAAGATATTTTTTACATATCTGATGATCAGTATTTTTTGCCTAACAGTAGCCCTGAGGATATGGCGGAATACTATGAGGGAATTTATGAGAAGTTTGATAAACTAAGGTTTTATAAGATGTGTAATGGCTTTGGCCTGGATACGAAGCGCAAAATAAGCACTTTTTCAAAGGGAATGAAAAAGCAGATCTCAATACTGCTTGGAATATGCGCCGGAACCAAGTATCTTCTCTGTGATGAGACCTTTGATGGACTTGACCCGGTTGTAAGGCAGGGAGTTAAGAGTCTGTTCGCAGCAGAGATGGAAGACAGGGGACTTACACCGGTGATTGCATCTCATAACTTAAGGGAGCTTGAGGATATTTGTGATCACGTAGGACTTCTTCACAAGGGAGGAGTGATACTATCCGAGGATATCAGCGATATGAAGCTTAATATGCAGAAAGTTCAGTGTGTATTTGCTTCTGATGAGGATGAGAAAAATGCTCTTGAAGGAATAGATATACTTCTTCATGAAAAGAGAGGAAGACTTCACACCATAACCATGAGAGGTGAAAGAGAAGAGATTGAAGCGGCATTCAAACGCGGCAATCCGGTATTCTTTGAGGTGCTCGCTCTATCATTAGAGGAGATATTTATCAGTGAGACGGAGGTAGTTGGGTATGACATCAGGAAATTTATCCTTCAGTGAAAAGCTTAAGAATCAGAAAAAATATATTACAAGAACTCTTTGGACAGCTCTTGTTGCGCTTCCTTTTGTAGCTGGCTATTTTATTTTCGGAGTGATACTGCTTGTTTCAAGGTGCATAAACTATGCAGCTATGTACGGACAGTCAGATGTAGTCCTTAAGGTTGAAAAATGCAAGGCAGTTTCTTTGGTAATGGGAATAAACAGCGTGACCTTTGGGCTTGTGACACTAGTCGCGATCGCATTTGCATTTCAGGGTTTTTCCTATGTGTTTAACCAAAGCCAGATGGATTTCTATCTTAGCCAGCCAACTACGAGATTTCAGAGAATAAAAAAGAACTACGTCAATGCATTTGTTACCTTCCTTATAATCTTTGGCTCAGTTGAGCTCATAGCATTTTTGATCGCAGTAGGTATGGGAGCAGTAAATAATGCAGTCTTGTTCTCAGTACTCATTGAGTTTTTGAGGTCTGTTGTACTGTTTTTGACAGTATACAATGTGACTGTACTTGCTATCATGCTCAGTGGAACAATGCTTTCGGCATTTCTTTTGACAGGCTTTTTTGCAATAGTTTCTGTGGCGATTTCTGCTGAAATAAGAGGTTTGAAAGAGATATTCTTTAAAACATTCTCTTATTCTGAAAAATTTAGTGCCATTCTGTCTCCTTTATATGACAGATTTTATGCTTTGTATAACACGAATTTGAATTATGACGACGAATTTAATGCAAAAATGGTTTTTGAACTCGCAAAAGATAATTTGAGACTGGATATAGATACTTTTATTGTTGGAATTATTGCATTTATCTTTGTTATCATTTTCAGCAAGAAAAGAAAAGCTGAAATGGCGGGCAAAAGCTTTGTATTTAGACCTTTTAGATGGTGCATTAAAGTAATCGTAAGCATTATGGCGGGAGTAGCGGCAGGAATACTGGTCTACATGATGAATGACTATGTATGGAATGATAAGCTCTTCATAATGATGTGTGTTATCATGCTGCTTGCCACAGCTTTAACCGGATGTTTCATCGAGGTTATCCTTGATGCCAATATTAGGAGATTTACTAAGGGCAAGGCTTCAACAATCATTTCAGTTTGTATGGTTCTTTTGGTGTTTGTTGTGTTAAGAGGAGATCTTATCGGCTTTGATTCCTATGTTCCGGCACCTGAAAAGGTTGAGAGCTGTGCAATTCTTGAAGATGACTATAACTTCAATGTGTGGATCGGTCGAGGCATGTTTGGAGATGGGTACTGTGAAAAGCACATGTACATAACTGATGTTGACTCTTTTATCAAACTGGCATCTATCGGAATGGATGGAAGAAAAAACTATGATACGGACTCTTATTATTCAAAGGGCTATGAGTTATCAATCCTTTATAGGATGAAGGATGGAAGAAAGATATACAGATGCATTTTTGTTCCTTATGATACTGATGAGACTTTGATGGATAGCATTATTTCAAGTGAAGAGTATAAAAAGGGCCATTACATTTGCTTTGATGATGATGCAATTAGAGAAATGACAGGTTCCAACGTGGGTAATAATAGTGTTTCATATGTTTCTGCCGGTGGAAGGAAGTCTGACGATACCATTACATATGTTGAAATAAGTGATGCTTACAGAAAAGATATTTTAGAGGGGGCGAATTATTCATACCTGAAAAAAAATCAGCCAATTGGTAGTTTGGAATTTTCCAGCAATGGGACTCATTATGTAAACGTTTCTGTTCCTGTTTATGAGACCAGTACAAATCTGCTGAAACTTATCAAAGACCATAATATCTATGTTGAGCCCAAGCTTTCACCTGAGATGATAAGCAGCATAAGAGTTGATAATTATTATCCGGGTTATAACCTTGATGATTTTGATTCAGGCAAGTACCTGCGCGATGAAGAAGTGATGACTACCAGTGCTACTTATGATCCAGTAAAAAATAGCAAAGAAGTGTCAGAAATACTTCAAGATATCGTTACTTCAGATTATAATGGAAATTGGTATGATTATAGTCAGAAAGACAACAAGTACAGTGTTGTAATAACGAAAAAATCTGATGGCAGCGATTATTATGGGAGCGATGGATCATATTATTCATTCTTAAAGGGGAAAGTTCCAGAATTTGTAGTGAAGGATACTGAGTAAGGTTGTGTTTAAGTTTTGTGCTAGGGTGAGGAGAAAAATACATAGACTATTCAAAGGGGAGCTTTCTTCAAATGAGCGAAAGAGCCTAATATCATGGCTCTTTCTTGCTCCGTCTTTATTGGGAGTTATGCTATTTTTTGTAGCTCCCTTTGGAGTTGTTATCTATTATTCTTTGATCAATAATCCCATTCAAAAGAATTTTGTAGGTTTTGCTAATTATATAAATGTCTGGAACAATGGTGCGTTTAAAATGGCGGGGATAAATACCTTTAAGTTTTCGTTGGTTGCTGTTCCTCTTGCGGTTTTGCTGTCACTTTTTCTGGCTGCCGTAATGGAATCCAGAATTCCATTTAAGAGTTATTTCAGGTCATTTTTTTTAAGCCCATTGATGGTTCCAACAGCATCGGTTGTTCTTATTTGGCAGGTAATGTTTCATTACAACGGCATTATAAATAATTTCACGGCAGCTTTTGGAGCAGATAAGATTGACTGGCTTAAGTCTGACAAGGCACAGGTGGTTATAATAGCTCTTTTTCTCTGGAAAAACCTGGGGTACAACATGATTCTGTTTATGTCAGCTCTTGCAAGCATTCCCAAAGAACTACTTGAGGTGGCTGAACTTGAAAATGCATCAAAATACCAGATTTTTTGGTATATAAAGGTCAGATACATGTCATCGTCAATACTCTTTGTTACGATAATGTCTCTAATCAATTCATTTAAGGTATTTAGAGAAGTTTACCTGATGACGGGAGATTATCCTGTAGATTCGCTTTATATGCTGCAGCATTTTATGAACAATACATTTGCTTCTCTTGATTATCAAAAGCTTTCTGCTGCAGCAATAATTATGTTTATAGTAGTAACCGGTCTCGTCTACATCATGTATGCTGTTGAGAACTACTACGGAAAGGATGTAGAAGGGTAAAACAGCATGAATATGCTACAAAAAATGTACAAAAAGAAAAGGCGGATAGATAACATAAAAACCGGGATTGTAACAATTGCAGCTTTGGTTTTTGCAGTTGTTTTCCTGATGCCAATCATATTGACAATAACAAATTCGTTCATGTCAAGTTCTGAGATAAATGCCAATTATGGTTCGATATTTGCTACCACTGAAAAGGGAGGAAAAATTTTTATCTCAAAAACTGTGAATCTGAAATTCATCCCCGATATGGTGACGTTTGCTCAGTATTTTACAGTTCTTTTCAAAAGTCCGCAGTATCTGCTTAAGTTTTGGAATTCAATAATTTATGTGGCTCCGATTGTGGTGGTTCAACTGGGAATTGCAACCCTTGCGGCGTACGGCTTTTCAAGATATGACGGTAAATTAAAAAGAGCAATCTTTTTTGCCTATATTATTATGATGCTCATGCCTTATCAGGTTACGCTGGTGCCCAATTTCCTGGTTTCAAAGGCTTTGGGAATATATGGGACAAGGTGGTCCATATGGCTTCCCGGATTTTTTTCTCCTTTTGCAGTATATCTTTTGACTAAATTTATGAGAAGGATTCCGACGGAAGTACTGGAGGCAGCTTCAATAGACGGAGCAGATGAGTGGTACATTTTTTCAAGGATCAACATGCCATTATGTAAAGGAGGAATTGCTTCAATTGCTATACTTGTATTTTTTGATTATTGGAATATGGTTGAACAGCCTCTTATTCTTTTGGGTGATCCGGATCTTCATCCGCTTTCTGTCTTTCTTTCTAAGATAAATTCGGGAGAAATAAGTCTTGCTTTTGCTGTGGCTGTAATATATCTGGTTCCACCGCTTCTTATATTTTTATATGGTGAAGATTATCTGGTAGAAGGCATTTCCTACCAGGGAGGAATTAAGGGATAAAATTTTTATTTTAGGGGAGTTTTGTTATGTCAGAAAATTTTGACGAAAGAAAAGATTCAAACCTTGGAGAGATTATTGATTCTGAGGGAAAGGTAATTGGGAAAATCAGGGATTCAGGAAGTATATCTAATGTAAAAAACAGGAAAGACGTTGTAAAGAACGTGGCTATCGCCTTTCTTTCAGTAATGCTGGTTCTTACTTTTTTTTCTAATACTATTATGAACTACACGCTTCCACAGGTTGCAACGGTTCAGATAGAGAGCGGATCTATCAGCCCGCAGATAAGAGGAACCGGAACAGTTACTGCAGAGGATCCATACAATATTACGGTAAAAGAAACAAGAAAGATTTCAGGGGTAGCAGTTAAAGAGGGTGCGCATGTAGAAATCGGTGATGTTATCTATTATCTGGAGGATAAGGAATCAGAGGAGCTTACAGAAGCAAAAGATAAATTGGATGATCTGGAGCTTGCTTATGAACAGGCTTTATTTTCAGGTGCTGTTCCGAATGATGTTATAACCAGGGTAAGAAATGGTAAGACAGCTACATTTGATACGTATCAGGTTCAGCTTAAGGACGTCAATGACAGATATGATGCTGCAGTTCAGGCAGCAGCTGATGCGCAGGCTACTGTTACTTACCTGACAACTTCAAAAACAATTGATACCAATGAGGTTAATTATAATGCATTGACACCTGAATATTCCGGCGATCAGGCCAGTGCTGATAAAGAGAATATAGATGTCAAAAAAACTGCGGTTAGCACGGAACTTACTACTACCGGATCAAGGCTTGATGCAATCAACAACCTTATCGTCGAAAAGACAAGTCTTGACTCAATGGATAGCTCGACTTCAGAGTATACCATCGCTAAGACACAATATGAAAATAACAAGACTGTTTACGAGAGTCTTTATGGAAAAGTTGATGATCTTCAGGCAGAGCAGGATCATGTTTCAAAGAAATATATAGATCTGAAAAGTGAGTATAATGCCTATGACAGCAAAATTCAGGATCTGGATGTCTTTTTGAATAATGCTTCGAAAGATATTTCGCAGCTTGGAACATATGTTAAGCAGCTCGGTATCACATATGATCAGAAGCTTGCAAAAGCAAATCAGATTAAATCTGAGGCAGATGCGGCATTAAAGGTAATTACTGACGAGAGAGATAAGGCTTTAAAGAGTATTAACACAGAAATATCATTATGCAGCCAGAGAGACAGGATTACTGCCCAGAAAGAGAAAATCGCCAAACTTGAAGCAGAGTCTGTTGGAGCATCAGTAAAGAGCCCTGTTGCGGGAATTGTTTCTTCTGTAAATAAGGTTGCAGGTGAGTCAACTTCTGCAGATGAGACGATTGCAGTCATTCAGGTTGATGGAAAAGATATGACAACAAGCTTTTCTGTAAGCAATTCTCAGGCACAAAAGCTTAAAGTCGGTGATGCAGCTCAGCCACAGAATGCATGGCAGTTTAGTTCTGATTTTAAAGCAACGCTTACATCTATAAAAAATGATAAACAGGATCCTGCAGGAAAAAAGCTTCTTACATTTAAAATCGAGAGCACAGAAGTTACTCCGGGTCAGTCTCTTTCACTGGCTATAGGAGAGAGAAGTCAAAACTATGACATGATAGTTCCAAACAGTGCCATTAAGACAGATACAAATGGTAAGTTTGTCCTTATTGTAAAGAGCAAATCATCACCTCTTGGAAACAGATATACCGCTACAAGAGCGGATGTGACAGTTGTTGCATCTGATGACAAGAATTCAGCTATCACAGCAGCAATTGATGATTATGAATATGTCATCACAACTGCCAATAAACCTGTAAAAGCAGGAGAACAGGTAAGGCTTTCTAACGAGTAATGAAGACAAAGTTTAAAGAAATACAGAATAGTTTAATACAGCTTTTTAAGAACAAAGTCTTTATCCTTGTGATCATTCTTATTGCCGCTGACCTTCTTCTGGGAGCATACAGCAGAGCTCTTATCAGCAGACTTCCTGAACAGGCAGAAGGCCAGAGGTGGTCTGATGGGAGAAAAATGACTCAGGTCAGTGCTTTTTTTACAGAAGACCAGCTTATAGATTCGGATTACATAAGAAAGCTTGAGTATATCCTTCAGGCAAAAATGAATGATGTGGGCATTGTTGAAGATGAGGAAGATGATGATGCAAAAAGTACCACCCCTGTGATAATTGAAACACAGACACTGGATGAGACAAATGGAGATTCTGAAGATGCTTCACAGGAAGAAGTAGATGACTCAAGACTTTTTGCGAGCTGTTACAGTGCCCAGGGAATTATATCGATCACTTTTGAAAACAAAATGGCAGATAAAGTAACAGCAATAGGCACTGAGGGGGATTTCTTTCTTTTTCACCCTTTAGAGCTGGTATCAGGAAGTTACTACTCGCCTGATGCCATTATGAAAGATGGGATTGTTATAGATGAGGATCTTGCCTGGCAGCTCTTTGGTTCCAACGATGTAGTTGGGCAGATGGTAATGATTGGCGATGTGCCCCATTATGTTTCTGGAGTAGTCAAAAGAGAAGAGGGCAAAATGCGAAAGGCATCAGGCCAGAATGCCAGCATAGCCTATATTTCATATGATAGCTTGTGTAAGTATGGAACAATACTAAGCGGAAGAACAGAAAGTGCAGAGGTTGCAGAGGATGGTGCTACAGCTAGTAAAGGTGGTATAAATTGCTACGAAGTGGTAATGCCAGGACCTGTTGATGGAATAGTTGCTCAGATTGTAAAGGAAAGCGCAGCTATTGATGATGCATATATTTCAGTCATTGATAACACTGAAAGATTTTCGTTTTTTGCCCTCCTTAATGTGATAATGTCCTTTGGGACAAGGAGTATGTGGAACAAGGCTATATTTTTCCCTTATTGGGAAAATCTGGCCAGAGGGTATGAAGATATTTTAGCAACGCTTCTTTTGATCAGACTAATATGCAGAACTATAGTAGTTGTCATTATTGTTCTGTTTATCATTAGAGCATACAGAAACAAGAAATGGACTGTGAGAGGTATATTCAATTATCTCATGGAAAAGAAATATGATTATGAGGTAAAACGAGCTCAAAAGAGGTTATGAGAGGAGAGATGTTATGAAAAGAAAAGGTTTATTAAAAAGGGCCGGAGCTATAGCTTTATCAATGGTTATGGCTATTGGAATGCTCGCCGGCTGCGGAAAAGAAAAAAGCAGTTCAGACGACAGCATACTTAATGAAGCTTCCACAGGTTCCAAGGATTATGTTTTTAAGATTGAAGATATGGGCGTTGATATTGACGGCAACAATATTTCAACAGTAAAGATTGCAGGAGACAAGGTTTATGCTGTTGATTATTACGGAGAAGATGGAAAAGGCGTTGCGGTTAATTCTTTTGGCTACGATGGCTCAGGTTTAAATACAGTTTATCTTCCTAACAGTAACGGAGAGAGCTATAGCCGTTTTAATTTTGATAAGGACGGAAATATTTATGCGCTCTTAGAGATCTATCATTGGGAAGATGATGGCGAGATGCATACAATGGATGAAGAGGAGAGCTCTAATGAAGCATCTGAGGAGTCCTCCCTTGAAACTGAAGTATCTACAGAGAATATAAGTATCGAAGCATCGAGTGAGAATGCTTCTGCGGAGGGTGTTTCATCACAGGAAGCTTCAACCTATGGATCATCTGCAGATTCATCTTCAGACGATGATTTAGACAAAATGCAGGATTCATATGATTATTCCACAGAAATGTATGATTCTTCTCAGGAAGAAAGATACCTTGTGAAATATGATGCTCAGGGAAATATGCTCTATAAATACGACATCAATAAAGACCTTGCTGAAGGCGATTATCTCCAGATATATGGAATGGTTTATTCAGAAAAGTATGGTCTTTTGCTAAATGATGGCCGTGGTATTGAGAAGTTTGATGAAAATAACGGCTTTACTCTTGTTTATGATACAAGTAAGTCAACTGAATACAAAGACTCATATCTTGAGCTCTATCAGGGCTTTAATGGAAATATCTTCCTTGCAGGGTATGGAAATGATGGCTATTTAATTGCACCTATCGATGTAGAAAAAGGAGAAATAGGACAAAAATCAGCAGCTCTTGAGCGTTACAATAGCATGACAGTATTTGAAGGTAATGGATATGATCTGTATGTCAGTACAGAATCAGCAATCTATGGTTATGACTTTAAGGCAGATAAGATTACCAAATTGCTTGACTATGTTGATTCCGATCTTTCAGCAACCTATTCGATCAGCGCAGCAGCAGCCATCAGCGACACAGAGTTTTTAGCTGTACTTCCCGATTTTGAGTATAATTATTCTCTTGAAAGACTTGTTAAAGTTCCTGCTGATCAGGTAAAAGATAAGCAGGTGATCACTCTTGGGGGATCATTCATTGATTATACTGTAAGGCAGGCTGCTGTTAAGTTTAATCAGGAAAACCAGGATTATAAGATAAAGCTTGTAGATTATTCTGTATATAACACAGAAGATAACTGGAACGAGGGGACTAATAGATTTAATCTCGACATTGTTTCAGGTAATATTCCTGACATTATGACATTTGACAATGATTCACCAGTTGATAGCTTCATCAATAAGGGACTTTTCCTTGATCTTAATAGTTTTATAAAAAATGACCCGGATCTTTCAAATACTGAATTTATTGATTCTGTAATGGATGCATTTAAGACGGGAGATAAGATGTATCTTATGGTCCCTGGGTTCAGCATTGCAACTGTAGCTATGAAGACTTCGCTTACTCAGGGCAAAAATGTACTATCTGTTGATGATATAGAAAAAATGATAGCCGACATGGGAATCAGCTATGATCTTGTCTGTGGACCGCAGAACCGTCAGGAAATGATGAACTACGGAATTGCTTTTTCAGGAAATAAGTTTATTGATTGGGAAAATAAGAAATGCAATTTCACAGATGAGAGCTTCATAAAGCTTTTGGAATTCACCAAGAATTTCCCGGAACAATACAATGAGTCACTCTGGGATAGAAACCTTGACGATATTTACAGGTCAAATGAAGCAATTTTGAGTTTGACAGGTATTTATGGATTTGATCAGTATAAGAGATTGAAATATGGACAGTTTGGTGAGGATATTTCATTTGTTGGATTCCCTAATGAAAAAGGTGAGAACTATTCTACAATTGCCCCAAATACGACACTTGCAGTAAGTGCCAGAACAAAGAATTCAGAAGGAATATGGCAGTTCCTTAGGACATTTTACCTTGAGGAATATCAGGATAGCCTGGAATTTGATTTCCCTGTAAGGAAGTCCAGCTTTGATAAAAAAGCAAAAGAAGCAACAGAAGTTAAATATTATACAAATGATGATGGGACAAAGGAAGAAGAGGCAGAATACTATTGGATTGGTGATCAGGAAATCAAGCTTCCTCCGCTGACTCAGGAAGATGTTCAGTTTATTGAGAACTTTATCAATAGTTTGCATGAACCAATTACTTATAACGAGAGCGTTAATAACATCATTATGGAAGAAGCTTCTGCTTTCTTTAGCGGACAGAAGACTGCTGATGAGGTGGCAAATATCATACAGAGCAGATTGTCTATATATGTAAATGAGAATAGCTAAATAAATATACAATAAAATATTATAAATAATAGTCAATGAATGCCCATAGCTTATCAAGAGCTATGGGCATTTTATGTTTTTGTTGAATCCGTTTTTAAAAGTACGATATAATGATAATGGAGGTATATTATGGAGATAATTGCTGAGTACATTAAAAGTGCTATTAAGCAGCTTATTGGTAATAAGACACGTACATTGATGACCATGCTCGGAATAGTTATCGGTATTGCGTCAGTAATTATCGTTATAGCACTAGGCAACGGAATGAGTGATTATATAACTACTCAGCTTAATAATACATTGACCAGCTCCGGCAATATAGCCATAGATCCCTTGAAGACAACTGAAAGAATTACACAGGAAGATATGGATGATGTTAAAGAAAAGATATCTGAACTGAATGGAATCAGTCCGGTGTATTCAGAGTCTGAACGAACTGTTAAGATAACCACCTCAAGGGGAACATTTCTTTCAACATTGAGTGCCAGATCTGAAGGCGGTCTTTATGCCAAGGGAAGAGAAATGGCAGCCGGAACATATTTTTCCAGGCAACAGGTTGACACACTTGAAAGAGTTTGTGTAATGATGGACACGGATGCTGATAAAATATTTGGCACAAGAAATTGTATTGGTATGCCGATTGAATTAATGGTCGGAAGCAAAAGCGCAGAATATACTGTTATTGGCCTTAGGCAAAGTGATCATTCATTTTTGGATATGTTCAATGACGCTAACAGGGATTTCTATGCGTCTATTGAGATACCATATACGTCTTACGGAAACGATTTTGATGTTAATGTTGATTCCATGACTTTGGTGGAAGTATATGCCGATGTACAGGTATTGAATGATGTGACCAAAAAAGCATATCAAATAATAGCCAGAAATCATGATCTGGCAGGGAGTAACGCAATATCTTCAAGGATTACCGAAGGTCTTGCAGATATGTTTGGTAGTATTATCAGAAATGCCAGATATTTTATGATACTTGTTGCTATTGTATCTCTTGTAGTCGGCGGTATCGGTATTATGAACATTATGCTGGTCTCGGTTACGGAAAGGACCAGAGAAATCGGTATCCGTAAATCTATCGGAGCCAGAACCACAGCAGTTATGGCCCAGTTTTTGGCGGAATCTGCTTTTCTTTCTTTTATTGGCGGCGTTTTAGGAATTATTGTTGGAATTATCATTTCCGCAATCGGCTGCCGGATTCTCTCATTTGAACTTAGACTATCGCCTGCGGAAGTATTGCTTGCAGGATTTTTCTCTATCATTTTAGGCCTTTTTTTTGGGCTTTATCCAGCCAGAAAAGCTGCCGGAATGAAACCTATTGATGCGCTTAGGAACATTCTGACAGATGGGAAAAATACAAGAGTCAGAAATATTCTTACAATGTTGGGCATTATCATAGGAATAATGTCAGTTCTTTTAATCCTTGTCATTAGCGATGGATATGAGGAGCAAATGAAGCTTGATCTTAATAAAAAGGCTTCTTCCATCATAATAAAAGTTGATCCCACGAAAACTGAAAAGTTTATTACAAGAGATTTGCTGTCTCGTCTTTCAGAACACTACAACGGTCAAATATACGGAATAGATCTTGTTGATACTATTTCTGCGGATGGTCAGTCTGTAAGCTATAGGGGACAAGAGGTGACTGTTAATCTTTTTGGCGACGGCAATGCCATATTGCAGGAAAATGCCATGACTTTGCTAAAGGGGAGATTTTATGATTTTGATGAATTGATAAATGGCGATTATGTTTGCGTAATACCTGAAAATGTTGCAACTAAAATCTTTGGGTATAGCGATATTTTGGGAAAGCAGCTTACTATATCGGTGAAAAATAAAAGCCATGATTTTACTGTAATAGGTATTATTGCTACCTCTGATTGGGATATTTCGCAGGAAAACAAAAATATATACGAATGTTATATTCCTTTTATAACTGCCTGTGACGTACTGGAGATAGAACCTGACGAAAAACTGACAGAGGTTAAGCTTATTGTAGATCATGATCATGTGGAGAGTGCTCTTAGAGGACTTGCATCTTTAGTTGAAAACATGCTTGATATTAGAGGCCTGGGAGCTGTAAGAGTAAGTAGAGAAGATACTATGAGCGGATATGATCGCATAATGAGCATGATTAAATATGTCGGAGCTGTAATAGCAGCTATTTCTATTATTGTAGGTGGTATCGGCATAATGAATATCATGACTGTAACTGTGGAAGAGAGGACAAGAGAAATTGGAATCAGGAAATCTATTGGAGCAAGGACGAGCTATATAATGCTTCAGTTTCTGACTGAAACTGCAAGGCTTACTTTGGCGGGAGGATTTATCGGTGTTGTTTTGGGGCTCGCATTATCCTTTGTTGTATGCAGATTTATTGGTTTTCCGTTTGTGGTTAATCCTGTGGCAGTATTACTTGTAGCAGGACTGTCTGTGCTTGTAGGAGTATTTTTTGGAATTGCGCCTGCTTACAAAGCTTCTAAGCTAAAGCCTATAGATGCCCTTAGAACAGAATAATTATGCATTCTTTAATAATAATTTAAGAATGCACATTTATTAAAAAAAAGTAAAAATATTGACTATAAAAAATATGATATATTAAAATAAATTTGTAGTTATATATGCCTTAGTGAAGGTGTATAGAGTAGCAATTGGATGGTTATATCAGGAGGTATTGGAATGAACTTTACTAAAGAACAGATTGAAAAGGCTTCAAAGTGCAAAAGTGTTGATGAGCTTCTTGAGCTCGCAAAAGCTGAAGGAATTGATCTTGCAAGAGCTGAAGCAGAAAAGTATTTTGCTCAGTTATCAAGCGGTGAGCTTAACCTTGATGACATGACCAGCGTTGCCGGTGGTGCATGTGCCGGAAATGCATGCGCTCAGTGTTGAGAAAGTTGAGGTGAAATATGGCAGAAATAAAAGTGTCCAAAGAACTTTTTCAGAAATTGGCAGCTTGTAAAAGTGCGCAGGAAGTAATGGATATTTGCAAGGAAAATTCAGTAGACATTTCCCTTGAGGATGCTGAAAAATTTATTGCTCAGCTGTCAAACGAAGAACTCAGCCTTGAGAATGTTGAAAAGATTGCAGGTGGAGAACCTTGTGTTGGTGCAGTATCTTTCGGATGCGTTGGAGTAGGCATAGCTTAAATTTAATATTGTAAATTATAATTATTGAACTCACGTATATCTTTATTGTTAAGGTGTATGTGAGTTCTTTAAAAATAAGGTAATTGTGGGGGACTGTAAAATGGCTTCGGAACATTTAAGCGTGTACAGTATGATTGTGCCTCTTTCAGAAGAATCTGATGGAGAAATGCTTCTTTCAAACGGAGTATATGGTGCATATGACATTATAACGACTGATGAGTGGAAATTGATTAAAAGTGAAAATACAGAAGAATTACCGGTGGAGACAAGACAGCGGCTTAAAAGGCGTGGGCATTTGGTTTGCGAGGATGAAAAAGCTGAAGCAGAAAGCGCTGCCCTTTTATCCAGGTGTTATTTTCTTCTTCCTTATAGAACTCTTATGGATATAGTAATAATGCCTACCTACAACTGTAACTTCAGGTGTGATTATTGCTATGAGAGGAAACGTCTTGAGAAAGGCGGAGAATGGCTCGGACACACGATGAAAAAGGAGGTCATCGATGCTGTTTGGGGACAGATTGACGAGTATATCAGGCAGAATAGAGTTATAAGACATGTTTTTTTATATGGGGGAGAACCTCTTTTGGCAAGTAACAGACCGCAGGTTGAAGAAATCGTTAATGGTTGTAAAAAACGTGGGATAGAAATGGTCTGTGTCACCAATGGATATGATCTTGATAAATACATCGACTTGATAAAGGAGGTTAAATTTGATTTTATTCAGGTTACAGTAGACGGTCCCAAGCAGGTTCATGACAAGAGACGAATTCTTGCCGGTGGGCAGGGAAGCTATGACCGTATTATGAAAAATGTTGAACTTGCATTGAAAGCAGGTATAAGGATTCATCTTCGTACCAATATTAACAGGTCTAATCTGGAAAGTTCCATGGAACTTGTAAATGAGTATAAGGAACGCGGGTTCTTGGATTATCCGAATTTTTATTGGTACTTTAAAGCCACTATAGGGTGCTTTGAAGATGACCCTGGAAATGCCATAACTGATCTGGAAATGTTTGAAACCATGATAAACAGTGGTATGGACAGAACAGAAGCTATGCAGCACTGCATGGTTTACTCTCAGGTGCTGAACAGAGTGGGAAGAGCGCTTCAAAGAGAAAGTTACCCTCTGCTTCGCCCGGCAGCTTGTGGCGCTGAATCAGATATGCTGGTGGTAGATCCTGACGGACTATTGTACACCTGCTGGGACGTTGTATCCATGGAAGAATATGCAGTTGGATTTACTGACATTGAAGCTAAACGTTTCAGATTTGATTTTAGCTATCCAAAGTGGAGAAACAGAACTGCTGACAAAATTACCGACTGCGAGAAATGTCCTGTGATGTTCGTATGTGGCGGAGGTTGTGCTATTGAAGCAGATCACGAATACGGATCCATTAACAGAGGCTTTTGTGGATCGTTCAAGGAGGCATTTAAAGAGGCTGCAGCGTACATATGTGAGAAAAATTATCAAAAAAACAAAAATAGGGAATTAAGCGGAAGCTGGTATGATCTGATAAGCGGAATTTCTGAATCTGACAGGAAGTTACTCTTTGAAACAATGAATCAGAAAGAATCTCAGGACATCCTTAAGAAATACATGAAAGGATTTGACAGAATCTTCTAGAAGAATAACAGGAGGAGAAGGATGAAGCTTAAATTAAAAGAGCCATGGTGCTTAAGGGGATACAGGGGAGATCTGTTTGTACTTGAAAAGTCAGGGAGTATAGAAATTCCTTACAGACTAAAATATCCATTGTATGAACTTCTTTCAAAATGTGACGGAGTCACGGAAATAGACAAAGAGTATGAAGAAAAATTCAGGCCTTTCATAGAAAAATATATAGAAATGGGGGTGCTTGAAAAAACTACAGTTCCCTCTAAAATCAAAGACTGGCAAGAATATGCTTTTTTTGATAACAGGCGTGTTCCTCAGGGCTTTTTTTCCATTACGGGAAGATGCAACCTAAACTGTATCCATTGTTTTTCGGCAACGGAATATGGCAAGGAGATATTTGAGTTTAGTCCGGAACAAATCGAACATATATTAGACGAGTTTTTGTCCTGTGGAATAAGAAATCTGACTATATCGGGTGGAGAACCGCTTGTACGTGCCGACTTTGATAAAGTCGTAGAGGCAATGTACAAAAGGCAGATGAATATGTTGCAGCTATTCACTAACGGTTACAGGTTTAATGAAGAAGTTATAGCTCTTTTGAAAAAATATGATATGAATCCTCAAATAGTTATAAGTTTTGATGGAATTGGAACACACGATTGGATGAGAGGAAGGCAGGGAGCACAGCAGGAAGCGGAAAGAGCTATTAAACTGGCGGCAGACAATGGCTTTTGCGTTAAAGCTAATGTCAATGTCAACTTTAAGACCGCACCGACGATGCCGGAGACGTGCAAATATCTATATGATCTGGGAGTGCGTTCGATATTTTTCATAAGGACCAGTGAGGGCCCCAAATGGATCAGAAGCGGACTTCTTAGCTTAACAGCAAGAGAATATTGGGAAGTTATGCTAAAGGTTAGTGAAAGCCTTAGGCAGGAGAATAAAAAAGATTTGGAATTTATTTGGTTTAACGGACCAACAATTCGGGCAGGAGCGACTGCTGCCGATTTTCAAAGAGGAAATTCCTATCAATATGAATCCGGTGATATAAAGCATTCTGCGTGGTGTTTCAAAGCGATAAATGCTGTATACGTATCTTCTACCGGTAGGATAATGCCATGTGATGGTTGTGAGGGCGTTGCGCTTCAAAAGGACTGGGAGCCCGGGCGGTGTAATGTTTTAAATATGCCACTTAAGGATATATTAAATAATTCTTCCTATTCACAGCTTATGAAAATGTCCACAGAGGAACTTTTGGATGGATTAAAAGAGTGTAGAGAATGTGAATTTAGCGATAGATGTCACGGAGGAAATTGCAGAGTCTGCGGCGTGCTGTATCAGGCAGTGGAAAGCGGATTTTCTTTTGAAAATACAGACATTAATCTTATGCTAAAAGCTCCGCTTACATGTTCTTTCTACAAGGACGGGTATTATGCAAAATTACTCGATATTCTTAAGGACTAATGACTATGAGAAAAGTTAAGACTCTGCAATGGATGATCACGGAACGCTGCAATTACTCTTGCAGACACTGCTATCTGGGAGAAGATAAAAAAATCGAGCCGACTACGGATGAACTTATCTCATATATTCCACTTATTAAAGAGGCGGGAATAGAAAGTGTAGTGATTACCGGAGGGGAGCCACTTATTCGTAATGACTTTGAAATTCTGGTAAAAGAACTGTCTCGAAGTGGTATATCCATATCTGCAATAATAACCAATGGCTTTTATCTCAATGAAAGAATTCTTGGTTGTCTTAAGGATAATGGACATAATCCAACCTTTTGCATTAGTTATGACGGAGACGAAAGTCATGACTTTATAAGAAACAGAGCCGGAGCAAGAGCTGATGCCCTAAAAGCTTTTGATTTATGTAAGAGTGAGGGCTTTAGGACAAGCAGCGACATGATGTTTTGCAGAGCCAATATGGATGAACTCAGAAGCTCGGTAAAGACGCTTAATGATCATGGCTGTTCATCTTTAAAAGTTACGCCGCTTATCATGTCAGGAAGCGCAGGAAAATTCATCCCTGATTTAAAGCTTTCACCTTCACAGGTTCTTGATGCTTTTTGCAATTATATTCCGGATTATTATCGCGATCATATAAGTATGGAAATATATTTAAATGCTTATTTTTATGCTGCTTCATACGAAGGAATATGGGCAATTCCCGCGGATGATGCCTGTTCTTTTGTTGATAATTGTGAGATGGGGCTTTGTGCCAATGAGAAGCTTATACCATTTTTAAACGCACAAGGACGACTTCTTCCATGCGCAGGAGCCGCGTCAGCGAGAAAAGAGATTATAGACGACATGGCCTTTGTCAAGGAGGTTGGTTTTATTGAAGCATTAAATTCTCCCGGTATAAGTTGTTTTTATGGTTATACATTGAAACAGCAGATGGATAACAATACTGATTGCAAGAATTGTAAATATATTAATAAATGCATGGGGGGATGCAGGATAGTAGCTTCATTTGAAGATGGCAGCATATCAGGAAGAGACAAATATTTTTGCACGTATTTTAGAAATGATTACAGGGAAAAAATCTTAAAAGCTGTAAAACATGGAAAGGAGCTTGTGTAGATGAGATTTATTATGGCATACAGTGGAGGCAAGGATTGCACTCTTTGTCTTGACAGGATGATAAGACAGGGACATGAGCCTGTAGCTCTTTATACAACTGTAACAAAGCGAGGTTTTAACTATAATCACGGCATAAGAAAAGAAGTTTTTAAAAAATACGAAGAGCATCTTGGGATTCCTGTTGTGTTTTGCGAGACCGAAGAACTCCATAATGAAGATGACATGTATAAAACTCTTTCGGAGGCAATAAGCAAATATAAAGCTGAAGCTGTTTGTACGGGTGATATATACAGGGAAGATGTGGCTGCCTGGAACAGGCATCTGGCAGAGAGGCTGGGAATAGATCTTTTAACTCCGCTCTGGAATGAGAAATCCGAGGATATATTAAATGAGGTTCTTGAGAGAGGATATAAGTTTTTGATAAAAGCCGTCAAAACTGATTATCTGTCTGAAGACTACATAGGTAGAGAAATAAACAAAGATCTTATTGAGGAATTCAAAAAAAAGGGAATGGATATATGTGGTGAAGATGGGGAGTATCACTCAATTACTGTTGATGGTCCGATTTTCAAAACACCTATGAAAATTAAGTTTAAGACTCCGATTGTTGGCGGAGGAAGAGCTATGAGTGATGTCATTTTGGAGGATTGATGTTTGCAAAGGGAAAAGAAATAAAGCCGCAGGAAACAGTACAAAACATAAAGGAAATTCTGGAGAAACTTGATATTGAACTTAATGAGATAGGCTACGAATGCATGAACGGTCTTTCCAGTGTGCAACTTTATGATCCTATGTGTAATTGGAGAGTTTGGGGGAAGGGGACAGATCCTGAGTGGGCTCTTGCCAGCGCATATGGGGAAGCTGTGGAAAGATTATCCAATTTTGTTATATATAAGTCGCAGTGGGATTATTCTGATGGGCCTAAGTGGCCGTTTGAAAAAAGGCTTCCTATAAATGCACTTTGGAATTCCCGTGATGCCGCTGATGATTTTTCAAGACTTTGTATACATGAGAATGATACTGACAAAGAAGCATTTTTGGAAGAATACCTTGGGACAAAAGAATTGTCTTTTATCCCATATACGAGCTTAAAAACAGGAAAAGAGGTTTATCTTCCCGAAGATGTAATTAATTGTATGAGCGGAAGCAATGCCATGGCAGCCGGGAATACTCAAGAAGAAGCCTTGTGCCAGGCTCTATGTGAGACTGCAGAGAGATATTCCAAATTTCAGATAATATTAAACGGTTATACTCCGCCGGAAATAGACAGAAAAATATTGGAAGAACTTGCTCCGGAGGCTTTGGATATCATAAATGAAGCTGAAAAGAAGTTTGACTTGAAAATAGTTGTAAGGGATGCCTCACTTTTAAAAGATCTTCCTGTATTGAATGTGGTATTTTTCGATAAAAGTAAAGAGCTTTATGCATCCAGATTTGGGGCGCATCCTCTTTTTAACGTAGCACTTGAGAGGTGCCTGACGGAAATGGCTCAGGGAAAAAGTGACTTAAAAACAAAGGACTATATGCTTCCTGTTCATTCCGATGATGCCAATGTGCTTAGCTTTAGAAATCTTGCAGACAGTTTTAGAAACGATTTTGCAGATATGCCGAAGACTTTTTTTGAAGGGGGTACTACTTGGGAGTTTTCAAGATGGAAAAACTTTGGAGATTCTAACAGCGAGTGGAACAAAAGCCTTATTAACAGTCTTTTAAAACTTTCCGGGGATGTATATTACAGAAAGACCTCTTTTTTGGGGCTGTTTGTGGTCAGACTTTATGTCCCCAAAGTTTCTGTTCTTCCGTTTAAAATAGGTAAAAACAATCTTCAAAATGCTTATCTTCGAGAAATAATACACAGTCCGGAAAGGTTATCTCAAATAAAAACTGCCGCTGAAGCAAAAAGGCTTTTGAATGTTCTTACAGATTTAAATTCATCTGTCGGAAACAAGAGTGATAATTTGCTTTTGGAGTCGGATATAGGTATTTCAGCAGATAATCTAAAAAAGCTTTTGTTAAAGATTGTTGACGGAAGTGACAAGGACGCACTTGAGAATCATTTTGGAATTTCACCATTTATGAGAGAGATCAGGCTTTTGAGAAAACAGGAGCATGAAGAAAAAATCCTTTTATCCAGAAAAGAACAGGAGAAAAAACTCAGAAAAAGGCTTTTGGAAACAGAGGGGAAATGATGGATGTTTTATTGGTTAACGGAATGGATCTTTCAGGTACAGAGGCGGTTACTGCACATATAGGGCAGCATATCTTAAAGAGCATATTAGAGCCGGAGTTTGAAACAAAGATAATAAGTTTTGATGATCTTGTAAGGAAAAAAGAATTTGATATAGGAGACGATCCTGAGAAACTGATAGGAAAAATGGCGGACCTGATCCTTTCTCAAGGTACACCGGTTGTAGGCTTTTACACTATTTGCAATACTTTTCATCTGGTTGTAAGAGTTTCAGAGGTTGTAAAAAAAAGAGCACCGGAAACATTTATTTTTTATGGTGGGCCTCATGCAACGCTTACTTCGAAAAAATGCATGGAAACCTTTAATTTTCTTGACCTTATATGTCTTGGCGAATCAGAGAGAAGTATATTGCCGCTTATGAGAGAAATATTTGGAAAAAGGGAATTTGATGCTGTACCGGGAATTGTTTATCGAAATAATGGCACAATTAAAGAAAATCCATGTGCTGCCCTTTTATCAGATGATGAATTAACAAAATATACTCAGTATAGACTTGGGAACGTGGCAGAGTTTAAGAATATGAGGGTAACAATGGAAGGGGGAAGAGGATGCCCTTTCGAATGTTCATTTTGTTCTACTTCAAGATTCTGGAAACGTAAATTCAGAGTTAAACCGGCAGATGTGCTTGTGAAGGAAATGGATAAATACTTCGAACTTTATGGGCAGACGGATTTTGCTATACAGCACGATATGTTCACAGCAAACAGAAAGCATATCACAAGCTTTTGCAATTACCTCATAGAGAAAGGAAGTCCATATGTATGGAGATGCTCTTCCAGAACGGATGTACTTGACAAGGACCTGATTGAGTTGATGAAAAAGGCCGGTTGCTTGGAAATCTACACCGGGATAGAAACAGGGTCGGATAGAATGCAAAGGATTACCCACAAAAATCTTAAGCTGGAGAATGCTGTTGAAACAATAAGATGGATAACTGAGGCCGGAATAAAAAGTATTGTTTCATTTATTTATGGCTATCCGGATGAGACAGTGGATGACTTTTATCAGACACTTTCAATGATTAGAAAAATTTATCTTATCGGAAGTATTGACATTCAGCTTCATAAGTTTTTTCCTCTTCCGGCTACGGAAGAAGGTGACAAAGTCGTAGGACGGGCATATTTTGATGCGGACACTGTAGATTTGAGTATTTTTAACAGGAATGTTTGCAGTGAAAAAACTCTGGATTTGATAAAAAAAAATAAAGAGCTATTTCTCCAGTTTTATGATTTTAAGTCAGATGTTCGCACGGATTTTCCGTATATTGAAGCAATGATAATGTTTTTATCATCGCTTGAAGGAGCGTTCCCATTGACACTGCGAGAAATCATAGGAAGATGTGATCTTTTGGCATTTTATCGCCATAACGAAGAGATGTTCGGGGTTATTTTTAATTCTTACAGAAGTACGCAGTCCGTTATGAAACTTAGGGGAGAATTCATTGAAAACCTTGGCAAAATTGCACATGAGCAGGTGGAAAGAGGAATCAGTTTTCTTTATGATTTTGAGAAAACCGTTATGGAGTTCAAAAGAAGCTCTGACAGGGAACCTGTTATGCTTGATATGGAATTTGATATTTCACAATATATTAAGAGCAAATGCTTTGTGTGGGAAAATACAAGGGTATTGTTATCAATAGATAATGAAACAATGGACATAAAGATAAAAAAGATACCTTCATGGATTGTGTTTAAGAATTGAGGTGGGTGCAATGGCAAAAAACACAAAAATAAGAGAAGATGACGGAGGAGTGATATTAAAATCTCCTAAAAAGATTGGGGAGTATATGCATGCGACAAGACCGTCTGTTTGGATTGTTCTTTTGGCAATTGCTTTACTTCTGCTTGGCTTTTTACAGTGGGCGATATTTGGAACTGTAGAATTATCTTATAGCACCAAGGCATATACTGATGATGGTGTCACGGTTTGCTGGATAGATTATATGGATGCTATAGAGATTGAACCCGGGGCGAAGGTTTTGAGCAGTAACAATAGCGGAAAGGTTGTAAAAATTAATGATACTGCTGACGGTGCACAGGATGTTCTTGATATTGTCGGGACTTTATATATCAGAGAATTTGCTCTTTTGAGTGATACAAACTATTACAGGGTATATATTGAAATGGATAAAGATTTACCCGATGGCGTAATTGATGTGAAAATAATTGAAGGAACTATAACGCCCGGACAATATGTGTTTAACTTAAAAGGTGAATGATTATGGGAATTTACAAAAAAAGAATCCCCCTTTCAAAAGGAGTTGCAAAGGTTCCTGTAATAATGCAGATGGAAGCTGTTGAATGCGGAGCAGCTTGCCTTACTATGGTTTTTGCCTATTACGGAAGATTTCTTCCACTTGAAAAAGTCCGTGAAGAATGCGGAGTTTCGAGGGATGGATCAAATCTTAAAAATATGTATCTTGTAGCTGTTGATCAGGGGTTTGAAACAAAAGCGCTCAAACTTAATTTGGACAGACTTAAGGAGAGGGCTACTTTTCCTTGTATAGTTTTTGCTGACGGAGATCATTTTATTGTTTTGAATGGTATCAGAAACGGCAGATTTTATGTAAATGATCCGGCACGAGGAATAATCACTCTTGATGAGGATGCTTTTGCGCGCAGATATTCCGGTGTATGTCTTATTATGTCTCCGACCGAAAAGTTTTCACCTTGCGGGAGACCGGCTTCGATATTCGATTTTGTAAGCGAACAGCTTAAGGGAGCCGGGAATATGGTTGCCCTGGTACTTTTGACTGCACTTATCAGTACTATTGTAAAAATCCTTTTGCCTGCCATTGACAGATTCTTTGTTGATACCATTATGATAACTCCTGATATGAAACTGGGAATATTGTTCTATTTACTTGTTTTATCACTTGTAGGAATTCAAATCACTGCTTTATGGATACAGGCTGCTTATATGACAAAGCTTCAGGGCAAAATGTCTATTAAGGCTTGTACGGGATTTGTCTGGCACCTTATGAGTTTGCCGTGCAGGTTCTATGAACAGAGAATGAGCGGAGATTTGCTTGAAAGGTACAATGCAAATCAAAATCTTTCGACTACCATAATAACCAATATAACGCCTGTTGTTTTGGATGTAGCATCAATTATTTTCTACGCTGCTATTATGTTTACCTATAGTCCTCTTCTGGCGACGATCGGTATAATTTCAGTATTGTCCAACCTCTTTCTTAGCAGATTTATCTCTAACAAACGTATAAATATTGCAAGAGTAATGTCCAAACAGACAGCAAATCTTAATGTAGCGACCATAAGCGCCATAGAAATGATAGAAACGATAAAAGCATCCGGAGTTGAAAAAGGTTTTTTTCAAGAGTGGGCAAACTATTATGGAGATTACACCAAGCAGGACATGAATCTTGCAAAGCTTGAATATCGTGTAGGACAGATTCCGGATCTCATTACTTCTGTGACCACAACCCTTGTTATTATAATCGGCGCTATTTGGGTAATGAAGGGAAATTGGACAATTGGCATTTTAGTAGCTTTCAATGCATATCTGAATTCGTTTATAACACCTGCCAGATCAGCGGCCAACACATCCCAGCTGTTTATGGAAATGAGGACTGAAGCTGAAAGAGTGCAGGATGTTATGCAATATTCTCCTGAGATTGATTTAGAATATGAAGGGCTTAATAAAGATAAAGAATATCGTAAACTTGGCGATACTCTGGAAATGAAACATATTACTTTTGGATATAACAGACTTCTGCCACCGATACTTGAGGACTTTTCGTTTTCAATGAAGGCCGGTATGAGTGTAGCGATTGTTGGCGGATCAGGCAGTGGAAAAAGCACTGTGGCCAAACTTCTTGCCGGAATTCAAAAGCCTTGGAGCGGTGAGATACTTATAGATAATACTCCTATTAGTGAAATTCCAAGGGAGGTTTTGGCATCAAGTCTTTCTTTTGTGACACAGAGCACAACTTTTTTTGAAGAAAAAATCGTTGATAATCTTAAGATGTTTGATAATACAATAGAGAACTATGAAATCATCATGGCATCAAGAGATGTTCAGATTCATGATGATATAATTGCCAGAGAAGGTGGGTATCAGGCTGTTTTGCAAGAAGGAGGAAGAAATTTTTCCGGAGGTCAAAGACAGAGGATGTCTATTGCAAGAGCACTGGCAAATGATCCAAGAATTCTTGTTCTTGATGAAGCTACAGCTGCTCTTGACGCGGAGACTGAATTTAATGTCATGAAAGCAATACATGAAAGAGGAATTACAACTTTAGTTATTTCTCATAGGCTTTCCATCATCCGTGATTGTGATGAGATTATAGTACTAAAGGAAGGCAAAATTGAAAACAGGGGAAAGCATGAGTACCTTATGGAAAATTGTAAGTATTATTCTGATCTTATAACCAGCGAATAAGTGATAGATTTAGGAAAGGCGGAGCTTTGACTGATAGAAACATAAATTATGAAACTGAATTACTGTTTAAGAGAATGTCAGAAGATGAAGTGGAACTATCGGATGCGCTTATCAGCCTGACTGAGGTTGTTGAGGGAAAAAAGGCGCTGGGATGGTTAGGCAATAATTACGACAGATCTCTTATAGAAAATGCTTTTGAGCAGATTCTTGCCTATCTCGGCAAGCCTGAGAAAATCAGCATTGAATCTTTTGATAAGATGAGTGAGACTGAATGGGAAGACTATCTCTATACCTTTTTTGACAAAAGAGGTTTCTCAACTCATGAAATGGAGCTAAAAAAGGGTTGGTCAAAGGATAGTATTGGTCCTATTCTCGCTACCAGAAATAATGGTGATGTGGTAGCTCTTATTCCTGACAGGAATGGGAAATATCATTATCAGAATTATGAGTCGGGAAAAGTCATTCTTATAGACAAAAGTAAGGAATCAGAATTTGCGGATCGTGGAATTTGCTTTTTTAGACAGTTTCCAAAAAAAAGCATGAAAGGATATGATCTGCTGATTTTTATGAAAGAAGCTCTTAATAGAGCGGATTATATCAATGTGCTTGTATATGGTTTGCTTGCTACAAGTGTAGGAATGATAACTCCGGTCCTTATAAAAATTCTTTTCTCAAGTGTTCAGTTCTTTGACAATGTTTCATATATTGTGCCCTTTATGATATTTATGATTGCTTCAGCTGTTGCCGTAACCTTGTTCAGGGTTGTTCAAAATCAGGTTGTGAATAGGATGTCAGCAAAAGTGGACATGAATATAAGAGCTGCTACTATGGAAAGAATTCTTTCACTTCCGGTAGAATATTATAAAAGACATGCTACAGGTGAACTTGCAAAGAGAATACAAGTGTTGCAGCTTCTCAGTAAAGCACTTGTCGCAGGAGTATTTACCACAGGTCTGATGCTTGTGCTCAGTGTTATATACATTTGGCAGATATATCGTTTGGGAGGTAGCCTTGCGGTTCCGGTTACCATTATTACAATATTATATGTCTGGCTGTCTGTTTTGATTATTGACAAAAAAAGCGCAGTTAACGCCGAAACCATTGAGTATACGACTAAAGATAATGCACTTTTGGTTTCAATGATGAATGGTATACAGACGCTGAAGGTGTCAGCATCAGAAAAAAGAATATATACAAAGTGGCTCAAAATATTCAAGAAGGAATCCATGGCACAGTATCATCCCGGCTTTTTTGTCACATACGGGAATGTTCTCCTTACGGCTATTACTCTTATAGGAATGATGGCAATATATTTTGTTGCCAATGAGAACGATATGTTTGCTGAATCTTATATAGCTTTTACTTCTGTATACGCAATGCTCACGGCTGTACTTCTTAATGTTCAGGAAGTTATTCCCAATGCATCATTGGTTCGCCCAATCCTTGAAGAACTTGATGTTTTTCTGGAACAGGCACCTGAAGTAAAAGACGATGAGACACTTAAAGAGGTCGAGATTCGTAACGTTGAGTTTGATAATGTTTCATTCAGGTATGGAAAAGATCTTCCATTAATAATTAAGAATTTCAGTTTAAAAATACATGAGGGTGAATATGTTGCCATAGTTGGAAAGAGTGGATGCGGCAAGAGTACTCTGATGCGTCTTTTGCTTGGTTTTGAAGAATGTACTCTTGGAAATGTTTATATCAATGGAATAAATATTAATAGCATAAACAAGAAATCTCTTCGCAGGCAATTAGGTGTTGTAATGCAGGATTCAAAACTTTTTGCCGGATCTATTTTTAAAAACATATCAATATCCAATCCCGGAATGACTGAACAGGAAGCCTGGGAAGCTGCGGAAAAAGCAGGAATAGCAGATGATATAAGAAACATGCCAATGCAGATGAATACACTGGTGGATGAGAATGCTTCCTGTATATCGGGAGGACAAAAACAGAGAATTATTATTGCCAGAGCACTTGCGGGAAATCCCAAACTTGTACTCTTTGATGAAGCTACAAGTGCGTTGGATAACATTACACAAAAAATAGTATCGGAATCCCTTGAAAAAATAAAATGTACAAGAGTTGTTATTGCTCACAGGCTTTCAACAATAAAAAATTGTGACAGGATAATAATGCTTGAAAAAGGAGAGATTATTGAGAGCGGAACTTACGATGAACTGATAGATATGAATGGAAAATTTGCTGCAATGGTAAAACGGCAGCTGTTATAATAATTAAATGTATATCATAAAAAGATATAAAGCAGGATACGGGAATCGAACCCGCCTCCTTAGCTTGGGAAGCTAATATACTACCGATGTACTAATCCTGCATTGCTTGTCACACAACTATTATATTTTACTTTTATTGGCGCACAATTTCAAGTGGGCAAGGCAAATTTTTAGTGCTATAATTTCACTTAGGTAACTAAAATTATTAGTATTGTATGGGAGAAAACAAAATGACAGAGGATATTAAAAAAGTTGCAGGCAAGGGGAAGAGCCTTGCAGGGGAATTTCGTGAGTTTATAATGCGTGGTAATGTAATGGATATGGCTGTCGGTGTTATCATTGGTGGTGCTTTCCAGAAGATAATAACATCACTTGTAGATGATATTATCATGCCGATAATAAGTCTTTTGACGGGGGGAATAGACTTCAACAACATGTTTGTAAGTCTTGACGGATCACAGTATGCAACCCTTGAAGCTGCAAAGGAGGCAGGTGCGGCAACACTTAACTATGGAACATTCATTACTGTAGTTATCAATTTTGTATTGATGGCTTTTGTTATTTTCCTTCTTGTTAAATTTATGAATTCTGTAAGTAATAAGATCAAAAAGGAAGAGGAGGAAGCTGCTCCTACAACTAAGATCTGCCCTCGTTGTAAGAGTGAGATCAATATTGAGGCAAGCAGATGCCCTCACTGCACATCTGAGCTTTAAATTTAAATTGTCTTTTTGATAAAAATGTTGTATTGTAGCCCTTGTACATTGTTGTATAAGGGCTATTTCTTTATAATATAAGTGAGATTTCTGATTTTTAGATTTAGATAGGAAAAGTATTTATGACAAGCAGTAATTTAAGTAAAAAAGCATTGATTGCCATGAGTGGTGGTGTTGATTCTAGTGTAGCTGCCGCACTTATGGTAGATAAGGGATATGACTGTATGGGCTGCACTATGCGCCTGTATGAGAATGATATGGTAGGAAAAGACCTTTTTGATACATGCTGCAGTCTTGCAGATACCCAGGATGCAAGGGCTGTGTGTGACAGATTAGGGATTGATTACCAGATCTTTCATTATGAAGCAGAGTTTAGAGAGAACGTTATTGAACCCTTTGTATGCAGCTATGAGAGAGGGGAGACACCTAATCCCTGCATCAGATGCAACAAGTATCTTAAGTTCGATATCCTTTATCAAAAGGGAAGGGAAATGGGCTTTGACTACATTGTCACTGGTCATTACGCGAGAATAGAAGAGAAGGATGGTCATTTTTATCTTCTTAAGGCCAAGGATTTAAATAAAGATCAGAGCTATGTGCTCTATGATCTTACTGAAGAGCAGCTTTCACATACATTTTTCCCCCTTGGTGAGTACACCAAGACAGAGGCGAGAGGAATTGCTGAGGGAAAAGAGTTTGTTACATCTCATAAGAGTGAAAGCCAGGATATATGCTTTGTGCCAGACGGTGACTATGAAGCTATGATAAAGCGCTATAGAGGAAAAGAGTATCCAAAGGGCGATTTTGTTGATATAAACGGAAATGTTTTGGGCCAGCACAAAGGAATTATAGGATATACCATAGGACAGAGACGCGGCCTTGGAATTCCTGATAAAAAGAGATTATATGTAACAAAACTTGATGTTCAGAATAATCAGGTTGTTCTTGGTGACAATGAGGATCTGTTTAAAAGAGAAGTTCACATAAGAGATTTTCATTGGATAACAGGTGAGGCTCCTGAAAATGAGTTTAGATGCAGCGCCAAGATCAGGTACAGACACAAGGAACAGCCGGGAGTTTGCAGTATAAATAATGATGGCAGTGCCATATTTACTTTTGATGAGCCTCAAAGAGCTATAACTCCGGGACAATCTGCTGTTTTATATGATGGAGATTATGTTCTGGGCGGCGGAATTATTTCCAATGAATAATGAATAAATTTTATAACAAAAAGTACTTACATAATACCTTGGAATCTGTTATAATCGAAAATCGCTGAAAAAAGATTTGAAGATTTCAAGGTATTATTGGAAACGCACATCCTTTGCCGGGTGATAACGAACAACACAGAGGTCTTCCCTATTTAAGAAAGAGAGGAACTTATTTTATGTTACCACAGAGCAAATTACAGGATGTGTTTTTTACTGCCTTAATGGCATTCGTTATGGTATATGCCATGATAGTTTACAACATATCACTAAGTGTAGGCGGTCTTCAAAACTTTGTTTTCCTTGCTGCATTTGGAGAAATTATTATTATGTGGCCTATAGCTGTAGTACTTGAACTTTTATTTGTAGGAAAACTTGCTCAGATTCTTGCTTTTAGGTTTGTAACTCCGGGTAAAGATCCTATGATTATGATGATACTTGCAATTTCATCAATGTCTGTATGCCTTATGTGCCCACTTATGAGCCTTGCAGCAACAATTCTTTTCAAGAATGCAGGCAGTGAATTTATTAGCGTATGGCTTCAGACAACAGCTTTCAATTTCCCAATGGCACTTTGCTGGCAGATTTTCTTTGCAGGACCACTGGTAAGAAATGTATTTGGAGCTATTATGAAAACATTCTTTAAGGGTAATAAAGCAGAAATAGCTGCTTGATACTATTTGATAATAAAAAATAACCTCGGCATAGAAACTATGCTGAGGTTATTTTTTTATAGTTTTGTGGATCCTCGCTCAATAAGTTCACCGGAGAAAATAGTTTTCTGAGGCATTTCGTTTTGAGAAAGGGTTCCAATAAGGGTCTTAACAAGCTGTATGCACATATCTTCAAGACGATTATCAATAGAAGAAATAGGAGGCTCAGAGCAATGAGTAAGGATGGAATTGTTATATCCAATGATCTGAAGCTCTGTTGGAACCTTGATCTTATTTGCTCTTGCAAAATTCATTGCACCAACAGCTAAAAAGTCATCACTTGCTATAATTCCATCGAATTTCACACCCTTTAAATAGAGCTTTTCAATAAAGTTCTTAACTCCGTCTATATCTTCATTTGATCCCTTGAAACACTGAAGCAGCTCTTTTTTTACTGCTATATCATGAGACAACAGAGCGTTCTGATATCCGGCAAGCTTTTTTAATCCTGAATATGAATTGCTGTTGTAAAGGTAAAGGATGTTTTTGAGTCCTGCGCCTAGCATTTTCTCTGTGGCATCCTGCGTTGCCTTGTAATCATCACATAATGTGCAATACACATTATTGCAGTCATAGTCAGCATTAAGAAGCATTATCGGAACAGAAGCGGCAGCATCGTTGACATACATGTTGTCTTCGGGATTATTCATGATAAAGTTTGAACCGACCATTACGACACTGTCCACATGCTGTGAGAGCAGAAGATTAAGGGACTCTTTTCTGGAATCCATTTCATATCCTGTACAGCAAAGGACAGAATTATAACCATTTTCTCTCAGGTTTTGCTCAATATAGTATAAAGCCTTTGCCAGATAAAGGTCAGAAGCGTCAGCGCACAAAATGCCGATTGTTTTCATTGAGTTAAGGCCGAGACCTCTGGCGAAAGCATTTGGTTTATAGCCGTATTGTTCAATTATATCCATGACTTTTTTGCGTGTCTTGGGTTTAACGTTGGTGCTACCGTTTAAAACTCTTGAAACGGTAGCAATAGAAACGCCTGCCTTTTTGGATATGTCATAAATAGTCATTTGGTTGCTCATAAATTATCTCGTTTCTAAAGGAAATTTGAAGTATCTTACAGCATTATTGTATGAGATATCTGCAGCGATCTCTCCGAGAATATCAAGATCTGACTCTGGATACTCACCATTTTCAACAAGGCTTCCGAGATAATTGCAAAGGATTCTGCGGAAGTAATCATGTCTTGTGTAAGATGTAAAGCTTCTTGAATCTGTAAGCATTCCTACAAAACCTGAAAGGTTGCCGGATTCTGCAACTGATTCAAGCTGCTGTTCCATACCAAGCTTTGTATCATTGAACCACCAAGCGCTTCCCTGCTGGATCTTGGCAACTACAGGTCCTTCGTTGAATGCATTGAGAGTAGTGTTGATGATCTTGTTATCGCTTGGGTTTAGGCTGTAAAGAATAGTCTTTGGAAGAGAGTTCTTTACATGAAGAGCGTTGAGGAAATCAGCAAGCTCGCCCATTGGATAATATGCACCGATAGTATCAAATCCTGTATCAGGACCAAGCTTTTCATACATAGGAGTGTTGTTATCACGTTTGCAACCGAAGTGAAGCTGCATTACCCAATCTCTCTTTGCGATTTCTTCGCCTTCAAAGAGCATGAATGCTGTCTCAAATTTAAGGTCTTCTTCATATGAAATCTCTTCACCGCGAAGTCTCTTAGCAAAGATTTCCTCGATTTCTTCATCTGAAGCAGGTCTGTACATAACATACTCAAGAGCGTGGTCTGTTACGTTACATCCCTTTGATGCGAAGTAATCAAGTCTTACTCTGAGAGCTTCCTTAAGGGATTTGAAAGAATCAACCTTAACACCGCTTACTTCTGAAAGCTTAGCAATGTAATCTGTGAATTCAGGCTTTGTGATATTTTTAGCCTTGTCAGGTCTCCATGCTGGAAGAACCTTAACATCGAAAGAAGAGTCTTCTTTGATCTTGTCGTGCCACTCGAGTGTGTCGATAGGGTCATCTGTTGTGCAGATCAAAGTAACGTTAGACATTTTAATGAGCTTTCTAACGCTCATATCAGGAGACTGAAGAACCTTGTTGCAAAGATCATATACTTCCTCAGCTGTTTTTTCATTAAGAACACCGTCATAACCGAAATATTTTTTAAGCTCAAGGTGTGCCCAGTGATAGAGTGGGTTGCCTACGGCCTTACCAAGGCACTTTGCAAACATAAGGAACTTTTCCTTATCTGGAGCATCGCCTGTCATATATTTTTCATCTACGCCAAATGCACGCATAAGACGCCATTTATAATGATCTCCTCCAAGCCAAACCTGTGTGATTGTCTCAAAGTGACGATCCTCAGCGATTTCCTTTGGACTGATGTGACAATGATAATCAAGTATAGGCATGTTTTCAGCATAGTCATGATAAAGCTTTTTAGCTGGTTCAGACTGTAAAAGGAAATCCTCATCCATGAATTTCTTCATTTCATAACCCTCCTTATATAATAATTATTTTTTTGAAAAAAATATGTAAGCATTTACATAATCAAAAAATATTATACTAGAGGGCTTTTTTAAATACAATAGATAAAAAGGCATAAATTTTGATTTCTTTTATAGTCGAAAAAGCCAAAAAGCGGTTGACCAAATTGTTTATTACGGATATGATTTATGTAAGCGAAAATGAAAGAGCTTACATCTGCATGAATGCAGGGAAAGGGTAGGGTTATGAGTAACTTTTTAAAAATTCATCCACAGGATAATGTAGTTGTTTGTCTTGAACCTATGGCTAAGGGGCAGACACTGAATCTTTCAGATGATGAGAGCATAGTAATTGCACAGGATGTTCCGGCAGGACACAAGGTTGCGATCAAAGATATCAAAAATGGCGAAAATATTATTAAATACGGATACGCAATAGGACATTCCACAGAAGATATTACAAAGGGAATGTGGGTTCATACACATGATGTAAAGACAAATCTTGAGGGTATACTCGAGTACAAATATGAGCCTGATAAGGATTATCTTGAAAAAAGAAAATCGATGGTTGGTTCAAAAAAAGCTTCATTTAAAGGCTTTGTCAGAGCAAACGGCAAAGTTGGCATCAGAAATGAGGTTTGGATCATACCAACTGTTGGATGCGTAAACAATATAGCAACTAAGCTTGCTGAGAAAGCGGGCGCTTATGTAAAGGGCAGCGTTGATGAAGTTGTGGCATTTACACATAACTATGGCTGCTCACAGACAGGTGATGATCAGGAGCACACAAGAACAATCCTTTCTGATCTTATAAATCATCCAAATGCCGGTGGCGTGCTTGTTCTGGGCCTTGGATGTGAGAACAGCAACATTGATGTGCTTAAACCATATATTGGTGAAGTTGATGACAAGAGAGTTAAGTTCCTTGTATGTCAGGAATCCGATGATGAGATGCAGGATGGACTTAATCTGTTAAAAGAGATAATCGAAGAAGCAAGTTCCGATGTAAGAGAGGAAGTTGATGCTTCTAAACTCATCATAGGCCTTAAGTGCGGCGGAAGTGATGGCTTCTCAGGCATTACAGCCAATCCTTTGGTTGGAAGAATATCAGACAGGATAATTGAGTGCGGAGGAACATCAATCCTTACTGAAGTTCCTGAAATGTTCGGTGCAGAGACTATTCTTATGAACAGATGTGTTTCAGAAGAGAAATTCAATGACACAGTTAATATGATCAATGGCTTTAAGGATTACTTCACAAAGCAGGGCGAGCCTATTTATGAGAATCCATCTCCTGGAAACAAGGCAGGCGGAATCACAACTCTTGAAGATAAGTCTCTTGGTTGTACCCAGAAGTCAGGTGATTTCCCTGTTATGAACGTCCTTGAGTATGGAGAAAGAACTGATGTTACCGGACTTAATCTTCTTTGTGCTCCCGGTAATGACCTTTGCGCAGCAACTGCACTTGCATCTTCCGGTGCACAGATAGTTCTTTTTACAACAGGAAGAGGAACACCATTTGCATGCCCTGTTCCTACTATGAAGATAGCCAGCAACAACACTATTGCAGATAAAAAGAGTAATTGGATAGATTTTAGAGCAGGACAGATCCTTGAAGGACGCAGTTTTGAAGAGCTTACAGATGAGCTCTTTGAAAAGATATTAAGGACAGCATCAGGAGAGAAGCTTAAGAGTGAAGAAGCAGGCTTCCATGATATGGCAATTTGGAAGAGAGGCGTTACTCTTTAATACTATGGCACCGGTATCGAGCTTAGATTCAAGATGACTGATCAGTGATGATGAGTTTGAAAGAAGAAGCTTTGGGAGCGTGATTTCATTTGTGCAATTTTCACAAACGATTTCTGAAATAAAAATGAGTTAAACGTTTTTGTTAGGAATAATTGACATGTAAGCACTTACGCAAACACAGTAAAAATGGTACTTTAAAGAAAAAGTATACAATGATGTCCGAAATTCAGCATAATTCACGCTTGAAAAGGTTTCCAGTACATGATAAAGTACATATTAAGGTAAGTGAAAACGCTTACATTTAGTAAACACACAATCTATATGGGAGGAAACATTTAGATGAAAAAGAAAGTTTTATCATTACTTTTGTCAACAGCTATGGTAGCTTCTCTTGCAGCATGTGGCAGCACAAGCTCAGAGACAACAACTACTGAGTCTGGCGACACAACAGCATCACAGTCTGCTGATGCAACAGCATCTACAGACACTGCAGCTGCTACAGATGAAGAGTACACACTTGAGACTCTTAACATTGTAGTAGATGGTACACTTACAGCTACAGTTGAGAATGGTCAGGATGCATTTAAGGAGCAGTGGGAGAAGGCAGTTTCAGAGAAACTTGGTCATCCAATCACACTTAATATCAACCAGCTTGATCACTCAGACTATGCTGGAACAGTATCACGTCTCCTTACAACAGGAGCACCTGGTGATCCTGATTATCCAGATGCACTTATCATGAGTGCTACAATGTTCAGACAGTATTCACAGACTGGTCTTCTTTGGGATATGGCAGATGCGTATGCAAATGCAGAGTTCCAGTCACGTGTAACACTTCCTTTAGTTAATGAGAACATGAAGGATGACGAAGGACATCTTTACGGATTTGCTCCTACATATGGAAACGGATGCGTTACATATGTTAAGAAGTCATGGCTTGATGCAGTAGGAATGAAGGCAGAGGATATCAAGACTTTTGATGACTACTACAACATGCTTCTTGCATTTACAAACAACGATCCAGATGGTGATGGTTCTAAGGGAACATACGGTGTTATCGCTGCTGGTTATGGTAAGCTTGATGAGGCTCCATACATCAACTATATGCCAGAGTTCTGGCAGGGAGCTTATCCTTCATTCTATGAGAAGGATGGAGTTTGGGTTGATGGTTTCGCAGAGCAGGCTACAATCGATGCGCTTACAAGACTTGCAAAGGGTTATGCTGATGGCGTAATCGATCCAGATACAGAAGAAGCTGGAACAAAGCAGGCTCGTGAGAAGTGGTTCTCAGCTGAGCAGTCAACTTCAGAAGGTGTATTCACATACTGGGCTGGCACATGGCTTAGAACACTTACAGACAATATGTCTAAGCAGGGCGTAGATGATGAACTTGGTGATGACAGACTTGTACAGCTTGCTCCTATTCAGGAGATCAAGGATACATGGGGCGGATATATCAACAGAGAAGCTCCTGTTTGGGTAATCACAGATGATCAGGATGGCAGCAATGCTCGTGAGCAGGCTATCTTTGATGCACTTCTTGAGACAATGCTTGATGGTGATACAGTTCAGACACTTTGGACATATGGTGCTGAGGATGTTCACTGGTCAACACATGCTGAAAGCTTCACAACAAATGCTGATGATCCTGAGAAGAAGAAGGATTATGAGTATGCAGAGGGTGAGTTCCACCTTAAACAGTCTCCTAATGACCCTAACACAGTATGGAAGAAAAATCACCTTGATCCAGTACTTGTTATTGCTCCTCTTACAAACGGATTCGTTGATTCTGACGACCTTGTAACAGCTGGTAACAAGTTCTTCACAGAGAACTGTGTAGATGCTCCTCAGGCAGCTTCTTGTGAGACACTTACAGAAGTTAACGAAGAGCTTGTAACAGATAAGACAACTCTTATGAACCAGGTTGTAACTGGTGAAAAGACAGCAGAAGATGCTATCGCTGAGTACCTTGAGAAGTGGGGCGATGTATCAGCTCAGATCGTAGAAGAACTTAATGCACAGTAATAGTCTTTAATTTCTTCAACAGAAGTCTATTATTCCCATCCCTTTGGGGTATAAAAAATCTTCTTAGGGATGGGATTTTTTACGAAAAAATTTACGGAAATTTGCTATAATACAATTGTAACAAAACGTAAATTATGTATATTTGAAAGGAAGAGGATGCTATGAGTAAGAAGCAAACGGTTGCTATGACATCTACAGGAGCTCCAATCAATAAAAAGCCTCTTAGTACGCGCATCAAAAATAACTTTGGTTACTACTTGATGTTCCTGCCGGTTTTATTCTTTGTAATCATAATTTACTATTGGCCAATGCTTGGTGTAAGATATGCATTTTACACATATAAGCTTAGAAATATTGAGTTTGTTGGCCTTAAGAATTTCTATACCATGTTTGCAAAGAAAGAATTCTGGACTGCATTTACAAACACATTGGAGATTTCTATTACTAAATTATTAATCACGACTTTTGCATCAGTTCTTGTTTCAGTATTTCTTAATGAAATGCACAACCTGTTTGCAAAGAAGTCTCTTCAGACTATTATTTACTTGCCACACTTTATGTCCTGGGCAGTAGTTGCTGCTATATTCCAGCTGTTTTTATCAAAATCATCTACTGGTTTTGTAAACGAGACATTAAAGGCATGGGGAGTACTTAGTGAAAGCATTGACTTTTTGCATGTACAGTCAATGTGGAGACCAATATTCTATTTGATCAATATCTGGAAAGAAACAGGTTGGGGAACAGTTATCTTCCTTGCAACACTTTCTGGTATTAACCCTGAACTTTATGAGGCTGCTGATATTGATGGCGCTTCAAGACTTCAAAAAATTTGGTACGTAACTGTACCGGCACTTATGAATACGGTAATAATTGTATTGATTCTTAACCTTGCTAAGGTTCTTAACCTTTTTGAATCAGTATTTGTTTTATATAATAACCGTGTATTTGACGTATCTGATGTTATTTCAACATATGTGTACCGCCAGACTTTCCTTACAGCCATTCCAGACTATGGATACACTACTGCAGTTGGTTTGTTTAAGTCAATTGTAGGCTGCTTCCTTGTTCTTGTTTGTAACTGGGCTAGTAAGAAGATTCGTGGCCGCGGTATTATTTAAGGAGGTAACATTATGGCACAGGCAAAAGCACAGGCTATGCAAGTTAAGGCAAGAAAAAATAAAGTACATGTATTTGACGTTGTCAATTATGTAGTATTTATTTTGATTGCACTTATTGTTCTTATTCCTATTTGGAAAGTATTAGTTGATTCCTTTAATGCTGTAGGTGTTTACCAGTTCAAATTATGGCCAGAAGATTTTACAGTAAATGGATATCTTACTATTTTTACAACAGTCAGATTGTACAGACCATTCCTTAATTCAGTAATTACAACAGTTTTAGGAACACTTCTTGGTCTTGTACTTTCAACTCTTGGTGGATACGTACTCACACAGACAGAGATGCCAGGTAGAAATGCAATGTCATTCTTCCTTCTTTTCACAATGATCTTCTCTGGTGGTATGATTCCTGAATACCTTGTTATGAAACAGCTTCACCTTGTAGATTCAATGTGGATCCTTGTTATCAAGCATGGTATGAACGTTTACAACCTTGTATTGATGAAGAACTTCTTTGAAGGAATTCCCGGATCTCTCTTTGAAGCTGCTAAAATTGATGGTTGCAGTCCTATGGGAATTTTCTTCAAGATAGTACTTCCTCTTTCAAAGGCAGCTCTTGCTTCAATCGGTCTTATGTATGCAGTTACAGTATGGAACGATTACAGCACAGTACAGATTTACATTACAAATCCTGATCAGGTTAACTTCCAGTATAAGCTCCGTGTTATGATCATGGATGGTGATACGCCGACAACTGCGTATAAGGTATCTCAGAATACTCTTTATTATGCAGCTATTATCTGCGCTATCCTTCCTTTCATGGCGGCTTATCCATTCCTTCAGAAGTACTTCGTACAGGGTGTTAATGTCGGAGCTGTAAAAGAGTAATTATTTTCTTTCGACATTTAGAATAGAGGATATGCTTTATGCATATCCTCTTTTTAGTTAATCGGCGCAATAATGTCAAAAGCGACATTATATTAAATAGAAATAATATAAAGGAGAGTAAGGTATGAGACACATATTTTGGGCGGGGGACTCAACTGTAGCTTGCAATAAGTTTAATACATATCCTCAGACTGGCATTGCACAGGCTTTTGACAGATATGTGAAAGAAGATGTTGTTATTTACAATCATGCCGTAAATGGCAGAAGCACAAAGAGTTTTATAGATGAGAGCAGACTTGCTGTTATTTATGATGAAATAACAAAAGGAGATTATCTGTTTATACAGTTTGGTCATAATGATGAAAAGATAAATGATCCAACAAGATATACAAAGCCACACGATGATTTTATTGTAAATCTCGGAAAATTCGTTAATGTGGCAAGAAATAAAGGGGCTTATCCTGTATTCATCACATCAGTCGAAAGAAGACTTTTTGATGAGAATGGCAATTTAAAGCCATCTGAGCACACAGAGTATGTGAAAGGAATGAAAGAGGCAGGAGAGAAGTTTAATGTTCCTGTAGTTGATCTTTTTACAATGAGCCGCAATTTCCTTGAAAAGACAGGGGATGAAGCTTCCAAAAAGTACTATATGAATCTTGCAGCAGGTGAAGCTGATTGGGCACCTGAAGGAAAGATAGATAATTCACATCTGAAATATGAAGGTGCACTTTTGTATGCCGGAATGATAGCGAAGGGACTTTCTGAGCTTGATGAACCATATAGGTCACTTGTTATTGGTGATCTCGCACTTGCCAAATACTTAGATATTGAAACAAATGGCTAAACCGTCTTGTGGAGGAGAAAAATGTCTTATTCAGATTTAGGTTCAAAATTTAGAAATCCGATAATTTTTGCTGATTACAGTGATCCTGATGTCATCAGGGTGGGTGATACATATTACCTTACTGCATCAAGCTTTAACTATACACCAGGGCTTCCAATCCTTATTTCAAAGGATCTTGTTAACTGGAAGCTTGTAAACTATGCTCTTAATAATATTAAGGAAAAGCGATTTGATATTCCACGTCATTCGGAAGGAGTATGGGCTCCGGCCATAAGATACCATGAAGGAGTATTCTATATTTTTTATGGGATGCCTGATGAGGGATACTATGTTGTAAAAACTAAAGATCCTCTTGGAAAGTGGGATGAACCTGTGTGTCTTTTGGAAGGAAAAGGCCTTATTGACTGCTGCCCATTTTGGGATGATGACGGAAAGGCCTACATTATACATGGATATGCCAAGAGCAGGATTGGATTTAAGAGTATTCTTGGAATATTTGAAATGAGCCCCGATGGAACAAAGGCTCTTACTGAAGATCACTTTATCTTTAACGGAAATGATCCGGATCACCCTGCTGTCACTATTGAAGGACCTAAGGTTTATAAGAGGGATGGATATTATCATATCTGGGCTCCGGCAGGTGGCGTAACAGATGGATATCAGGTCGCTCTTAGAAGCAAGAATATCTATGGACCTTATGAGATAAAAGAAGTAATGCATACCGGAAATACTGTTATCAATGGACCTCATCAGGGTGCTCTTGTTGATACAGTAAATGGCGATGAATGGTTTATTCATTTTCAGGACAGAGGCCTATATGGAAGAATATGCCACCTTCAGCCTGTTACCTGGAAAGACGGATGGCCAATTATAGGTAGTAATCCGGATGAAAACGGATGTGGTGAGCCTGTTTATGAATATACTAAGCCAAATGTTTCAAACGACCTTGATCTAGAGGACACAGGGCTTTTTGCATCTGATGATTTTGAAAATGGAAAATATAATTTAGCATGGCAATGGCTTGGTAACCATTATGATTCTTTTTACAGCCAGATACCTGATAAAAAGAATGGTATAAGATTATATGCCCTTAACACAAGTTCTGAAAATGAGCCTGTTATCTGGAAAAGTGCCAATGTTCTTACACAAAAACTGATCTATCCAATGTTTGAAATGAAGATCAAGATGGATGCTTCCGGATTAAATATAGGTGACAGAGCAGGGGTATGTATGACAGGAGGCCAGTATATGGCCGCGTATATCGAGAGAGTATCTGATGAGAAGTATATAATAAAAACAATTCATTCAGAGGGGACAGATTCTGATAAAAAAGAAGTTGCAGATAAAGCTATCGATTTTTCAAAAATTTGCTATAATTATGAACTTGCCGCTTCAGATGCGTTAAAAGACATTACATGGACCATGACATTTTCCCACTCGGATAGTAGTTTGAAATCAGAAGATATGTATTTTCAAAATGTTCATAATCCTCTGGGAGATGAAAATCCTAGTCTTAAAATAAAACTTAATATTGGTGCATCAGATAATGAGAAACAGGGACTTGACCTTGGAGCCAACTATACTCCGTCAGATCATACGTGGGTTGGTGCAAAGATTGGAATTTTTGCTATTTCTAATAATATAGAGAATTCTCACCCTGGATATGCTGATTTTATTTCTGCAAATATGGAGATTCTGTGACCGTTATGAGTGATAGATATGATGAATAAATTGGATATTACTATTTTAGATATTTTGGTATAGGGGATAAAAATAATTATGGATGCTGGAAATATAACTATATATGATGCAGCAAAAAAAGGGGATTTTGGACTCGTAAAATGGATCGTTGAATATTCAAGGTCAAGCCTTAATGAATATGCAGAGGGACACAGAACTGCACTGCATTTTGCTGCAATGTCCGGAAATTTGCAGATGTTTAAGTATCTTACAGAAAGGTGTGGCCTTGATCCGCTAAAGGGTGATATAAATCTTGTAACACCCTGGGATATAGTACATGACATTGCAGAGAACGGCTCAAAAAGTGAGTATGCTGTTGTGGGTAGTATCTGCAATCAGGAGCATAAGGAAATAGAGCTTTATCTGGAAAAAAGATATGCTCATTCCTATGATGACTTTTACAGGAATCCGATAAGAGCCGGATTTTTTCCGGACCCATCAATTTGCAGAGTCGATGACGATTACTACATGGTCAATTCATCATTTATCTTTTTCCCATGTATACCCATATCTCATTCAAAAGACCTGATACATTGGGAGATAATAGGCCACGCTATTACAAATCCTGACTGGGCTTATCTTGACGAGCTCGAGGGTGGAAGGGGCTATTGGGCGCCTGATATTTCTTTCTACGAAGGCAGGTTCTATATAACAGCGACTTATAGACTTAATGATGTAGGACCGGTTTACCGCAGGCAGATTGTTGTATCTTCAGAAAAGCCGGAAGGACCATACTCTGAGCCTGTGTTCATTGATGAGGATGGAATTGATCCAAGCATCTTTAATGACGATGATGGCAGAAGGTACATGCTTCTTAACAGGGGAGCCAGGATTTTCGAACTTAGTAAAGATGGTACAAAGAAAATATCTGAGCCCCAGCTTCTTTTCTACGGAGATAATAAAAGAGCTCCTGAAGGACCACACTTATATAAAAAAGACGGATATTACTATCTTCTCGAAGCAGAAGGAGGAACAGGACCTGGACATATGGTGACTGTTTCAAGGAGTAGAGAACTCTTTGGAGTTTACGAACCATGCCCATATAACCCTATCATGAGACAAAAAGATCCTGATGCGCTTATTCAGCGCTGTGGACATGGTGATATGGTTGAAACTCCCGATGGCAGATGGTATATGGTCTATCTATGCGGTCGTAAAATAGGAGATGGCTACAGCATTCTTGGAAGAGAAACAGCAATTGATCCTGTTACGTGGACTGCAGACGGATGGCCGATCGTTAACGATCTCAAGGGACCATCAACCATGCAAATTAAGCCATTTCCTGATCTTACAGGGATTTTTGGCTCTGCTGATATACATAGTGAAATAGATAAAGAAAAATGCAGTACACTTCTTGAATCGGAAGAAGTAACTATTGTCAGGAATATATCGTCATGTGGACTTCCTTTGGATTATATGACGCCTCGACCATTTAAAAATGGTGATGTAAGGTATATCGAAGGAAATAATGAGAATGAGCCTTCTTTCATAATAAAGGGTAGCATAGCTCCTATTTCGAGCGTTGAAAGTAGAAATCTGGTACTTAAAAGGCAGACATCTTTTACATTTGAATATTCTGCAGACATGGAGATCCCAGAACTTTCTGAGGGCCAACATGCAGGCATTTCAGGCTACTATGATGAAAACACTTTTGTATTGTTCGGACTTATGAAAAAGGACGGTAAGGTATTTGTCTTTTCTCAGGAACATATTGGAGAAGAGGACAGGGTTCTGGTATCAGATGAGCCGGTTGAAAGCTCAGCTAAAGTGATCAGGTTTATAATGAATACTGATTACCTGAAAAGAACATTAAGCTATGAGGTTATTGCCGCTGATTCGCAGAGTTCAATAAACTTAAATGAAGAAGCTGTTGAGAGTGTGGTATTTGCTACACTTCCTAATGTATATTACCTGTGCGATGAAGGCTATAATAAAGGAAAACGCTTCACCGGAGCACTTGTTGGCATGTATGCTTATGGCGGTGAAAAAGCCCCTCTTACAGTTCGGTTCAGTAATTGCAATTATATTGACATATAAATAGTGGAATAATTGCATTTTTACGGCTAATATAGATATATGAGTTTTGCAATTATTGGAGGTTACTTAAAATGATGCAGATTGGTATTAGATTTCATGATACTGTAGAGCTCCCTTTTGAAGAGAGACTCACAGAAATAAAAAAGCAGGGGTTTTCGTGTGTTCATATTGCTCTTTCCAAGGTGCCGGGCTTTACTGCAGACCCAATGGCCCTTACACCGGGATATGCAATGTACTTGAGAGATGCTTTTAGAAGAGCTGACCTTGATGTGGCTGTTCTTGGGTGTTACCTCAACCTTGCCAATCCTGATTCTGTGCAGCTTTCTGCAATTCAGGAGAAATATATGGCGCATATCCGTTTTGCTTCACTTCTTGGCTGTGGAATGGTCGGAACTGAGACGGGAGCACCAAACGTAAATTATTCTTATGATAAAGAGGCCTGCCATTCAAAAGAGGCTTTGGAAACCTTTATCACTAATTTAAGACCGGTTGTAGAATATGCTGAAAAAATGGGCGTTATCGTTGCAATCGAGCCTGTTTACAGACATATAGTTTACAGCCCACAGAGAGCAAGAGAGGTTCTTGACAGAGTTGGATCTCCAAACCTTCAGATCATTTATGATCCTGTTAATCTTCTCTGGACAGATAATTACGACAGAAGATATGAAGTGTTTGAAGAAGCTCATGATCTTTTAGGAAAAGATATCTGCATGATTCATCTAAAGGACTGCGTTCTTACAGAAAATGGTGTAAAGAGCATGGGATGTGGCCTAGGAGAACTTGATTATTCAAGTATCGTGAAGTTTGCCCTTGATAATAAACCATTCATTCAGGCGACTCTTGAAGATACAACTCCGGATGTGGCTGTTTCATGTCGTGAATGTATTGAAAAAGTAGAAAATGAGTATCTGAAAAAGTGAAAAAACGGTGAACATTATTTGTTGTATCGATGAATAATCTTCTGAAACACAGATGATTCCTGGTGTAAGTAAATTGCACCGGGAATCATTTTTTATGAAAAAAAGTATACTATTGACTATAAATAATTATGCATTTAGTATATTGCTCTTGGAGTGAACTATTTAGGGAGGTAATCAAATGGAATTAAGTCAAATTGTAACTGAGAATATGAAGAATTCACAGGCTTTGATTGCAGGAGTCAGAGATGAAAAGATCGCGATTCCCCTTTCATCAGTTTTATCTATAGAAAATGTATCTGTTTCTGAGATCAGCACTGTTAATTTTGAGGATGTTATATATCTTAGAGGCCAGGTTATTCCTCTTGTTTACATGGACAAGCTTTTTAACCTTGAGGAAGCCAGGAAGGAATCATTAAATATTAACGTTGTTATTTGTATGTATAAAGATACATATCTTGGCCTTGTTGTCGATGAACTCTTTGGACAGGAGGACATTGATAAAAAGTCTATGGGAATTCTCGATAACGAAAACCGTTTTTTTAGTGGCGCAACAATATTGGATGACGCAGTAGCACTTGTCCTTGATGTTGAATCACTTATAGCATAAGGAGTACAAAATGTCTGAACTTGCCGTTTATAATGCAAATGAAAATGAGTCAAAATATATCATTTTCAAAATCAACAAAGAAGTATACGCCATTGATGTTAAGAGCGTGAATAATATCATACAGATGCCTAAAATAACACAGGTGCCAAGTTCTCCAAAGTATTACAGAGGAGTGATCAACCTTCGTGGAGAAATAATTCCTGTAATGAGTCTTCGCCGCAGAATGAACTATGACGATGACTGTTTTACAAATAGTTCACGTATTATCATCCTCAACATCGGAGAGGATAACCTTTTAGGAATTGTTGTTGATGAAGTTAATGAGGTACTTGATATATCTTCAAAAGATATTGAGCAGCCTTCACAGTTCATAAAGAACGATGCTTCTGTTGTCAGCGGAGTAGGAAAGATCGGAGATATGATCATTTCTATATTGTCAGTTGATTCAATGATCGGTGAAAGAAAAGCATCATAAGATTTAATTAAACCTATACTGCCTTTTGGACAGTATAGGTTTTTATTTTTTCAAATATTCTATCTGGTTCGTGAGTTCTTCAGGAATATCAATTCCCTCTTTTTTAAGCTTGGCAATTATGTTAAGTATTGGCTTGGCTGTGTTATTTATTCGTACTGAGTAGTGGCTAAACAGATCCTTATACTGCGGATTGTCTGCATTTTTTTCTCGCACAGCCTTTGCAAAAGGGCAGAAGGTAAAAAGAATTTCTCTTGTAACTTTATTAAGTCTTGGAGATCCGGCAGCTTCAAACTTTACATAGGAAAGGTAGTCGGCGATAAATACATTTTTATAATTGTTGCTGAATTTCTTTAGATCAGTTCTTAGTTTTTCTTTGTTTTCAGTAGAAAGAGCTGAATTCTTTTTATAGAACTGTAAATAATCGCAGTACATGGAGGTAAGAGAAGGGTCTGTTACATCGTTCCAGTGGACTCCCTGCTCAGTCTTGCACATTTCCCATCTGAACTCGCCAAAGAGCTTTATCATGGTCTCCTCAGTATTTTCAGTATTAAAGATTGAAACAAGCATTCTGGCCTTTGTGCGCCTGTTTTTGCCATCTATTTCCTGCCAGAGGCTGGCTCTGCTACCAACATTTGGCATAAGGATCATATACGGAGTTATGTCATCTGCAAAAAAGACTTGCGGAACACCAATCTCTGTGTTGGAGAAAAGAGCCTGTCTGCAGAATACGCCGTAGTCGATGCCACGGATCATATCAAAATAGCCGTTTACTTTGGCGGCAGTCTGATAGGCCATATCAAGCGGTCTAAGTACGTTTTGCTCATCAAAAACAGGAACGAAAGATGAGATTCGTCCAAATGTCATTCTATTACCAAGAGAGAAAAGATTATGAATCTCAAATTCAAGCCTCTTTTGAGGGTTATTTTGCATAGCTTCAAGCTGTGCCTGATTTATAGCCCCTGTAGACTTTTGTTCTCTAAGATAGGAGGGCCAGTCCTGATCAAATTCGTTTTTGGATGGATCAACCTCTAACATGTAGATTTTTTTAAGCCACTCATAAATGGTCAGAACATTTCCCTTTTCATCAGGAATATAGGCCTTTGCCATGTTGTAGAGAATAGTTGTGTTTTTGGCACCGGCCAACTCTTCATCAACAAAGCCGAACATGAAAAACATTTTAACTTCGATAGGAAGCTCTTCATCCGTAAGACTTCTTAAGAAAGCAGGAGTAAATACTTCGTAAAAAGATGTGCTTATATTTCTGCGAAGCGCCCTTGCTTCGTCAGAGGAATCATAGCGGTTATTGGTTGATTTAAAGGACGAGATTTGTTCTTCGAATTTACTGGCGATCTCGCTGCTTACTCCTGAATATACAAGAATGGTATTAAGAGCATTTACTATAGTTACGCTGCCTTCGCTGCCTTCAGTCTCGGCGCGCTCCATATCTGCAAGCTTTGCTTTTATCACCTTCATGGTAGAAGCAAAGGATGATGTTTTCTTTTTTAAGACCTTCCTGTATTCATTAAGAATAAGAACCTGGTCTGAAATGGTCTTATATATAGTGTAAGTTGTCATTATTATTCCTGTCGCGATTTCTATATTTAGGCCATAAAAAGACTTCTTTAGTACAGCTTCGTTTTCTTTTAAACTGTTGCTAAAGTCAATTACCCAGTTTGGTACTTTTTCAGATTTTTCGGGTGGGATTAGTTCATCAAGTTCAAGGAATGTTTTGGCTATTTCGCCGACTTTTATGCAAAGACTTGGGTAATCTGCGTAGTCAGCCATGATCTGTTCATATTCCTGAAGCGCATCATCGAATTGTTTTTCATAGGCAGCGCAGGATTTGGCTGCAATTTCAGATGACTGAGCTGCAAGAATAGGGGCGATTTTGGGATTGGACTTGATGATTTTGGGAAGATCATCAGGTGAATTGAAGGTATAGGAATAAACAGTGGTTTCTTCAAGGGCTTCATAATTGTAAGCGTAGGGTGTACCGGGATTTTCGACAATACCTATAAAACCACCTACATTGCATATGATGGAAGAGTAAGCATTTGAAATCTGTATACTTCCCTTTACCACGACTTCAACACTGCTTACAATGTCCTGGTCCGCTTTATGAAGAAACTGCCCTTTTTCAAGTTTTGTAATTCCCATGAGTCCTCCAAAGAACAATCAAAAAGTAAATCACGTATATAATTTAATGTTATCACGATAACCTTTTGACTTCAATTAAAAGAAAATTAAAGAATTACAGGTTTTAATCTATATTCAGATCCAGTATTGTTCCCAGCAATGCGGTTATAAACTGAGGTGCCTGAAAGAGTCTCATTAAAAAGAGAAAGCTCAAGAGGTGAGAGTGTCTTTTGCGCATCCTTTAATCTGTACAGCATTGGAAGAGTAGCATTTTCTCTGAGACTTGCCAAAAGAGCTGACGATTCTTTCCGGGATCCGAGAATCCTCCCATAGGCAGTGAAACCGTTTCTTTTATAGCTTTCCATGTTCTCTTTTGTTATGTTAAGGAGAATGTGGAAGAGACATCTGCTTATTCTGGTATATGTAAGGTTCTTGGTTTTTAAACAGTCACAAAATGAATCAATATCAGTGAAGCTTTCGAGATTTGCAAAAATGCGATTTGAAAGATCTTCATTTACATCAAGGTATTTTGTATAGCCGCTATTTTGTTCTGAGATCAGTTTGTAATACAAAAGATCGGAGAAGTCATTGGAATCAAGGAATCTTCCCTGATACTTAGTGAAATAAACAAGCGCAGCGTCCGGAATCTGATCCTTAAGGACAGAAGAGCTCTTGCCTCTATCTGAAAGAATGCTGTTCCTTATGCCCTGGGCACTTGATATTTTGGCTATTTCAACGCTGTGATAATCTGCACCTTCTCTTTTTATTGTGTAAGGAGCTATTTTGCTGTTTGATCGCTTTAAGGCTTTTAGATATTCTATAGCTAAAATGTTATTTGGATTATCTAAAATATCAAACGCAACAGGGAAATTTGCGTTATCCTGATTGAAATATTCTTTTAAGGCTTCCTTCCTTGAAACAGGGTAGGATGCGCCTTGCTTTAGGCGCTTTGCAAGAGCTTCTTTATAAGCATCCGGCTCTTTTGCCAAAACATCTGCTATCATGCTTAAGGAATCAAGATCCGGGTCTTCACTTCCAAAGCACAAATAGTCCACAATGCCAAGCTTATCTAACAGAGAGATAGCACCGGAAGCGAAAAATTCAGCACTTCCCAGGCTGTAATAGATTGGAAGTTCCAATACGACATCAGCTCCACAGCTAAGGGCCATTTTTGCTCTGTCAAATTTGCTGATGATAGAGGGAGCGCCTCTTTCTACAAAGTCTCCGCTCATGACTACTACGCAGTAGTCAGCATTTAATTTCTTTTTACACTGATTTATGAGATATTCATGACCCTTATGAAAAGGATTGAATTCTGCGATGATCCCGATTGTCTTCATTAACGATATCCTGATAATATAATTCTATAGGTAACAACTATATTCAAATTTTTGTACAATTTTTTCCTTGTACAAGAATTATAATATAAGTATCATATTCATGGAAGATTTTTTGATTCTGCTCAAAGAATAAAAAATGAACTGAAGTTACTATTATATGTAGATTTCAGAAATATTTTGAAAAGAGGTCAAATATGAAAATTTTAGTTATTAACTGCGGAAGTTCATCACTTAAATTCCAGCTTATTGATTCAGATTCAGAAGCTGTTATCTGCAAGGGACTTTGCGAAAGAATCGGAATTGACGGAAGCCAGATTGTTTATACTCCAGCTGGCAAGGACAAAATTACTAAGGTTACTCCAATGCCTGATCATAACAGAGCAATCGAGCTTGTTATCGAGGCACTTACAAATAGCGAAAATGGTGTAGTTTCTCTTGATGAGATAGGAGCTGTTGGACATCGTATTGTTCATGGCGGAGAGAAGTTCACTAAGTCTGTTGTTATCAATGATGAGGTTATCAAGGCAATTGAGGAAGTATCTGATCTTGCACCTCTTCACAATCCTGCAAACCTTATCGGTATCAGAGCATGTCAGAAGGCTATGCCTTCAGTACCTATGGTTGCAGTGTTCGACACAGCATTCCATCAGACAATGCCTGAGGAGGCTTATCTTTACGGCCTTCCATATTCTTACTATGAGAAATACGGAATCAGAAGATATGGTTTTCACGGCACAAGCCATTCATATGTAAGCAAAAGAGCTGCCAAGATCCTTGGAAAGGATGCAAAAGACCTTAAACTTATCGTTTGCCACCTTGGAAATGGCGCTTCAATTTCAGCCGTAGATGGCGGAAAATGTATAGATACATCTATGGGACTTACTCCACTTGAGGGACTTATCATGGGAACAAGAAGTGGTGATATAGATCCTTCAGTTGTAGAGTTCATCATGAAGAAAGAGAATTCTACAGTAGCAGATGTTACAAATCTTTTAAATAAAAAGTCAGGTGTATTCGGACTTTCAGACGAGCTTTCATCTGATTTCAGAGACCTTCAGAAGGGATATGAAGAGGGTCATGCAGGTGCTAAGAGAGCGGTTGATGCATTTGTATACAGAGTAGTTAAGTACATCGGTGCTTACACAGCTGCTTTGGGAAGAGTTGATGCTATTTGCTTCACAGCAGGTGTGGGCGAGAACAGCGGATTTGTTCGTAACCTTATCTGCAAGAGACTTTCATTCCTCGGCGCAACTATTGATGAGGAAGCAAACAAGGCTCACGGTGAGGACAAGATCTTCTCAGGTGCTGACAGCAAGGTTACACTTATGATCGTTCCTACAAATGAAGAACTTGCAATTGCTCGTGATACAGTAGCGCTCTGCAAATAATGAATTTATAAAAGATTGAAAAAAAGAAGTGGTGATATTTTCACCGCTTCTTTTTTTATTGCTTTTGATGTTAATCGTTAAACTATATTTTCTTGTTATTAAATAAACACAACAAAAAACTTGAAAATACTGAAGTGAAATTGTATGATATACTATGTCTTTTGCTTGGGATAATATAGAAAAAAGCTGATAATAGGGAAGAAATGAAAGAGTTAAATTCATGTAAAGAGGCCATGGCCTCCAGTATTGAAAACAAATACTTTAGCATTGCTCACTTGTATAAAGATGAGAAGGCAATGGAAATGCATATTCATGACTGCTATGAGGTGTATTTTTCCATTTCAGGAGGAAAACAGTTCCTTATTGATAATAAGGTCTATGATATTGCCCCGGGAGATCTTTTCCTGATAAATCAGTATGACTCTCACTATCTGACTCAGATCGAGAAGGAAAAGCATGAGAGGATCGTTATCATGATCGATCCTGATTATATGAAAGAGATATCTTCAAAGGAAACTAATCTTGATGCATGTTTCCAGGAGAGAAATGAAAAGTTTTCCCATAAGATAAGCCTTACAAGTGAACAGCAGAGCCGTTTTCTTTACTTTGTAAACAAAATACTTACAAGTAACGGATACGGACATGACCTGCTTGAGAGGGCGACTTTTACTGAACTGTTCGTCTTGATAAATCAGATAGTTAATGAGAAAAACAGCGACAAGGTAGAAGACAGGCCATCTACATATAATGAACAGGTAGATGCCATTCTTTCTTACCTTAACAATAATATCCAGTACCCGATAAGCATTGGAGATCTTTCTAAACAGTTTTATATTAGTGAGTCATATATATGCAGGATCTTTAAGTCTGCGACCGGGACAACTATAAATAAATATATGACAGCCAGACGTATTTCTATTGCCAAGTCTCTGCTTGCAGAGGGAATAGGTGTGAGCGACGTTTGCGAGAAATGCGGCTTTAGCGACTATAGCAATTTCCTTAAGGCATTTACCAAGTCTGTAGGAATATCCCCCAAGAAATACTCTCAGAATTGCAACAGATAAAAAAACTGTTGACAAATAACGCTGCGATGAGTACAATATTCAAGTATGCTAATGAATAAACGTAAACAATTGCCTTGTTAAGGCAGTTTCTTATACGGTTACTGTAAGGAGGTGTTACTCAAATGTCAATCTGCCCAAAGAATAAGTCATCAAAAGGCCACAGAGATCAGAGAAGAGCTAACTGGAAAATGACAGCTCCAACTCTTGTAAAGTGCAGCCACTGTGGAGCTCTTATGCAGCCACATTGCGCATGTAAGAAGTGCGGCTATTATAACAAGAAGAGCATTGTTGAAGTTGAGGCTTGATAATTAAGTGGAACCTCATATGTTCTGAAATTTAAGGCTTTCCAATTTATTTGGGAAGCCCTTTTTTTGCCCTAAAAATCAATGTTTTATTCTATTGATTTTTGATTAGTACTCTTGTATATTATAAGAAGTCAATTTTGATATGGGGGTAATTTTATGGCAGAACTTGTAAGGGTTGCTGTTGATGCAATGGGAGGAGATAACGCTCCGTTTGTTACAGTTAAGGGTGCTGTAGACGCTGTTAAAGAGTCACAGAATCTCAAGGTTTTTCTCGTTGGAAAAAAGGATATTGTAGAAAAAGAACTTTCTGCTTATGAATATGACAAAGATAAGATTGAAGTTGTAGATGCAACTGAAGTTATCGAAATGGCTGAACCTCCGGTAATGGCTATCAGAAAAAAGAAAGATTCTTCTATCGTAAAGGCTATGTATATGGTCAACCATGGCGAGGCTGATGCCTATGTTTCTGCAGGAAGTACTGGCGCCACACTCGTAGGCGGACAGGTCATTGTTGGAAGACTTAAGGGAGTTGACAGAGCACCACTTGCTCCTCTTATCCCTACAGAGAAGGGCAATTCTCTGTTGATAGATTGCGGTGCCAATGTAGATGCCAGATCTAATCATCTGGTTCAATTTGCAAAAATGGGAACTGTCTACATGGAAAATGTAATGGGAATTAAGAATCCAACAGTTGCCATTGTTAATATCGGCGCAGAAGAGGAGAAAGGCAATGCACTTGTAAAAGAGACATTCCCACTTCTTAAGAACTGTCCTGATATAAACTTTATTGGAAGTATCGAGGCAAGAGATATTCCTGCTGGATTTGCTGATATTATCGTTTGTGAGGCTTTCACAGGTAACGTTATCCTTAAGATGTATGAAGGCGTTGCCAAGTCCATGATGCATGTTATCAAAAAGAGTCTTATGAGCAATCTTAAAACAAAGATTGGTGCACTCCTTATAAAGGATGACCTTAAGAAGTCTCTTTCAGATTACAGCATGGATAAATACGGCGGAGCTCCAATGCTTGGTCTTAAGGGTCTTGTAGTTAAGACTCATGGAAGTGCCAATGATATTGAGGTCAAGAATTCAATCTTGCAGTGTGTAACATTCACAGAACAGAAAATAAGTGAAAAGATCAGTGCTAAGCTTTCAGATGAAGGTTAAAAGCGTTGACTAAATAAATTATTACTTTGACGGTTAAGGAAGGTCGAATATTATGGAATTTGAAAAAATGAAAGAAGTTATTGCAGGCGTTTTAAATGTTGATCCTGAGGAAATCAAGATGGATACAACTTTTACAGAGGATCTTGGTGCTGACTCACTTGATCTTTTCCAGATCATTATGGGTCTTGAGGATGAATTTGATGTTCAGATCGATCCTGAAAAGACAGAGAATATCACTACTGTTGGTGAGGCTGTAGAGCTTCTTAAAAGCGCACTTTCTACAAAATAAGCTGTAAATAAATAACAGACTATGGTGAGGCAGCTTTATGACTGCCTCATTTTAATTTAAGTAATCGAGGTTTTTTATGTTATCAGAGTCAGATATTTCAAAATTTGAAAATACTATTGGATATACTTTTAAGGATAAATCACTTTTGATCCAGGCTTTTACACACAGCTCTTTTGTCAATGAACAAAAGATCAATAAAAAGCCGGATTATGAGCGCCTTGAGTTTTTGGGAGATGCTGTTCTTGAAATGCTATCAAGTGAGTATCTTTTCAAAAAATATCCGGATAAAAAAGAGGGCGAAATGTCCAAGATCAGAGCTTCTCTTGTATGTGAACCGGCTCTGGCTTTTGACGCAGAAAAACTTGATATAAGACACTACATGCAGCTTGGAAAAGGTGAAGAAGCCACTGGGGGCAGAAATAAGGAATCAATCATTGCTGATATGGTTGAGGCAGTGATCGGTGCACTGTTTTTGGATGGTGGAATAGAAGAGTCCAAGAGATTTATTTACTCATATGTTCTTACAAATGAAGAGAGCATGCAGATGTTTAGCGATAGCAAATCTATTCTTCAGGAGATTGTGCAGGGACAGAATCTGGGACAAATTCGATATGAAATTTGTGGCGAAAGTGGCCCTGAACATGATAAAATATTTGATGTCCGCGTTTTTGTGGGAGATAAGAATTTTGGAGAGGGGTCAGGAAAAACCAAAAAAGCAGCTGAGCAGAAGGCTGCTTACAAGGCAATTCTTGAATTAAAGAAAAGCAAGTAATGTATTTAAAAAGTATTGAGATCCACGGCTTTAAGTCGTTTGCAAATAAGATAAAATTTGATTTTCATAATGGTATCACCGGAATTGTAGGACCTAACGGCTCAGGTAAAAGTAATGTAGCTGATGCTGTCAGGTGGGTTCTTGGTGAACAGCGTATTAAACAGCTGCGTGGTGGATCCATGCAGGATGTTATCTTTTCGGGAACTGAGCTTCGTAAGCCCTTGGGCTATGCTTATGTTGCCATCACACTTGATAATTCTGATCATTCCCTTGCTATAGACTACGATGAGGTCACTGTTTCAAGAAGACTTTATCGTTCGGGAGAAAGTGAATATATGATAAATGGCTCCGCGTGTCGTCTAAAGGACGTTAATGAGCTGTTTATGGATACAGGTATCGGTAAAGAGGGATACTCTATCATCGGACAGGGCCAGATCGATCAGATCCTTTCAAGTAAACCTGAGGACAGGCGTAATCTTTTTGATGAGGCCGCAGGTATTGTTAAGTTTAAGTCCCGTAAAGAGACCGCTATCAAAAAGCTTGAGGAAGAGAAGATAAATCTGACTCGTCTTTCTGATATCTTATCTGAGCTTGAAAAACAGATAGGACCTTTAGAGAAACAGTCTGAAGTAGCCAAGGAGTATTTAAAACTCAGAGAGCGCCTCAAAACCTTGGACGTAAATATGTTCCTTGTTGAGAATAAGAGCCAGAGACAGCAGCTTGAGGATGCAGAGAAAAATCTCGGCATTGCTACAGAATCTCTTGATAAGGCAAAAGAATCTTATGAAAAAGCCAAGGAAGAATACGAAGGCATTCAGAAAAAACTTGAAATTTTGGACCGTGAGATTGATGAAGCCAGAGCAAGGATTACAGATTCTTCTGTTAAAAAAGAAAAGCTTGAAGGCCAGATCGGTATCTTAAATGAAAAGATAAAATCTGCCACAACTAATGATGCTCATTTTAAATCCCGTATCAAGGATGAGCAGGCAAAAATTGAAGAAAAGAATAAAGAAAAAGAGACATATCTTTCTGAAAAAGAAAGCATTGATAAGGATGTAGAAGAACTTTCACAGAAGCGTGATGCTGCCAGAAAAGAGCTGGAAAGAGTTCTTACACAGATATCCAACATAAATGATGAAGTAGAGAGCTGCAAGAGCGATATCATCGAAACCCTGAATACACGAGCAACGATCAAGTCAAAGCTCAGTTCTCTTAACACCATGAAAGAGCAGGTCAACATCAGAAAGGCAGAGCTTACAGGAAAACTTGTAAGAGCCAGATCTGATGAGTCCAAGCAGGAAGAGACTATTAAGAAACTTAGAGATGAGTTCGACCGCATAACTTCAGAGATTTCTGAAATGAACAAAAAGCAGAAACAGGCTGAAGAAGACGTAAAAGAGATGCGTGAGACCATGTCTTTGAAAGATACTGAGCTTAGAAAAGTTCAGGAGCTATATCAGCAGGAAAAATCAAGACTTGAAGCTTTGGCCAACATTACAGAGAGATATGAGGGATACGGCGGAAGCGTTAAAAAGGTAATGGAGAAGAAGGATACAACGCCAGGAATCATAGGTGTTGTAGCCGATATTATCAAAACACAGCCAAAGTATGAGACGGCTATCGAAGTTGCTCTTGGTGGTAACATTCAGAATATTGTTACTGACGATGAAGAAACAGCCAAGAAAATGATTGCCTACCTGAAAGAGACAAGAGCAGGAAGAGCAACATTTTTACCACTTACAGCACTTGATAATCCGCCTGAACTCAAAGCTAAAGAGGCACTGAATGAAAAGGGTGTTCTTGGTATGGCTGATGAACTTGTTGATACAGATCCTAAGTACAGACAGGTTGCAAAGGCAATGCTTGGAAGAATTGTTGCCGTAGACAACATTGACAACGCTGTTAAGATTGCCAGAAAGTATAATTATACAGTACGTATGGTAACTCTTGAGGGTGAACTTCTTGTTCCCGGCGGTGCTATCAGTGGTGGTGCTTTCAAAAACAACTCAAATCTCCTTGGTAGGAGACGTGAGATGGATGAAATGGAAGCCAACGTCAAAAAGTACAAGCAAAATATTGATGATCTTAAGAGTGAGATTGAGGAGTGCAGAACAAAGAGAAATGAACTTAGAACTCTTGCTGAAGAACTTAGAACAGAGCTACAGGGCAAGTTCATCGCTCAGAATACTGCAAGACTTAATGTTGAGAATGAAGAGGCAAGACAGGCTGAACAGAAGGCCGGCTACAGCGACCTTAAGGCTGAAAGTGACGAGATAGAGAGTAAGCTTTTGGAAATCGCCGATGAAAAAGCTAAGGCAGAAGCACTTCTTGAGTCTTCAGAGAATACAGAAAAAGAGTCTACAGAAAAAGTAGAGAAATATCAGAAGGAACTGGAAGGACTTCATGAGATCGAGGAAACTGAAAATGAAAAGGTTTCAAAGCTCGATATTGAATATGAGAAGATTGCTCAAAAGCATGAATTCCAGCAGCAGAATTTAAATCGTGTAGAAGCGGATATAACAGCTCTTGAAAAAGGACTTCAGGAAATTATAGATTCCATGGAGGAAAATGTTAGAAATCTTGAGCAGAACAAAAAAGACATCGAAGAGATTAGACTTACTATCGAGGCTTCTGTTGATGTTCAGTCTGATGCTAATAAAGAACTTGAACAAAAGAAAGAAGAAAAGAACGAGCTTTCTGTTTCACAGAAAGAATTCTTTGGAAAGACTGAAGAACTCAACAAACAGATATCAGATCTTGATAAGGAAGTTATCAGATTGGGCTCAAAGAAGGAGAAATGCCAGGAGGCTATCGAGTCACATATTAACTACATGTGGAATGAGTACGAGATAACCTTATCTGATGCGGCCCAGCTTCGTGATGAGAATATGACGGATGTTCCTGCTATGAGAAAAGAGACCAATTCTCTTAAGGATTCCATCAGAAAACTTGGTGATGTAAACGTCAATGCCATCGAGGATTATAAAAACCTCATGGAGAGATATACGTTCATGAAGACTCAGCATGATGACCTTATAGAAGCAGAGAGGCAACTCAAAGAGATCATCAAAGACCTTGATGAATCTATGAGAAAGCAGTTTATCGAACAGTTCCACAAGATCAATACAGAGTTTGATCAGGTATTTAAGGAAATGTTCGGAGGTGGAAAAGGATCTCTTGAACTTGCTGAGGATGAGGATGTTTTGGAGGCAGGAATCAGGATCAATGCACAGCCACCGGGAAAGAAACTGGTAAACATGATGCAGATGTCCGGTGGAGAGAAGGCTCTTACAGCTATAGCACTTCTTTTTGCCATTCAGAACCTAAAGCCTTCACCATTCTGTCTTTTGGATGAGATTGAAGCGGCCCTTGATGAGAATAACGTTGTTCGTTTTGCTAAATATCTCCACAAGCTTTCAAGTACACAGTTTATTGTAATTACTCATCGTCGTGGTACAATGGAAAGTGCTGATAGATTATACGGTATTACCATGCAGGAGAAGGGCGTATCTACTCTTGTAAGTGTAAACCTCATTGATAAGGAGCTTACGAATTAATGGCAAATAACTTTTTTGCAAAACTGCAACAGGGATTATCCAAGACCAGAGACAATATTGCTAAAGGTTTTGACAATGTTTTTTCCGGTTTTTCAAGCATTGACGAGGATTTCTATGAAGAGCTTGAAGAGACTCTGATAATGGCTGATATCGGTGTTAACGCCACCAGCAGAATCATGGATGAACTTCGTAATCAGGTAAAAGAAAAAAGAATTTCTGACCCCAATGCATGCAGGCAGCTTTTGAATCAGATATTAAGAGATCAGATGAGTACTGATGAGCATGCTTATGACTTTGAAGATAAAAAGACAATTATCTTTGTTATCGGTGTAAATGGAGTAGGAAAGACAACATCAGTTGGAAAACTTGCTTCTATTTTCAAAAATAAAGGTAAGAAAGTCTTGATAGCTGCAGCTGATACTTATAGAGCAGCGGCAACCGAACAGCTTCAGGAATGGGCAAAAAGGGCAGATACTCCTATTATTACAGGAAAAGAAGGAGCTGACCCTGCAAGCGTTATATATGATGCAGCATCTGCCTTTAAGGCAAGAGGCTGCGATATTCTGATAGTTGATACAGCCGGAAGACTTCATAATAAAAAGAACCTTATGGAAGAACTGGCCAAGATGAACAGGATCATTGATAAAGAACTGCCTGGAATCTGGCGCGAAAACTTTATCGTTTTGGATGGAACTACAGGGCAGAATGCGATCATGCAGGCAAGAGAGTTTGGAGAGGCTGCACAGCTTACGGGCATTGTGCTTACTAAACTTGATGGAACCGCTAAGGGAGGAATTGCTGTTGCCATTGTATCGGAACTTAACATTCCGGTTAAATATGTGGGAGTTGGAGAGGGTATTGACGATCTTGAGAGATTTAACTCAGATGAATTTGTTGATGCTCTAATGTAAGAGCTGGTAAGGAGACGACATGGAAAACGGGGAAAAGATGACACTCGCAAAATTTGAAGAAGCCTATGAAGATGTGAAAAAAGTTACTTTGGAGACAAAGCTTATTTACAGTGATTACTGGAGCAATGCAACAGGTAACAAGGTTTATTTAAAGCCTGAGAATCTTCAGAGAACAGGTGCCTACAAGGTAAGAGGCGCTTATTACAAGATAACAACTCTTTCTGATGAAGAGAGAAAGAAAGGCCTTATTACTGCATCTGCCGGTAACCACGCGCAGGGTGTCGCATATGCTGCAAAATGCTATGGAGTAAAGGCTACAATTGTAATGCCTACTTCCACACCTTTGATTAAAGTTAACAGAACAAAGGCTCTTGGTGCTGAAGTAGTGCTTCATGGAAATGTATATGATGAAGCTTATGAACATGCAAAAAAACTTGCCGAGGAAAATGGATATACTATGGTTCATCCATTTGATGACCTTGATGTTGCAACAGGACAGGGTACTATTGCAATGGAGATCATTAAAGAGCTTCCAACAGTAGATTATATTCTTGTTCCTATCGGTGGCGGCGGACTTGCTACAGGTGTATCAACACTTGCAAAGCTCCTCAATCCAAAGGTTAAGGTAATAGGTGTAGAGCCTGCCGGCGCAAACTGTATGCAGGAATCAATGAAGGAAGGTCATGTCGTTACACTTCCTACAGTAAATACCATTGCTGATGGTACAGCTGTTAAGACACCTGGTGAAAAGATATTCCCTTATCTTAGCAAAAATATTGATGAGATCATAACCGTTCCGGATGAAGATCTTGTAGTAGCATTCCTTGATATGGTTGAGAACCATAAGATGGTAGTAGAGAACTCAGGACTTTTATCTGTTGCAGCTCTTAAGCAGCTCGATGTAAAAGACAAAAAGATAGCATGCGTTTTATCTGGCGGTAACATGGATATTATTACAATGTCTTCTGTTGTACAGCAGGGACTTATTATGAGAGACAGAATCTTTACCGTTTCTGTACTTCTTCCTGATAAGCCAGGAGAACTCTCCAGAGTTTCAGGCGTAATTGCTGATGTAAAAGGAAATGTTATCAAACTGGAACACAATCAGTTTGTTTCTATTAACAGAAATGCAGCTGTTGAGCTCAGGATCACTCTTGAAGCTTTCGGAAGCGAGCACAAACAGCAGATCATTGATGCGCTCAATGATAACGGCTATAAACCAAGAATTGTAAGGACAAATATTTAAGTAATGAATAGAATCAAATCAAAAAGATTAAGAAGAATAGCAGAATATATACTGATAACAATAGGATCAATCATATATGGAGCAACAACGGCACTACTTATTGATCCTAACAATATAGCACCTGGAGGACTTACCGGTCTTGCTATTGTTCTTAACAGAGTTGTTCCTATGGGAACTGGTATGTGGTTTCTTATTATGAACATACCTATTTTGATTCTTTCCATATGGAAGTTTGGAATCAGATTTACGATTTCAACTATATATGCCACGGCTGTGATTTCCTGGGTTACGGATATCTGTACTAACTTCTTTTCGGGATACATAATTCATGATGTATTTCTTGGGGCATCCTTTGGTAGTGCGGCCCTTGGTATTGCAATCGGCCTGATTTTTAAATGTCATGCCACAACTGGCGGTACCGATGTTATAATTAAATTATTAAGGATCAAGTATCCGCATATCAAAACTGGAGTGCTATACCTTTTGACAGATATTGTAGTACTTCTTATAGCGGGTATAGTATTTGGTGACTTTGCTGCATCCTTGTATTCCTTCATGTCGGTTATGGTCACATCTTATGTTCTTGATCTTGTTTTGTATGGAAGAGACGAAGCTAAGCTTATTTATATTATTTCTGACAGGCCTGATGAGATAACCAAAAGACTTCTCGAAGAGCTGGATATTGGTGCCACTCATGTTTTTGCCAAGGGCGCATACAGCGGGGAAGACAAAAAAGTTATCATGTGTGCCATAAAGAAGAGACTCTCACCTCTTGCTGAAGATATAGTAAGAGACGAGGATCCGAATGCATTTATGATCATCTCAAGTGCAAGTGAGATTTATGGCGAAGGCTATAAAAGTTATTTTGACGAGAGAATTTGAGTATGAATAGTTCATCTGGGGAATTTCGTGAGAGAAGGGGTGTCAGGAACACTCATAATATTATTTCTATAATATTCTTAAGCCTTGTAGCGCTTTTGGCGCTGTCTTTTAGCATTGCGCTTCTGATAAAAAATGCCATGCTTAAAAGAGAGGAAGAGGCTGTAAGGAGCGAGCTTGAAGCCCTGAACAACGAGGGATATTACACAGAAGTTGAGACACAGATCCTTGTTGATGAGGCTAAAAAGGTTGCTGCTGATGAAACTGAGAAATCAATCAAAGGTATGATCCAGAGCAAACTTGAAGCAGGTGAAGGCGCCACCTCGACTATCAGGTCTCTTTTCCCTGAGCAGATAGTTGTTGCCAGTGATGGCAGATACTATTTCTTCCCTATTACGGATGAAATTGAACATCATCCTTTTGGTGAAGATGATTTCGAATTTGATGAAAAGGGCTACCTTCAGTACGTTGGTGATGATGAGAGTATTAAGACCAAAACAGGGATTGATGTATCAAGATTCCAGGGTGATATAGACTGGAAGAAGGTTGCCGGTGCAGGAATTGACTTTGCTATCATAAGGACAGGATTTAGAGGTACAACAGAAGGTAAGCTTCTTCAGGATGATTATTTTGAAGATAATATAAAGGGTGCCACAAAAAATGGCATTGATGTTGGTGTTTATTTTTATTCACAGGCACTGAATGAAACAGAAGCCCTTGAAGAAGTTCAGATGATGCTTGACATGATCGAACCGTACGAGATCAAGTATCCTGTTGTTATCGACATAGAATCTGCTGATTCTGATTCAGCAAGAACTGTAAACCTTTCCAGTGATTCATATGAAAAGGTTGCTAAAACTTTCTGCGAGGCTGTAAAAAAAGCAGGCTATAAGCCGATGATCTATGGCAATGTTAAGTCATTTACGCTTCTCATGGATGCTGCTGATGTAGATGACTACGATATTTGGATTGCTTACTACGGAACACCACTTTATTATCCATATCACTTTGATATGTGGCAGTATACATCCACTGGAAGTGTTGATGGAATAACAGGCAACGTTGACCTTAATATTTGTATAACAGATTATTGATCATATGGACACAAAAGATTACGAACAGAAGGGCTATCTAAACGAAGATTATAAATTCTTCCATATATGTGATAGTGAGAACATAGATATACCTTTTCATTACCACGATTTTGATAAGCTCATTCTGATACTGAATGGAAATGTGAAATATATTATCGAAGGGCGAGAGTATGAACTTTTGCCCTTCGATTTTGTGCTTGTAAACAGGTTTGATATACATAAGCCTGTTTGCGAGGAGGGCGATGGGAAGAAGAAATATGACAGGATAATTCTTTATCTCAACCATGATTTTCTTGTGAAATATGGGCTTTTAGACGCTTTTTGTAAGGCAAAAGAAATGGAGAGCTGCGTTGTCAGATTCCCAGCTGATATCAGCACTAAGATATATGATGCCTTTAAGAAAATAGAAGAAGACCTGAAAGTGGAAGACAAAGAATATGCAGGTAAGCTGTCTACAGGAATAGATGTGCTGCGAGCTTTGATTGAATTTAACAAAGCCTGTATATCAGAAGAACTTGGTTTTACTCAGGAAGCCAGGTACAACAGAAAAGTCATTGATATCATAGAGTATATCAATAAAAACCTTTCAAAGGATCTTACTATCGAGAGGCTTTCTGATCACTTCTATATGAGCAAATACCACATGATGAGAGTTTTTAAACAGGAGACAGGCTACTCAGTTCATCAGTATGTTTCTGAAAAGCGTATTCTCTTTGCCAGGACACTTATTATGTCAGGGATGCCTGCAACCAGCGCCTGCCTTGAAGCTGGCTTTAAAGACTATTCATCCTTTAGCAGAGCCTTTAAATTGCAGCTTGGAGTACTTCCTTCAGAACTAAAGATATAGTGAGATATAGGTGTCAAGAAAAAATACTTGACACCTCTTTTCTTTTTATATATTATAGACATTGTTGATTTTTAGGAAGAGGTATATCATGGAGAAAATCGTAGAACAGGGTCTTCTATATGATTTTTACGGCGAGCTTCTGACAGAGCATCAGAGACAGGTCTATGAAGCTGCTGTATATGATGATATGTCACTTACTGAAATAGCAGATGAGCACGGTATCAGCAAACAGGGAGTACATGATCTTATCAAGAGATGTACCAAGACTTTGCAGGGATACGAGGATAAGCTTCACATGATTCGAAGATTTGAAGCTATCAAGGAGAGTGCTAAAGAGCTAAAAAGCGTTTCTGATAGTAACAAAGATATGTCAGATGAAGAGCTTCGAAAGAGGCTGGGCAGCATTTCTGACAGAATTTTAGAGGAGCTTAATAACTAATGGCTTTTGAAAGTCTTACCGATAAATTGCAGGATGCCTTTAAGGGGCTCCGCAGCAAGGGTGCGTTAACTGAAGATGATGTAAAAGCTGCTTTAAAAGAAGTTAAAATGGCTCTTTTGGAAGCGGACGTTAACTTTAAGGTTGTTAAACAGTTTGTTTCTTCAGTTCAGGAGAGAGCAATCGGCGAGGAAGTTCTAAACGGACTCAACCCTGCTCAGATGGTCATCAAGATTGTCAATGAAGAGATGACCAAGCTCATGGGCTCTGAGACAACAGAGCTTATGCTTCAGGATAGCAAGTATATCACTGTTATCATGATGTGTGGTCTTCAGGGTGCCGGTAAAACAACCACCGCAGCTAAACTTGCAGGAAAACTTAAGGGCAAAAGGAAACCACTGCTTGTAGCTTGTGACGTATACAGGCCTGCAGCTATTGATCAGCTTGAGGTCAATGCTAAAAAGCAGGAAGTTGATTTCTTTTCAATGGGCACAGATGTTAGCCCAGTTAAAATTGCTAAATCCGCAATGGACTATGCAAAAGAGCATGGTCATAACGTTGTGATTTTAGATACAGCCGGTCGTCTTCAGATTGATGAAGCGATGATGAAAGAACTGCGTGATATTAAGGATGCTGTAACAGTGCATCATACGCTTCTTGTAGTAGATGCCATGACTGGTCAGGAAGCGGTTAACGTTGCTGAACAGTTCAATGAAAAGGTAGGCATTAATGGAATCATCCTTTCTAAGATGGATGGTGATTCACGAGGTGGTGCAGCTCTTTCAACCAAGGCAGTCACAGGAAAGCCTATTCTGTTCGTTGGTATGGGCGAGAAGTTATCTGACCTTGAACAGTTCTATCCGGATCGTATGGCAAGCCGTATCCTTGGAATGGGAGATGTGCTGAGCCTTATCGATAAAGCCGTTGAGGCAAACGCAGAGCGTGATGCTGAAAAAGACCGCGAGATGGTCTCCAAGATGAAGAAGGGTAAGATTGACTTCGAAATGTATCTTGAGAGCATGAAGCAGATGCGCAATATGGGAGGACTTGCTTCCATAATGGGAATGCTTCCGGGTATGGGCAAGATAAGCGATGATCAGCTCCCTGATGAGAAACAGCTTGCAAGGATTGAAGCTATTGTCCTTTCAATGACTCCTGAAGAGCGCAGGAATCCTAAGCTTATGACTCCACAGAGAAAGTTCAGGATTGCTAAGGGATCAGGTAACGATATTGCAGCTGTAAACCGCTTTATAAAGCAGTTTGAACAGATGCAGAAAATGATGAAGCAGATGCCCGGTCTTATGGGCGGCAAGAGAGGATTCGGAAAATTTGGCAATCCTTTCGGAGGCTTCGGTGGTAATAAGTTCTTTTGATATGTGATTCAGCAAATAGCTGGTTTATCCATATAAATACAATATTTTTTAATTTTTTATTCATTTTACGGAGGAAATTTAAAATGGCAGTAAAGATCAGATTAAAGAGAATTGGTAAGAAGAAGGTTCCTTTCTACAGAATCATCGTTTCTGATTCAAAGTTCCCTGTACAGGGTAAGTTCATCGAGGAGATCGGAACATACGATCCTAACACAGATCCTAGCACAGTAAAGTTCAACGAAGAACTTGCAAAGAAGTGGCTTTCAAACGGTGCACAGCCTACAGAGTCTGTTGCAAAGCTTCTTAAGCAGGCTGGTATCAAGTAATAAAACTTGAATTATAAATTTTAATTACTTGTGCCGGAGGTTAATCAATGAAAGAGTTAGTAGAAGTAATCGCAAAATCGCTCGTTGATAATCCTGAAGAAGTCGTTGTGACTGAGAAGGCAGAGGGGCGTAATATTATGATCGAGCTTCATGTTGCACCTTCAGACATGGGCAAGGTAATTGGCAAACAGGGAAGAATTGCTAAGGCAATCAGAGCTGTTGTAAAGGCTGCTTCTACCAGAGAAAACCTTAAGGTAGACGTGGAGATAGTTTAAGCCAAATAATATTGAGTCGAATTGGTAACATACCAATTCGGCTCAAATTTAAAATAAGCATTTATGCTTGTAATTTTTAGTAGGATATAAGATGAATTTTCACATCATGACATTGTTTCCCGAAATGATTCAGAGTTCTCTTTCAAGTAGCATTACAGGAAGAGCTGAGAATAAGGGATATATTTCTTTTAATGCTGTAAATATCAGAGATTATTCTAATGATTTCAAACATCACAAGGTTGACGATTATACATATGGTGGCGGTGCTGGTATGCTTATGCAGGCACAGCCTATTTATGATTGTTTTATAGATATCAAAAACAAGATCATCGAAAACGGTGGGAAGTCTCCAAGAGTCATTTACGTTACTCCTCAGGGAAGCGTATTTGATCAGAAAAAAGCTCAGGAGCTCTCAAAGGAGGATGATCTTGTTTTTTTATGCGGCCATTATGAAGGCGTAGATGAGAGAGTTTTAGAAGAGATTGTTACTGACTATATTTCAATCGGAGATTATGTCCTTACAGGTGGAGAGCTTCCTGCCATGGTCATGATAGATGCAATCTCAAGGCTTGTTCCCGGGGTTCTCAATAATGATGAGTCTGCTCTTACAGAGAGCTTTCACAATAATCTTCTTGAGTATCCTCAGTATTCTAGACCTGAGGAATGGATGGGCAAAAAGGTTCCACCGATCCTTTTGTCGGGAGACCACAAGAAGGTTGATGAGTGGAGACTTGAGCAGTCGATTATAAGGACAAAAGAAAGGCGTCCTGATCTTTATGAAAAGTGGCTACTAGAAAATCCCCCAAAGCCTGAGAAAAAGAAGAGAAGAAAAAGAAAGTCTACAGAAGAATCACCAGCAAGCGGTAGCGCTGTAGCTGATAGTAATGATGTTTTGAAAGATGGTGAATGATATGACAGAAACATTTCAGGTTGGCGTAATAGCATCAACGCATGGACTTGCAGGGGAAGTTAATGTTTTCCCTACTACAGAGGACCCAAATCGCTTTAAAAAACTTAAAAAGGTAACTCTTCATACAAGTAGAGGTGAAGAAATAGAACTCGATGTTCAGAGTGCAAGATTTTTCAAGAAATTTGTCATTGTTAAATTCAAACAGTTCAACAATATAAACGAAGTTGAAAAATTTAAAGGCTGCGAGCTTACAATCGAGAGAAAAGATGCTCTGAAACTTAATCCCGGCGAGTATTACTGCGCTGATCTTATTGGCCTTGATATAGTTGATGAGGATGGCAACGTTTTGGGGAGCGTGACGGATGTTATTCAGACAGGTGCAAATGATGTCTATGAGATGAAAAGGGCAGATGGCGGTGAGAACGTCTATATTCCTGCTATAAAAGACTGTATAAAAGAAATAGATATAACGAAAAAAAGAATTATTATACATGTTATGGATGGACTTATGTAAATCCTGATGACTTTTATTGCTAAATAAACTATAATTATAGGTGTTAGTTTTTAACTAGGATTGTGAGGAAAAGTAATGGTTGATTATACAGAAGGTGCGGGGTACCAATATCATACACACGTAGCTCCGGGAGATGTCGGGAGATATGTTATTCTTACAGGAGATCCGGGACGTTGCGAATCTATTTCCAAATTGTTGGATAATCCCAAGTTTGTTGCGTACAATAGAGAATATAACTGCTACACAGGATATCTGGACGGAGAAAAGGTAAGTGTTATCTCCCATGGTATCGGTGGAGCATCTACTGCAATATGTATTGAAGAGCTTGCAAAGTGCGGCGCAGATACATTTATCAGAATGGGTACATCCGGTGGAATGCAGGATGATGTGATCGGAGGAGATATAGTTATCGCGTCAGGAGCTATCAGAGCTGAAGGCACATCTAAGGAATATGCTCCTATCGAGTATCCGGCAGTTGCTTCTTTTGAAGTTGTAAATGCATTGGTTGAGGGAGCTAAAAAGGCAGGAGCCAATTACCACGTAGGTGTTGCACAGTGCAAGGATTCTTTCTTTGGACAGCATGAGCCTGAGACAAAACCTGTTGGTCCGGAGCTTTTATATAAGTGGGATGCATGGATCAAGTGCGGCGCCCTTTGCTCTGAAATGGAAAGCTCAACATTATTTATAGTTGGTAGTTATTTAAGACTTCGTACTGGTGCGGTTTTGCTTGTTGTCGCAAACCAGGAGCGAGCTAAAAAAGGTCTTTCTAATCCTCAGGTACACGAAATGGATAAAGTGTACAGTACAACAATAGAGGCCATTAGAAGACTCATTGCCTCGGATAAAACCTGAAAAGGGGTTTATCAATAAATGTTTTCATTAATCAAAAAATGGAGGACGATTATGAAAAAGAAATTTTTAGCAGTACTTATGGCTGCAACAATGGTTTCTTCACTTGTAGCTTGCGGACAGACAGCTGCAACAACAGAGACTACTGAGACAACTGAGGCTACTCAGGAAACACAGGCTACTGAGCCAGCAGCTGAAACAGCAGCTGAGACTACAGAAGCTGGTGACAAGATGATGATCGCTATGGTAACAGACTACGGCGATATCACAGACCAGTCTTTCAACCAGTCAACTTATGAGGCTTGTAAGGCATTTGCTGAGGCAAACAATGCTGAGTTCACTTACTACAAGCCAGAAGGCGACTCAACAGCAGAGAGAGTTGCTATGATCGATAAGGCTGTATCTGATGGTTACAACGTAATCGTAATGCCTGGTTATGCATTTGCAGAAGCTATCGTTGAGACAGCTGACATGTACCCAGACGTTAAGTTTGTTGCTCTTGATGTTTCTGAGTATGACCTTGAAGGTGATGGATCTGATTTCAATTCAGAGACATATCCTAACGTATTCTCAGCAGTATATCAGGAAGAGCTTCCTGGATACATGGCTGGTTATGCTGCAGTAAAGATGGGCTATACACAGCTTGGTTTCCTTGGTGGTATGGCTGTTCCTGCTGTTATCCGTTATGGTTATGGTTTCGTTCAGGGTGCTGACGCTGCTGCAAAGGAGCTTGGCGCTGATGTTTCTATCAACTATGCATATGGTAACCAGTTCTACGGTGATTCAGATATCACAGCTGCTATGGATACATGGTATCAGGGCGGCACACAGGTAGTATTTGCTTGTGGTGGCGGTATCTTCACATCAGCTGGTGAGGCTGCAGGCAAGGTTGGCGGAAAAGTTATCGGTGTTGACGTTGACCAGTCAAAGACTATCGATGGAATGTTTGAAGCAGGTATGACTGTTACTTCAGCTATGAAGGGCCTTCAGGCTACAGTTAACACACTTCTTGCTGCTATCAGAGATGGTCAGTGGGATTCTTATGCCGGCAAGATTCTTAACCTTGGTCTTGTTTCTGGCGATGACACATCACTTAACTATGTTGGTCTTCCAGAAGATACAACAATTTGGACAGAATCTTTCACAGTTGATGATTACAAGAAGCTCGTTGCTGATATGGTAAGCGGCGCTGTAACAGTATCTAACGATACAACAGCAGCTGAGCCTACAGCAGAGAATGTAAAGATCAACTTCCAGGGCAATATTAAGTAATAATTACTTCAGTATGAAGTTCAGGGACCGGAAGCCTCAAAACTTTCGGTCTCTTTTTACCAGTCAAATGGTGATAAATATTGGTAGGAGGAAAAAGAAGGTGGCTTTAGAAAGCGCGTATGCTATTGAAATGCTAAATATAACAAAGCGTTTCCCTGGAATAATTGCGAACGACAATGTTACTATTCAGCTCAAAAAAGGTGAAATACACGCTCTTTTAGGGGAAAATGGTGCTGGTAAGTCAACACTCATGAGCGTTTTGTTCGGCCTTTATCAGGCAGAAGAGGGGACAATTAAAAAGGATGGTAAGGTTGTTACTATCAACAATCCTAATGATGCCAATGACCTTGGAATAGGAATGGTTCATCAGCACTTCAAACTTGTTCAGTGCTTTACTGTTCTTGATAACATCATCCTTGGGGTGGAGACAACAAAACATGGATTCTTACAGAAAGATGTAGCAAGAAAGAGAATCTTGGAGCTTTCTGACAAATATGGTCTTAAGGTAGATCCTGATGCAAAGATTGAGGATATTACCGTAGGAATGCAGCAGAGAACTGAAATTCTTAAGATGCTCTACAGAGATAATGAGATTCTTATTTTTGATGAGCCTACAGCTGTTTTAACTCCTGCAGAAATTGATGAACTTATGCAGATCATGAGAAATCTTGCAAAAGAGGGTAAGTCAATTCTCTTTATTTCTCACAAGCTTGCTGAGATCATGTCTGTTGCAGACAGATGCACTGTACTTAGACGTGGTAAGTACATTGGAACTGTTAATATTGCTGACACTAATCAGGAAGAGCTCAGCCGTATGATGATCGGTAGAGATGTACAGCTTGTCGCAACAAAGGAAGATAAGACACCTGGTGATGTTATTCTTCATGTTGAGAATATGACTGTCCCTTCCAAGCTTCATCATAACAATGCAGTAAAAAATGTTTCTTTTGATGTAAGGTCAGGAGAAATCGTATGTATAGCCGGTATCGATGGCAACGGTCAGACAGAACTTGTTTATGGTTTATCAGGTCTTGAAAATATTACTTCCGGTAAGATCACGCTTTCAGGAAAAGACATTTCTCATGCATCTATCAGAGAGAGATCTATTAGCGGAATGAGCCATATTCCGGAAGACAGACACAAACATGGCCTTGTTATGGACTATTCACTTGCCTATAATCTTGTGCTTCAGAGGTACTTTGAGCCACAATTTAGCACAAAGTATGGGTTCCTAAAAAAGAAGGAAATCAATAAGTATGCTGAAAAGCTTATTGACCAATATGATATCAGATCAAGTCAGGGAGCACCTACAATAGCCAGAAGTATGTCAGGTGGTAACCAGCAGAAAGCAATCATTGCCAGAGAAATTGATAAGGATCCGGATCTTCTGATCGCGGTTCAGCCTACCAGAGGTCTTGATGTAGGTGCTATCGAATATATTCACAAGCAGCTTATTGCCAGAAGAGATGAGGGACACGCAGTTCTTTTGGTTTCTCTTGAACTGGAAGAAGTTATGAGTATATCAGACAGAATACTTGTTATGTACGAAGGCGAGATAGTAGGAGAGTTTGATCCAAAGAAGACAACTCCTGAGGAACTCGGACTTTACATGGCAGGAGCAAAGAGAAAGGAGGCTGGAGCTTAAAATGGCTGGAAATAACAGAAAAATTGAAAAAGAAAGCTTTTTCTCAAAGCCGGCAGTCCAGTCTATAACTGCGTCATTACTTTGTATAGTTATAGGACTATTGATAGGATACATTGCCCTTCTTATCATTAACCCTGTTGGTGCTACGGAAGCTATTATCACAATTATAAAGAACTATTTCACATATCCATCAAAGGCGGCAGCGCTCAAATACCTTGGTAACACACTTGTAAAGGCAGCACCACTTCTTATGTGCGCTTTATCTATTCAGTTCTGTTATCAGGCCGGATTATTCAACATTGGAGCTGCAGGCCAGTACGTTGCCGGAGCTGGAGCTTCACTTTATTTTGCACTTGGTTTTGGACTTCCATGGTATATATGTATTCTTGCAGCACTTGTTGCTGGTGGAATCTTCGGAATCATCGTTGGAATTTTAAAGGCATATCTCAATGTTAATGAGGTTATTTCAGGAATCATGCTTAACTGGATCGGACTTTATACAGTTAATATGCTCCTTGGAGGCGTAAAAGAGGTTTCAAGCCCTTATACACTTTCACTTGCAAGTACTAATCCTTCGGCTATCATTCCTTCACTTGGACTTGAGAAGCTCTTTTCAAACAATAAGTATGTTACAATTGCGATTCCTTTAGCTGTGATTATTGCGATTATTTTAAAGGTTATCTTGAGCATGACTGTATTTGGATATGAGATCAAGGCAACAGGTATTGCAAAGGATGCTGCAAAATACAGCGGAATGAAAGAGAAGAAAAATGTTATTCTTACTCTTTTCATCGGCGGTGGTCTTGCAGGTCTTGGAGCTGCATTCCTTTTCCTTACAGGATATGAGCAGTGGTCTGTAACACAGTCATCTGTTCCTGGAATGGGCTTTAATGGTATTGCTGCAACATTCCTTGGCGGACTTGATCCTATAGGAACAATTTTTGCATCATACTTTATTCAGCACATTACAAGTGGTGGTTCATACCTTGATAAGAACGTTTATCCATCACAGATTTCAGATTTTATATCTTCAATAATCATCTACCTCTGCGGATTTGTTCTCTTCTTTAAGTTCTTCTTAAACAGCAGAATAAGAGCCGGCAAGGAAAAGAAAGAAGGAGGTAATAAATAATGGTATTACTTCTTCAATACACATTACTTTTTTCATCAGTACTTATCCTGGTTGCTCTTGGTGGATGTTTTTCAGAGCATTCAGGTGTTATAAACCTGGGACTTGAAGGAATAATGGTTATGGGCGCTTTAGGCGGAGCCCTTACATTAAAGGTTATTTCACCCACGCTTCCTGCAATTGTTATTGTTCTTACTGTACTTTTGACATCGACTTTGTGCGGAGTGCTTTATTCAGTTCTTTTGGCTTTTGCCTGCATCAATTTCAAGGCAGACCAGACATTGGTAGGAACTGCTCTTAACATGCTTGCGGCAGCTGCTGCAACAGTTATTGTTAAAACTATCAACATTGCTGAGAACCCAGACAATGTATCCTCAACTGTTCAGTATGTAGCTTCTAAAAAAGCTCTTGTTGTTAACATTGGAAGCTTCCAGTTTAACTGGTTCATGCTTGTGGCACTTATAGCTTTGATAGCAGCGTATGTTATTCTCTATAAGACAAGATTTGGCTTAAGACTTATGGCCTGCGGTGAGCATCCTCAGGCTGCTGACAGCGTAGGTATCAATGTTTATACTATGCGCTGGGCTGGCGTTCTTATTTCCGGAGTTCTTGCCGGAATCGGCGGTATTGTCTACATCACAGCCGGAGTCAGTGAGTGGAAGTTTGAAAACGGTGTTGCCGGTTTCGGATTCCTTGCCCTTGCGGTTATGATCTTTGGACAGTGGAAGCCTCTTAACATTGGACTTGCAGCTTTGTTGTTCGGGTTCTTTAGAGCTCTTTCCAACGTTTATTCAGGATTTGATTTTTTGGCAGCACTCAATATTCCGAGTTCTGTATATAATATGATGCCTTATATCATTTCTCTTGCAGTACTTGCATTTACGTCTGCGAACTCAAGAGCACCTAAGGCAGAAGGAATTCCTTACGATAAAGGATCAAGGTGATTTTTTGTATGAATGAAACACAAATTAAAGAATTAATTAAAAAAGCTTTGGATATGAGAAATTTTTCTTATACTCCATATTCTCACTTCAATGTTGGTGCAGCGCTTCTTAGTGCTGATGACAGGATATTTACAGGATGCAATATAGAAAATGCTTCTTATACACCTACCAACTGCGCAGAGAGAACAGCTTTTTTCAAAGCAGTAAGTGAGGGAGTGCTCACTTTTAAAGCAATAGCAATAGTGGGCGGCCCTGCAGATGCAACAGAGCTTGAGTATTGTCCTCCCTGTGGAGTTTGCAGACAGGTTATGAGCGAGTTCTGCGATGATGAGTTTATAGTTATTGTTGCAAAATCAACTGAGGAATACATGGTATATACATTACCTGAAATCCTTCCAGACAGATTTGGACCTACAAATCTCATTAAAAGATAAGAATCATTTGTTGACGGATTAACATATTTTGTGTTATATTATAGTACGTTGTGAAAATCAGACGGTCCTCTGTTATGATTTAGAGTCGGAAATTCATCTGATTCTGTAATATTACATATTAAGAACGTCCATAGAATAGGAGAAAAGATATGAGTACAATTATCGAAGAGCTCGAGAAGGAGCAGCTGAATGCTAACGCACCTCAGTTCAACACTGGTGATACTGTAAGAGTACACGCTAAGATCAAAGAAGGAAACCGTGAAAGAGTACAGGTTTTCGAAGGAACTGTTAAGAAGATCCAGGGCGGCAGCAACCGTACAACATTCACAGTAAGAAAAGAGTCTTACGGTGTTGGCGTTGAGAAGACTTGGCCACTTCACTCACCTATCGTTGAGAAGGTTGAGGTTATCAGAAGAGGTAAGGTTAGAAGAGCTAAGCTTAACTACCTTAAGGGTCTCACAGGTAAGAAGGCAAAAGTTAAGGAACTTGTTACCAGATAAGTTGTTAGTTAAAAGGCAGTTACTTTTTAGTAATTGCCTTTTTCTTTACTTACATTCTATGCCAGACAGAGGATGACTATGTTCAGGAAGAAAAAAAGAAATCTCTACCTAAATCCCAAAAAAAAGATAATTACACCCAAAATGCTTCATGAAATCTTTTCATGGCTTTTTGTTACAGTAATAGCGATCTTTTTTGCCTTTGTATTTGTGATAGCATTTGGAATGCAGGTCACTAATATTGGAGATTCTATGACCCCAACTCTTGCAAACGGACAGGTGGTTTTGGTGAACAGACTTGAGTTTAAGATATTGCGTCCTTCTACAGGAGATATTATAGCTTTTTTACCAAATGGCAATGCAAACTCACATTATTATGTTAAAAGAGTTGTAGCTTCTTCCGGCGACAAAGTTCAGATTATTGATGGTTATTTATATGTAAACGGTGAAAAAACTGAAGATACCGACGAAATATATGATAAAATGGAAGATGCAGGGATAGCTGCTAATGAGATAAAGCTTGGAAGCGGCGAATATTTTGTCCTTGGAGACAACAGAAATAGTAGTGAAGACTCGAGAAGTGCCAATATTGGTATTGTTAAGACTAATATGATAATTGGTAAAGTGTGGTTTAAACTTGCTGGTAATGATAACAGCGGAGGTTTTATTTTAGAATGAATTTGCAATGGTATCCTGGTCATATGACGAAAGCGATCAGAATGATGCAGGAAAACATTAAACTGATCGATATTATAATTGAAGTAGTAGACGCCAGGATTCCGGCAGCTTCCAGAAATCCTGATATTGATGAGCTTGGTAAAAACAAGTTCAGACTTATAGTTTTAAATAAGTCTGATCTGGCCGATAATCAGGTGACTAAAAAATGGAAAGAGTACTATGAAAAACAGGGCCTGTTTGTAATGGAGATGAATTCCAAAACAGGTAATGAGGCCGTTAAAGTTAAGGACCTTGTTCAGAAAGCCTGTGCTGAAAAGATAGAAAGAGATAAGAAAAGAGGAATTGTAGGCAGACCTATAAGAGCGATGGTTGCCGGTATTCCAAATGTTGGCAAGTCAACATTCATAAATAAGCTTGCCGGAAAGGCTTCTGCAAAAACAGGCAATAAGCCCGGAGTCACAAAGGGTAAACAGTGGATCACCCTTAGTAAGAGTATGCAGCTTCTAGATACTCCTGGTATCCTGTGGCCCAAGTTTGAGGATGAGCAGGTGGGGCTTAGACTTGCACTTATTGGTTCAATGAATGATGAGAATCTCGACATTGCTGAGCTTGCCTGTGAACTGATAAAGAAGCTTGAAAAGTTCTATCCGGAAGCTATTTTTGAAAAATACGGTATTACCAAAGAGCAGCTATCTGAACTTGAAGAGGATCAATATTCTACTCCTGCAAGCAGAGTTTTATCAGCAATTGCCATAAACAGAAAGTGCCTTCTTGCAGGTGGTAACCCGGATATCTCAAGAGCGGCAGCGCTTCTTCTGGATGATTTTAGAAACGGAAGACTTGGCAAAATATCTCTTGAAAGACCAGATGAACAATAAACTATAATACGATGGGCGAATGTTATGAAGAAGTTTCTTAAAGAATTATTTAGCACAATAATCTATTTAGCAGTCATTTTTCTTTTGACATTTCTATTTATTACCTTTGTTATGCAAAGGACTGAGGTAAGTGGCCAGTCTATGGAGCCAACGCTTCAGGACGGAGATTCGCTTCTTATTGAGAAGGTATCTTACAGATTCAGTTCACCAAAGAGGTTTGATATCATAGTATTTCCGTATCAGTACGGCGACAATCAGTTCTTTATCAAAAGAATTATTGGTCTTCCGGGCGAGAGTATCAGGATTGACTATGATGGAAACATATATGTGGATGGTGAGATCTTAAAGGAAGGCTACGGCGCGGAAGTTATACTTGATCCGGGCAGGGCTGAGACGGAAGTTGTCCTTGGCGAAGACGAGTATTTCGTCATGGGTGATAACAGAAATCACAGCATGGATAGCAGGGATATTTCTGTTGGTAGTATCAATAAAGCTGATATTACAGGCAGAGCCTTCATTCGTATTTTTCCATTTTCTAAATTCGGGAGCATAAACTAATGGGTTCAATGACAGATATTAAGGCAGCGCTTCAGCTTGCAGCAACAAGGGAAGAGTATGTTTCTTTTATCGAGGAATATTCATCTGATGAGAGGGCAGGCGTAAAAAAGCTTGTAGAATCAGCAGAAAAGAAATTAAAAGCCCTCGAAAAAGAAATGGCCCGTATAGAAGAAATGAAAAAATATGAGAAAGAATATGCTCATTTGGGGCCTATTTGCGGAATTGACGAAGTGGGCAGGGGCCCTCTTGCGGGACCCGTCTATACAGCAGCTGTTGTGCTTCCGCCCGATTGCGATATTTTGTATGTTAATGATTCAAAGAAATTATCCGAAAAAAAGAGAGAAGAGCTTTACGATGTGATCATGGAAAAGGCTCTTGCTGTTAGCATTGGATGCAATTCTCCGGAGAGAATTGATGAAATTAATATCCTTAATGCTACAAAAGAAGCTATGGTCATGGCTGTAAAGAACCTAAAAGTAAAACCGGCAACTCTTTTGATCGATGCAGTGCATCTTGACGGACTTGATGAATACAATCAGGTATCAATAATTAAGGGCGATGCAAAGAGTATCTCTATAGCTGCAGCCAGTATAGTGGCAAAGGTTACAAGGGACAGAATAATGAAAGAGGAAGCCAAGAAGTATCCTGAGTATTTCTTTGATTCAAATAAAGGCTATGGAAGTCAGGACCACATTGAAGCCCTTAAAAAATATGGTCCTTGTCCAATACACAGAAGGTCGTTTATAGGTAATTTCGTATGAGTGGTATTTCCAGCGTATCACAATCAAATCAGCCTATAGTTCTGAATGGTAGCAGCCTCCAGGTCCCACAGGGGCAGGGTGAGGCTTTAAACCTGAAAAATGGTGCTGTCATTCAGGGGACTGTTGTGTCTGTAAATGATACCCCTGATGGAAAGCTCGTAAATATAAATGTATCCGGCAATGAAATATCTGCCAGGCTGCAGGAAGGAATGGATCTTAAGGAAGGCCAGTCACTGCAGTTTGCAGTAAAAGGTTTAAGTTCAAGGGCAGTTACCATTATGCCCCTATTTGAGAACACTGCGGCTATGCAGAGCACTATTAAGGCTTTGACTGCTGCCGGACTTGAGACTACCCCTGAAAATGTTCAGATGGTAAAAGACATGATGGAAGCAGGACTTCCAATCGATAAAGCATCTTTGCAGGAAATGAGCAAGAATCTAAACTTGTTCTCTAATTCATCTGTTTCAACTTTGGTTGAGATGAAGAGCCTGAATATCCCAATAAATGAAAACAACATAAATGGCTTTGAAAGCTACAAGAACTATGAGCATCAGGTAGTAAATGAGATGGAAGATATAATTGAATCTCTTCCTGAAACATATAATGCTCTTATATCAGGGGGCGAAGAGGCTAAAGCCATGAATTTGTATGGCTCTGTACTAAAGCTTTTTGGGCAGGAAAATGCAGAAAGTAATTTGGAACAGGGGATAGGTGGAGCTTTTCAAGTAGCGGGTGACGCTGCGGGTGAGGCTGAAGCAGAAAGTGGATCTATACAGGGGGCTCTGGATGCAGGAAAAGAAATTCTTGATAAAAGCGGAAATGCTAACAAGGATCTTACTCTTACCTTAGATATGGAGCCTGGTGCTTTAAAAGAAGAGACAGCAATAAATAGTAAAACTGTTTCAAATGAGTTTATTGATACATTAAAAAATCTCGGTGTTTCCGATAAGAATATTGAGAAACTGATAACATCATCTGATTCAAAGGCTCTTTTAAATGAACTGGCAAAGAATTATGAAGGGGCTGACCTTACCAATGTTGTTGAAAATGCAGCATGGAAAAAGCTCTTTTCAAGCGATGAATATAACAAGATCATCAAAGATAATATTTCAGAGCAATGGCTCTTGAAGCCATCAGAGGTTGAGGATAAGGAAAACATCCAAAATCTGTACCAGAGGCTAAATAATCAGGTAAAACACCTGGCTGAAACAGTGAATAATACAGGACTTGCTGAATCAAAACTTGGTCAGTCTCTTAATAATCTCTCTAATAATCTTGATTTTATGAATCAGCTTAATCAGATGTTTCAATATGTTCAGCTTCCGCTTCAGATGGCGGGACAGAACGTGCACGGAGACTTATATGTCTATAGGAACAAGAACAGGAAAATGAGCGAAGACGGATCTGTCAGTGCGGTGCTTCATCTTGATATGGACAATCTGGGTCCTATTGATGTCTATGTTAAAATGCTTGAAAAAAAGGTTACCACAAACTTTTATGTGGCAGATGATTCAATATTGGATCTTATCAATGATAATATACATATTTTGAATGAGAGACTTGAAAAACGTGGCTATTCCATGAATGTAACTCTTAAACTTCAGGATGACATGGATGGAGAGGATGCAGCTGTTGATGAGATGTTTGATGTAACAAGGACTCCTGTATTATCCACTACATCTTTTGATGCGAGGGCTTGATCATGGCTGATGAGAAAAAAGAAAAACAAAAAACTGCCGTAGCTCTTGCCTACGATCCTAATGAAGATGGAGCGCCAAAAGTCATCGCTTCAGGAAAGGGAGCTCTTGCCGAAAAGATCATAGAGCAGGCAAAAGAAAACAAGATACCTGTTCATGAAGATGACAAGCTTGCTGAAACCTTGTCAAAACTGGAAATAGGAGAGATGATACCGCCTGAGCTTTACGAAGTAGTTGCTGAGATTCTGGTCTTTGTTGATGCCATGGACAAGATAAAGGCAAAAGACCGCTCAAGAAAATAATGCATTAAAAAGGAACGTAAAGATAAGTGAATAAAAGAACAACAGGCTCTTGGTATGAAGATATGGCTTGCGACTACCTTAAGAGCCAAAGAGTTAAGATCTTAAAAAGAAACTTCAGAGTTAGAAGTGGTGAAATAGATATTGTTGCATTTGATGAAGGATATTATAGTTTTATCGAAGTAAAATACAGAAAAGACAATAAATATGGCGGCCCGGAGGCCGCCGTTGGTTTTGCAAAACAAAAACAGATATGTAACGTATCAAGGTTTTATATTTCTTTTAACCACATTCCTGAAGATGCGCCTGTAAGATATGATGTGATAGCTATAAGCGGAGAAGAAGGTGCAAGTAAAATTAAGTGGTATAAAGATGCCTTTGAGTACATTTAAAACCTTAAATACTGTATAGCCATATTGTATATGGCGAAGTCTTGCTTTCATACTGACCTACAAGCTTTATGCCAAGGTCATCTGCGTTACTTATTTCTATTCTTGAGAAAATATACTTCCCGTTTAACTTTTTGAAGGAGTCCACATCAATTAAAAGTCTTTTGTCTGTGACATCCTTTGTTCTTACAGGAGACCAGATGGAATCTACAGTCCCTGAAAAAATATATGCTCTTGCTCCCCATTCATCGTAATATTCCCTGGCTGAGTCTGACTCCTCAAGGGCCGGAGCAATAATGTTTCTAAAAGAATCCTTATAGGACTGATAATAGTAACTAAGGCATCCATCAAGAGTAGATATTCCGTTATATGACAATACTGCCGGGTGGAAACCATAGGCAACAGCGTACTCGCCATCATAATCAATATCTTCTTTGATGCTCTTAAATAAGTCAGATGAATAGAACTCACCGTATGAAAGGGTTTCTGACTTGTCGTTTTTTATGAGCTGCCAGACGTTGACATATACAGTGTTAAAAAAGTCATTGTATAAAGACTGAGTGCCAAGAACGGATAATAAGGTAAGGATCATAATGATCACAGGAAGCTTTTTGTAATGCTTTGCAAGTTTTAAAGAAATTATAACAATCTCCAGGTACCATAAAAATGGATTAAAGAAGAGAGTCCTGTTAAACTGCCAACCCTTTAAAGGAGAGAAAATATGCTCAAAAAGAGTTCTTACAGGGCCGCAATAATACAGACCATAAATGATGCAGTTAAAAATAATAAAATAGAGAACAAGATTAAATGGATCTGTAATCAGTTTTTTGTAAGATTTATTTTTTATGTATATTCCATTTATGATAAAGAATGAAATAATTACAATTGGCATTGCCATGAACCTGTGAAGGTCTTCGCAGTGGAACATGTTATTTATGAATACATCCTTTATGGTTGAAAGAATCTGTGTAAAACTATAATTTTCAATGACCATTTCATCCCTTATTGTCTGTTCGCTACCGGCAAAGATAAGGAGAAAGAGCCTGTATTCGATAAGTATGAAAGAAATCGAAATAAGAACCATGCTAATGATAAGCTGAACATTTATCTTTTTATCCTTTATCAGTCTGTAAAGGAAATAGATAAAAATATATCCGATTATGAATGGACCAAAGAATGTGAAATAGGACAAAACAGGGTATAGAAAAAGAAGTATATAATACCTGGCCTTTTTTTCTGTCATAACCTTTCTTATAAGATAGATGAGCAGAGGGATAGAAGCAAAGGCAAAAGAAAAAGCGGGATAAAGCGGAAGTAGTCCATATATAAAGCTTCCAAGAACTATAATCCATTCATATTTCTTATAATTGTTCTTTAAAATATCTTTTCCAAGAAGAATTCCGGAGAAAGTTGCTATGAAGATCTTTAAAAAGTAACCGATAATATACGCTGTGAAATTAGGAAAAAGCATATATAAAACAGCATATAAATAAAACTCTGAAAGGAGAAAGTTTCTATCAATTCCTCCAAGCAAAGGTACGGTAACATTATGCGAAAAGAAAGCATTATTTAGTTTTAAGATCTGGTAATCTGCGATGTGAATATCAAGATTATCGTGAACACCAATATATGTGTGATTTTTTCCTGCAATAACGAATGTTATAAGTTCGATAGCAGTAATAAGGATGACAATTCCCCAATACCAGTTTGATTTAATTTTTTTCATATTTTCCTCAATAAAAAAACAGAATACAAAAATTAAGCATATTAAATATGCTAATTAAAGTATTCTGCTGTTTTTCACATTTCTTTTCACGATGAACATTCTCTGGTGTATCATCCAGACATAATGAAACATCATAAAAGCTTTAACCACTTTGGCTGTGTAAATACTGCAAATTCAATTCTAAAAAATTATACCACAGCTTCAGTTATATTTACAATTATAAGAGGCTTACGCATTGTCTTTTTCCAAATAGATTCCTGAAGTATGCGCTTAATATTTGCTTCGAATCTTGAACTGTCGATGCCCTGAGCTATCATTCTGGAAACTTCAGAGGAAACATCACTTGTTAGAGATTCAATGAGCGAAGCAGATTTTTGGCGGTTTACAAAACCTTGTGTTACTATGGATGGAGGGGCAATAAGCCTTTTTGATCCATGAGAAAAGCAGAGAGTGACAATAACTACTCCCGCTTGTGACATGATTTTTCTTTCGGAGAGAATATGACCGCTGATATCTCCGATTCCCAAACCATCAACTAAGATTTCTTTTAGCTCAACAGAACCTGAAACCTTAGAAAAAGAGTCAGAAACTTCCAGGATATCCCCGTTTTTGATCATCAGAACGTTTTCTTCCGGGATTCCACAGGCAATGGCAACTTCCTTATTGGCATTCCTTATTCTGAACTGCCCGTGGGCGGGGATTATGTACTTGGGACTTAACAGGTTATAGATGAGCTTTAACTCTTCTATACAAGCGTGCCCGGTTACATGGAGATCTCTGAAAAGTATTTTTGCTCCCTGTTCCTCAAGACTATTGATGGTCTCTGAGAATATACTCTCGTAGCCCTGTACAGGAATGGAACTAAAAAGTATGACGTCGGATTCTTTTATCTTGATATTTTCATTGAGACCATTTGCGATGTCTGACAGGCAGCTGATAGGTTCACCGTGATTTCCTGTTGTGAGGAAGACAAGTTCACTGTCTTTAAAATGGGATGCTTCATCAGCGCCTATCAAAACATCCTTTTGGAGTGTGATATATCCTAGTGCTTCGGCTGATTTAAAGATTTCAAGCATCACATCGCCCTGAAGGATGACTTTTCTGCCGTACTTTTTTGAAATATCTATTATTTGGCTGACTCTTTCCATGTTTGAAGCAAAAGTAGCAATGATCAGACGCTCATTTTTGAAATTATTAAATAATCTGTCCATTGAGATGCTGACTTCATTCTCTGATGGGGAGGAACCTTTTATAAGAGCGTTAGTGCTATCGCTTAGAACTGCAAGGACACCTTTTGATCCAATGGCAGCAAGCCTCCTTAGATCAGTAGTATCGCCAATAGTAGGAGTCAGATCTATTTTGAAATCACCGGTACAGACTATAGTTCCGGCGCCGGTATAGATTGCAAGCATTACAGCATCAGGTATACTGTGATTTGTTTTAATGAATTCAATTTTGAAATCTCCAAGGATAAAGGTATTACCCTGGCGGATAACTTTGGTCCTGGCCTTTTTGATGTTGTGCTGTTTTAGTTTATCTTCAATCAAAAGAATAGTTAGTGGAGTTCCATAGATTGGAACATTAAGCTCAGGCAGAATATAAGGGATTGCACCTATGTGGTCTTCGTGGCCGTGAGTTACAACAATTCCTTTTACTTTATCAATATGTTCCTTAAGATATGAAATATCAGGAATGGAAGTGTCAATACCGGGCATATTATTTGGGGGAAAAGAGGTACCACAATCTATGATGATGATAGAATCATCACTTTCGATAATAGTCATGTTCATGCCGATTTTATCAAAACCACCAAGTGGAATTATTTTTATAGTATTTTTCATTATGCTAAGCTCCCAATTTGTCTATATGGTAGAGTTTATCAAATTATGATAAAGTGTGTAAATACGATAGATACTAAATGAGGAAGAAAAATGACAGATAAGACATTGATCAGATATGGAAAAAAAGTAACTACTCAGATAAGAGAAAAAAACGGTGTGAAATATATTGTTTTTCCTGATATTGAAAAATTGGGTGTTGTGGACCATCTTTTTTCTACCAGGATAGGCGGAGTCTCAAAAGGCGACTACGCTACCATGAACTTGAGCTATACACGTGGTGATGACAAGGAATGCGTGGATGAGAATTATAGAAGGATAGCGGAAGTTTTAGGACACGGCAAAACCTTAGATGACTTCGTGTGTACTTTCCAGACACACACTACCAATATAAGAGTTGTCACAGAAGGCGACAGGGGAAAAGGGCCTGCAAGAGTCAGAGACTACACTGATATAGACGGACTGATCACAAATGTCCCGGGTATAATTCTTGGTACGTTTCATGCGGACTGTCCGCCAATTTATATTGTTGACCCTGTAAAAAGAGCTATCGGTCTTGTTCATTCAGGCTGGAAGGGGACACGGGGAGAAATTGGCAAAAAAGCAATTGAGAAAATGAGTGCTACGTATGGAAGTAGGCCTGAGGACTGTGTATGTGCAATAGGGCCGTCGATATGCGGTGAATGTTATGAGATAGGCGAAGATGTAGCTTTGGAATTTGCCAAGGCTTATACTGAAAAAGAACTGGAGGATAATAAGATATTAGTGCCTTATCCCAATAACAAATACAGATTATATCTATGGAATGCAATAAAGCTGTCGCTTCAAAGGGCAGGGGTGCCGGACCAAAACATAATTGTCACAGATATATGTACAAAGTGTAATCCTGACCTTTTATTTTCACATAGGGTACATGGCGAAAAGCGCGGAAATCTCATGGCTTTTTTAACAATTAACGAATAAACGTTAAATTCTTAAGAAATCTTAAGAATTTTCGTAGGTAAATCTTAAGAATTTTCTGATTTAATAGAATTAGAAGATATGGAGCAGAGCATGGAAAACATTTTAGTTTGCGATGATGACAAAGAAATAGTTGATGCGATCGAGATCTATCTTTCACAGGAGGACTTCAGAATATATAAGGCCTACGATGGGATAGAAGCCCTTGATATCATTAGGAAAACAAAGATATCACTGGCAATTGTAGACATAATGATGCCCAAAATGGATGGGATGAGAATGGTGATGGAGCTTAGAAAATTCAGCTCTATTCCTGTAATATTCCTGTCTGCTAAGTCAGAGGATTCTGATAAGATATTGGGACTTAACATCGGCGCCGATGATTATGTCACAAAGCCCTTTAATCCCCTGGAGCTGGTTGCAAGAGTAAAGTCCAACCTAAGACGATACACAACTCTTGGAAGCATGGAAGATAAAGAGAACATCTATAAGACCGGTGGTCTTGTCATTGACGACAACTCCAAGGAATGTTTTGTTGATGGTGAAAGGATAAGACTTACGCCTATCGAATATAACATTTTAGAGTTCCTTGTGAAAAATAAGGGCAAAGTTTATTCCATCAATCAGATATATCAGAGCATCTGGCAGGATACCGGCTCTTTTGCCGCAGACAATACAATAGCTGTCCATATCAGACATATCAGAGAAAAAATAGAGATCAATCCAAGGGATCCAAGGTACCTCAAAGTTGTGTGGGGTGTGGGATACAAGATTGAAGATGAGGAACCATGTTAAAAAAGCCAATTAATTTTAAAATTCTTACATTGATCCAGCATGTTCTTGCGGCATTTATAGCCTTTTCGCTTGTTTTTATATTTGCAGGAACCAGCATAATCATTACAGGTGCCAGGGGAGATTATTCCTATACCTTGTATGAATCAGACAGAAACAGAGCTTATGAGGATTCATACCTTTTTAACAACATCCTTGGCAATAACCTCGCTGATGTTATTAGGCTCATAGCTATCAGAAGCCAGTTAGAAACAGCAGGTGAGTATGACAGTGAAAAGACAATTGATGTAACTGCCTATGTGAACAGAGGAACAACGCTTACGGGAGACTACGTCACTGCTGTTTATACAGTATCAGATCTTTTAAAGTGGGCCCAGAGCGGCTTCACTTATGAAAAAAGGAATTTCACAGAAGAAGAGAGCAGCTCATTTTTAAGCGCCACAACTACATACACGCACCTCAAGAACAACCTTATGTCAGGTGGTATGAATTCCTACCTTAGTTCGGGGCTTTCTGATAACAGTGTTGAATTTACAGTTTCAGGCAATTCTGTTCCTTCTGGAGGAACTCACAATATCCTCGTTTCAAGATATCAGACTGTTGATGGGAAAAATATCGAGGACCTTGTATCAAACTGGGAAGAGTACAGCCTTTTGTGCAGTAATGTCGAGGAGGCTGCGGGAACGCTTTTATCCAACTTCGAGGAATATGGAAAGCTCCTTTCATATTATGGATATCAGTCAAGTAACTTAAGGTACTATATTTCCAGAACAGTAAGTGGCAGTACATCTGTGTTTACAAATATTTCCGAGCTTTCTGGAGAAACAACCGGAATAGATATAAAGAGTGTATTTGAAGGCTACGGCAGATACATATATTACTGCCCATATGAGCTTAAGTACGAGACCAACACTCTTATAAAAGAAAACGTGGTAAGAAGCCTTCTTAAAACATATAGCTATGCGTATCCTGATCAGATAAAGGTTTACGTGGCTGTAGATACTTTAGGCTACCCATGCAGCGATGATTTTTATCAGGGAAAGAGCAGCTTTGCCAAATATATGCCTTATAGGACACAAATTCTGATACTGTGCTTTGTTGCGGCATTCATGTATATACTTCTGTTTATAATAACTCTTAAGACACCTGTAGTTGTAAATGGAAGGACAATAAAGACAGAGATAGCCTGTCTTAAGAATATTATAATAATGGCGGCTCCTTTTGGTGCTTTTGTACTGGTGTCTGTCATAACACAGATGAGTTACATGAAGATGGTTCGGCTCGAGAACTTCCCAGTATATGCGGCCCTTGGTGCATTTGTATTTAATGTGGGTTTTTTGGGACTTATTTATGGTATTGCAGATAAGGTAAAAGAGAAGTCTCTTTGGAAAGATTCTATCCTAAGAATGATCATTATAGGAGCAAAGAATCTGATCCTCACAACTACTGACAATGGTAATGTGATCATAAGGACCTGGATTCCATATATCTTCTTTGTGGTTATTAATCTGTGTCTGTTTAAGATAGGCCTTGCAGGAATAGTTATTGCAGCATTTTTAGACATACTTATTGGTATTTATCTGTACAGACAGAACCTTGACAGAGATCGTATCATCAAGGTTATAGAGAAGATTAAAAATGGCGACGTTAAGTCAAAGGTCGACGTTTCAGCACTTCATTCAGACAACATAGCCTTAGCAGATGCAGTTAATTCCATCGGTGAAGGAATTGAAAAAGCAGTAGATACCAGTATGAAGGATGAAAAGCTAAAAGCAGATCTTATAACAAACGTATCACACGATATCAAGACTCCGCTGACTTCCATAATCAACTATGTGGATCTTATAAAGAGGGAAGATATAGGCAATGAGAGAGTGATCGAGTACGTAAATATACTGGATCAGAAATCTCAAAAGCTTAAAAAACTTACAGAAGATCTGGTTGAGGCTTCAAAGATCAGCTCAGGAAATATAAGCATTGAGCTCTCAAAGATAGATTTTGTTGAACTGATAAATCAGACGATAGGCGAATTCTTCGAGAAGTTTGAAAAGAGTGGCCTTACTCCTATTTTTAAGCCACAGGAACAGAACATATCCATAGTTGCAGATGCAAGGCACCTTTGGAGAGTTTTGGAGAATCTCTTTAATAATACCTGTAAGTATGCCCTTTCAGGAACGAGAGTATATCTTGAGATGTACACCATAGAGGATGCAGAAGGCAAAAAGAAAGCCTTCTTCTCAATTAAGAACATCTCTGCAAAAGAGCTTAATGTCAGTGCCGATGAACTTACCAAAAAGTTTATCAGAGGGGATGAGTCAAGAACAACTGAAGGAAGCGGACTTGGACTATCTATTGCCAAGAACCTCACAATTGCTCAGGGAGGAACCTTTGATATAAGGCTTGACGGAGACCTTTTTAAAGTAATAATTGGATTTGATATAGCAGAATAAAAAATAAGTGCCCATAACATAGAGTTATGGGCACAATTCTTATATATTTAGTCGAAAAGCTCAGTTGGAGTCTTACATCCTGAGTTGTATCTGCCGACAATCTCATGAATCTTGTCTGTTGGCATATTTACTGTAGCCATAGAAGCATCGTGATTAAGGAAGTCAATGATAGTAGCAAGGAATTTACCCATATCTGCGATGAATATGTATTCTTTTGATGTAACTTCCTCATTCATGTAAGTGAGGTTAGTAGTAATAACTGCGTCAAAGTAACCTTTTTCGTAGCCGTCATCAAACTTGCTCATTCCGTCTGTGAAAAGACCGAATGTAGTGCAGATGAATACCCTTTTAGCTCCCATGTTCTTAAGCTGTTTGGCAGTATCTATCATACTTGATCCTGAAGATATCATGTCATCGATGATGATAACATCGCGGCCTGAAATATCAGAACCAAGGAATTCGTGAGCAACAATTGGGTTAGTTCCGTTAACAACGTGAGCATAATCACGTCTCTTATAGAACATACCTGTATCAGCGCCGATTACGTTTGCAAAATAAACGGCTCTGTCAAGAGCTCCCTCATCAGGGCTTATGACAGTGAGGTGATCCTTATCAACAACAAGGTCATCGATGTGAGATAAAAGAGCCTTCATAAACTGATATGAAGCAAGGAAGTTATCAAATCCACCAAGAGGCTTGGCATTTGATATTCTTGGGTCATGAGCATCAAAAGTAATAAAGTTTGAGATACCCATATCATGAAGCTCAGCAAACATCTGAGCAGCATCTAATGATTCCATACCGTTTCTTTTGTGCTGACGTCCTTCATAAAGGAATGGCATGATAACATTTATTCTTTTTGCTTTGCCAGTAATTGCACCTATAACACGTTTAAGATCCTGATAATGATCATCAGGAGATTTATGGTTGACGTAATTGTACATTTTATAAGTTATGCTGTAATTGCATACATCAGTAAGAATGTAAACGTCATTTCCTCGAACACTTTCCTTGATAGTAGCCTTAGCTTCACCACTGTTGAATCTGTCAAGGTTGATATCGATTTTGTAATTGTCTTTTACATAACCGTGAAAAGCGGGATCGTTTTCAGGCATTTTGTAAAGCTCATGTCTGAATTCTGAGATATAACGATTGACGCTGTCACCAAGTTCTTTGGCTGAATCCATTACAATTAGATTAAGAGGTGCAACCGGAATAGTACCTTCCAGTTTTCTAAAATCTGGCATATTTTTCGCTTCCTTCTTTGAAATATTTATATTAGAACATAGTTCTACATTTACTGTTTTAACATCGATGGTGCTGACACGTCAAGGACAAGATGGTATAATACAGGGCATGAAGAAGAATATAGGACACCTTATCGGCAGTGTCGATGAGGGAAGCATAGCACAAGAATTAAATATTGAACCGGGCGATAAGCTCTTAAAAATTAATGATCAGGTCATAGAGGATATTTTTGATTTTCAGTACCTTGTTCAGGATGAACATCTGGATGTACTTATTGAGAAAGCAAATGGCGAGCAGTGGCTTTTAGATATTGATAAGGATTTTGATGAGGACCTTGGAATTGAGTTTGAGAACGGGCTCATGGATGATTACAGGTCCTGTAGTAATAAGTGTATTTTTTGCTTTATTGATCAGATGCCAAAGGGCATGAGAAAAACACTATATTTTAAGGATGATGACTCAAGACTGTCTTTCCTTCAGGGCAATTATGTAACACTTACCAACATGTCTGATGCGGATATCGACAGAATATTAAAATATCATCTTTCTCCTATCAATATTTCTTTTCAGACTACTAACCCTGAACTTAGATGTAAGATGCTCGGCAACAGATTCGCCGGTGAAGCACTTAAGAAAGTAGACAGATTATGCGCTCCGGGTACAGGAATAGAGATAAATGGTCAGATAGTTCTTTGTAAGGGTGTCAATGATGGAAAAGAACTTGAGAGATCCATTTCTGACATGTCCAAATATATACCGAACCTTCAAAGTGTATCAGTAGTTCCGGTTGGACTTTCCAAATACAGAGACGGGCTTTATCCGCTTGAACCCTTTAACAGTCAGGATGCCGGAGAGGTCATTGATCTTATAGAAAGCTGGCAAAAGAAGATTTATAATGAATATGGGATGCATTTCGTTCATGCAAGCGATGAGTGGTACTTCCTTGCAGGAAGAGATTTCCCTGAAGCAGAGAGATATGACGGCTATATACAGCTTGAAAACGGCGTTGGAATGATGAGACTTCTTATAGATGAATATGAAGAAGCGCTTAAAAAGGCTGTTTCAGAACACAAGACGCACCTTAACAGCCTAAACAGAGAGATATCAATTGCCACAGGAAGACTGGTATATCCTTGCATCAGGGATATGGCAGAAAAGGCAATGAGTATTTGTACTGGACTAAAAGTGCATGTTTATGAGATAATTAACGAGTTTTTTGGCGAGAGGATTACCGTTTCAGGTCTTCTTACCGGAACAGATATCATAAATCAGCTTAAGGGAAAAGAGCTTGGAAGCGAGCTTTTTCTTCCTGAAAACCTTCTTCGAAGCGGAGAGGACTATCTTCTTGATGACGTGAGAATTTGCGACATCGAGGAAAAACTAAACACTAAAGTTGGAATATCAAAGTGCGATGGTCACGACCTTGTTTCAGTACTATTTGATATTCCGGAAGATGAACTTTTATAAAGGATAATTATGAGTAAGAAAAATATTGTTGCGGTAGTTGGCCGCCCAAACGTTGGAAAATCAACACTTTTTAACGCTCTGGCAGGTAGTAGGATTGCTATTGTTCAGGATACACCGGGCGTTACCAGAGACAGAATCTATCAGGATGTTGAATGGCTTAATCACAGCTTCACACTTATTGATACAGGTGGTATTGAACCTGATTCCAAGGACATCATTCTCTCACAGATGAGAGATCAGGCCCAGATAGCCATTGATACAGCAGATGTTATCATTTTTATGGTAGATGTTAAGCAGGGACTTACTGATTCTGATTCAAAAGTAGCAGATATGCTCAGAAGATCAGCAAAGCCTGTAGTTTTGTGTGTAAATAAGGTAGATAACTTCAACAGGGATTCACTGGATGTATATGAGTTCTATAATCTTGGAATTGGAGAGCCATTCCCTATTTCAGCTGTTAATAAGCAGGGAATAGGTGATCTTCTTGAAGAAGTTGTAAGTCATTTCAGCAAGGACTCAACTAATGACGAGGATGATGATACAACCAAGATCGCTATCATTGGTAAGCCTAATGTTGGTAAGTCATCTATCATCAACAAGCTAATAGGCGAGAACAGACTTATTGTATCTGATATTGCAGGAACAACACGTGATGCCATCGATACAGAAGTTAAATATAACGGTAAAAAATATACATTCATCGATACAGCAGGACTGCGCAGGAAGAATAAAGTAAAGGACGAGCTTGAGCACTACATGATCGTCAGAACTGTTGGCGCTGTTGAGAGAGCAGATATCGCAATCCTTGTAATAAATGCTGAGGAAGGCGTAACAGAGCAGGATGCCAAGATAGCCGGAATAGCTCACGAGAGCGGTAAGGCTGTGATCATCGCAGTTAATAAGTGGGATCTTATTGAAAAGGATAACCACTCTGTAAAAGAGTTTACAAAGGATATCAGAAATACCCTTTCGTTTATGAACTATGCAGAGATCATCTTTATTTCTGCCGAGACAGGGCAGCGCCTTGTAAAGCTCTATGATCTTATTGATATCGTTAGTGAGAACCATTCACTCAGAGTTGCTACAGGTGTTCTCAATGAGATCATGACACAGGCAGTTGTAATGCAGCAGCCACCGAGTGATAAGGGTAAGATATTAAAGCTTTACTACATCACACAGGCTTCAGTAAAGCCACCAACATTCGTTATATTTGTAAATGACAAAAAGCTTATGCATTTTAGTTACACCAGATATATTGAGAACCAGATCAGAGAAGCCTTCGGATTCAAGGGGACTCCTTTGAGATTTATTATCAGGGAGAGAAAAGAGGATAAATAAATGACCACATCAGGTTTAGTTGGGGCGAGAATTGTCTGCATTATCATTGGTTATATTTTTGGAATGATTCAGACAGCCGTTTTCTATGGAAGGCTTAAAGGGGTAGATATAAGAAAAGTGGGTTCTGGTAATGCCGGAACAACCAATACATTACGAGTACTTGGACCAAAGGCAGGTGCTGTAGTTCTTTTAGGTGACATGCTCAAATGTATGGTAGCCATATTCATAACATATCTATTGTTTGGAAGATCCAATCCGGAATACATAATACTGTTTATGGCTTATACTACTGCAGGAACTGTACTTGGGCATGACTTTCCTTTCTTCCTTAAGTTCAAGGGTGGCAAGGGAATCGCATGTACTGCAGGATTTACTGTTTATCTCAGTATACAGTTCAATATTCTGTTTCTTATTATGGGAATTATTTCATTCTTCCTGCCATTTAATCTGTTCCATATCGTTTCAATCTGCAGTTTGTTCTATTATTCTGCACTTCTTGTTACCACGATCATCTATGGACAGATGGGACTGTTTTATGCACCTCAGGGAGCTCTTATTGAAGTTTATATAATAGTTGCACTTTTGACTTTACTTGCTTTTTATCAGCACAGAGGAAATATTAAAAAGCTCATAAATGGTCAGGAGCGCAAGACTTATATATTTAAAAAGAATAAAGTGGACTAATTTAAGACTTATGGGAGATTAGACTTGGACAATCAACAAATTGGGGTCATAGGAGCAGGTAGCTGGGGAATAGCACTTGCGTATCTTTTAGCAAATAATGGACATGATGTTACTGTATGGTCACGGAGTGAATCTACAGTAGAAAAACTTAAGAATTATCATGGTAATGAAGACAAGCTTCCGGGAGTTAAGCTTCCTGAGAGCGTTGAATATACTTCAGACATGAAGGCGGCAGTTGAGAATAAGGATATTTTGGTTTTAGTTGTTCCATCTGCACATCTTCGCGAGACTGTAAAGCTTATGAAGCCTTTTATAACAGGTGATGATGAGCATAAGAAGATAATAGTCAACTGTACAAAGGGAATTGAGGATGACACACTTATGGTCATGTCAGATGTTATCCTTGATGAAATTCCGGGATGTGATGTATGTGTTTTATCAGGTCCTTCTCATGCAGAAGAAGTTGGAAAGGGACTTCCAACATCAATTGTTGTTGGAGCTTTTGAGAAAGATATCGCAAGATATGTACAGAACGTATTTATGAATAATGTTTTCAGGGTATATATTAGCCCTGATATGCTTGGAATAGAAATTGGTGCAGCTCTCAAAAATGTTATTGCCCTTGCTGCAGGAATGGCTGATGGATATGGACTTGGAGACAATGCCAAGGCGGCCCTTATCACAAGAGGAATTGCTGAGATTGGGCGTCTTGGAATGGCAATGGGCGGAAAGTTTGAGACCTTTAGCGGACTTTCAGGAATTGGTGACCTTGTAGTTACCTGCGCTTCAATGCATTCAAGAAACAGGAGAGCAGGTATTCTCATAGGACAAGGGAAAACCTATCAGGAAGCCATGGATGAAGTTCATATGGTTGTAGAAGGTGTATATAGCGCCAAAGCTGCTCTTAAGCTTGCTCAGAAGTATGAAGTGGAGATGCCTATCGTACAGGCAGTAAATGACATATTGTTTAACAATAAAGCACCGGGGGATGCACTAAATGACCTGATGCTTAGAGATAAGAAGATAGAGAACAATTCACTGGATTGGTAGCATTTAAGTAACCGGGGGCTTTTATGGCATATATAAATGCTTATCTTCAGTTTTATACAGCGATCATCATGTCATTGATCTTGATTGGTAATCTTATGCATGGTTTTCGTAATGTTGAAAAGAGCGTGAAGGTTTTTTACCTTATGCTTTCTTTTGATGTGTTAATGCTAGTGGCAGGTAGTTTGGATAACTACCTGCTTTTGTCATATTCAGAAGATAAATTTATTCTTGAAGCTTTAGCTTCAGGTATTAGTGATTTTGCATATTTTATGGTAATAGGTCACTTTACTTTGTACCTTGATCTTTATGACAGACCGGCCAGTTATAAGGCAAGTATATGGGCCAAAGCATCTGTCATGATAGGCGTTGTGATGGGAGAATTTTGGTTCATTACAGGCTTTACGGGCGGTATATATACACAAAGTGCTGATTCTCTTACTCCGGGACCTTTGTACTATATAGGTCAGTTTGGAGGATATCTCATTACGGCTATTATGATTGGAATATTTATAAGCAGGCTAAAGACTTTTAAGAAAAGTGAGTCCTTTGCCTTCGTTATTTTTATTGCTGGGCCTCTTTTTGGGTCACTCCTTAGAGGTTTTTTTAAAGACATAATCCTTATGCCTCTAATGGTAACTCTTACTTTAGTCGTAATTCAGATATTTGTTCAGGCGGAAAAAGAACTGCTTATTAAGCAGCAGGAAATTGAGCTGTCTGAGATAAGGACAGATCTTCTTATGAGCAGGATGAAGCCTCACTTCATTTATAACGTATTAAATACCATTTATGTTCTTTGTGACAGTTCTGTGGAAGATGCGCAGCAGGCCATAGCTATGTTTGCAAAGTATCTTAGAACAAGTATGGTCGATCTGGAAAGCCACAGACTCATACCTTTTGAAGATGAGCTGGAGCATGTAAAAAATTACCTTGCAATAGAAAAAATCCGTTTTGGAGATAAGCTTGAAACAATATTTGAGGTAGAGACAAAAGATTTTATGCTTCCTCCACTTGCACTTCAGGCGCTTGTTGAAAATGCGGTTAGACATGGCATTGAAAAGAATCCTTACGGTGGGACAATCAGTATATTTGTAAAAAAGGATTTGAAAAACATAAACGTAATAGTTGTTGACAATGGTGTAGGTTTTGATTCGTCAATAGAACTAAAGACTGAGAAAAAGAGCGGTACCAGAAAGCATGTAGGAGTATACAGTGCTTCATACAGATTAAAGAGTCTTTGCAATGGAAAACTTTTGATAGATAGTAAAATAGGTGAAGGAACAACTGCTACCATTATTATTCCAATTGAGGGAAAAGAAAAATGAAAATTCTGGCAGTAGACAATGAGGAAATCGCCCTTAGAGGGCTATGTAAAGCAATAAAGCAGGCACTTCCTGACGCGGAGATATTCTCTACTCAAAATAGCAGCGAGGCTTTAAGCATGGCACTTCACTGCGATCCTGCAGTTGCATTTTTGGATATTGAGATGCCCAAGGTAAATGGACTTGAGCTGGCAAAACAGCTAAAGAAGGAAGTAAATCCCAAGATCAATATCATTTTTACAACCGGATATAATGAGTACATCGAGGAAGCATTTACTAAATTAAGAGTAAGTGGCTACCTGATGAAGCCGATTACCAAAGACATGATCATTGATGAAATTGATAATCTGCGTTATCCTCAGGAACTAAAGTGGGAAGGCAGAATAAAAGCACGGTGCTTTGGATCCTTTGAACTCTATGTGGACGAGCTTCCTGTGATGTTTCATTACAACAAGACAAAAGAGTTGTGCGCTTATCTAATAGACCATAGAGGAATGTGTTCTATAGGAGAATTACAGGATAAGTTATGGGAAGATGACCATAAGGCATCAGAACACAAATCCTATCTCCAAAACATGATAAGTGATCTTAACAAAACTCTCACAGATCTTGGTTGTAACGACATTGTACTACGAAAATATGGCTCAATTGGCATCGACTCCAACAAGATTGATTGTGACTATTACGCTTACATCCAGGGAAACCCTGCAGCAATCAATGCCTTTCGTGGCGAATATATGTCCCAATACTCCTGGGCCGAAAAGACTTTGGCAACCCTTGTCTTTACAGAGTAGAACAAACCTCCCTATATGGGAGGTCTTTTTATGCTGTAAAGGAGGAAATGAATTTTTCAGTTTTTTTTACGGTTTTTTTAGAGATTCGTGATATTTTGTTTCTGCTTTGTGACATTTGAGTGACAGTTTAGTTGCTAATATGTTGGTGAGGGGAAAACTATATATGGCGCAGTAGCGCTTATTTTACAAGATTTTTATTGCTCATAGAAAGCATACGGGAGTAGGTGTGTTTTCTATGTTTTTTTATATCATAGGAAATTGCTTCCTATGATTTATGAGGAAGTGTTTATGAGAAGAAATCTATTATCCAGAGGAATTGCTATTACGCTTAGTGCGGTGCTTTTTCTTAGCAGCGTGGACTTCAGGGTTTTTGCTGAAGGTGAGCTGGAGTCCAAAGAAGAAAAAAAGAAGATCATAAAGATTGAAGAGCTTGATGAAGATATACTTAATCAGACTCTTGATTTTGGTGCAGAAGAAAATGAAATATCTTTCCCGGATGCACTAAATGTCACTGTGTCTTATGAAGAAGAACAGGAAATAAAGGTAAGAGTCGAAAAGACGGAAAAGTCAGCAAATGAGGCATCTTCAGCTGCAAGCAGCGGCATGTCTATAGATGAGAGTGCATCGGCTTCATCTTCAGGAATCGAGGATGAAGAATCAGCAAACAGTGCAAGTACTGAAGCCAGCACAGACAGTGCATCTGAAGGAAGCGTTGCAGAAGATGACGGAAATAGTGAAGAAAAGAGTCAGCAGACTGGAGATGTAAATACAGACAGCGTTCCTGAAATAGATCCAGAAACTGAGAATACATCTGAGAATCCAAATGATGATACTGAAGGTAAGAAGGATGAGGAAATTGAACCTGAACAGACAGATGATGAAGAAGCAAGTGATTCGAACAATGAGGATATAGATGAGTCTCAGAATGATGAGAACGAAGAAAGTAATGAAGATGGAAATAATGAAGGCGATGAATCAAGTGGCATAGATGAAGGACAGGATTCTGCCATGCTTAACAGGCTTTTCCCTGTTCTAAAAGTCTATGCAGCTTCTGATATTTCAGATTTAGAAAAATCTGATGAGAGCTCAGTAGATAATAGCCTAGTTGAAACGGTTGATACTGAAGAAGCTGAAGAAATATTTGAAGACGAGGAAGGCTTTTATAAACTTGTAAAACAAACACTTACTGTAGAGGAAGAAGTAACTATAGAAGGCATTATATGGGAACTGGATAAAGAAAACAGTTCTTTTGACAGGTTCGATTCTGATAAAGCAGGTGCAGAGTATAAATATGTACCTGTATTTCCTGATGAGTACATCCTTGAGACTGAAGCTCCTGTTATCTCAGTTATTATAAATGAGAAAGAAATAATCTATGAGTACATGGTTCTGGAAAATGGCGGAGTTAAGGTTGAAGGAACCCTTCCTGAAGGAGCAGAGCTTATAGTAACTGAAATATCAATGGATGAAGCAAAAGATCTTTTTGCAGAAAATGAGAGAGAAGTTGTTTATGCGGTTGATATTTCTGTAGTTTTGGACGGAGAAGAGATTGAACTTGATGATACTGTAAAGGTTACTATTACGCCTCCTGGCAGTATTGATACAGATAGCCTTAAAGCAGATGATTTCCAACTTATACATGTAAAAGAAGAAAACGAAAAAGAAATAGTTGATACGGAAGTGGATACTGAGGGAAATGTCAAATTTGAAACTGACAGCTTTTCTCCATATGGATTTACTGTTTTAAAAGCAGCTCCGACCACCTATGATGTTGAATTTGCACCGGGAAAGACTTTTTCTCAGAATGTTCACGTAGTCTTTTCTGATGCTTCGCTCATAGTTGGAAATGAGTCAAAGGTCACATTAAAGCTCTACGGAAATATTGAAGGGAAAGATATAAAAAAGGAAGATTCTGAACTGTCTTCTGAAGTTATTTTGATATCCTCCAAGGAGCAGACTGTAAATGGAATCATTGATGATGGAAGCGGTAATACAACAGCTTCTGTTGATTTTTCTTTTACCGATATACCTGTTTATGTAGATAAAGGAAGCGGTGCAGCACCTGAAGGAAATGGACAGTATTCCATACCTTCGGGCTTTTATGGTATTCAGATTGAAACAGCTGATGGCTACTCTGTTTCTAAAGGCCTTATAGGAAGTGACACATATTTTGTGCTTTCTCCTGAAAGGGATATAAATGACGCAACATGGTCAACGTCGACCATAAGTATTGAAAATAAGATTTTGGCCCTTGTAAATCCGTTATTTACCGTGGACTGGCAGGATAACAGAAACTATGCGGATCTAAGACCTTTTACAACGAGTACATCAATTGATGGAAATGAGGCTGCAATAGCTGCTGCCGTGGAGCTGTATTACAAAAATGGAGATACATATGAAAAAGTAACAGCCTCTTCACCTATTTTAGTATCACCGGGATCAAATGTTCCAACGGTAGTAGGAGGCCCATTTAGCTGGAGCATATCTTATTCCAAGCTTCCAATGTATATGTCAGATGGAACGACCAAATATGACTGGTACATCAAGCTTTCAGATGCATTTTATGATGGAAAAAAAGCTTACTATCAGATAAGCGGTTTAAATTCTGACGGATATCTAAACATATCTGAAAGTGGCGAAGATAAAGTAAGTCTTGTATTTACTAACAGCATAACAGGAACAATAACCTGGCGTGTTGGAGAAGCAGGAGAGGCCGCTGTTCCAACACTTCCTCAAAATTCGCTTTTTAGTGACGCTACTACAACTATGCATCTATATAGAGTAGTGGGAAGCAATGCTGTAGAAGAAGTTACATCAGGTTTTTCAATTGAATGGACAAAGACTACTGATTCAGAAGGAAAGACAGTGTGGTCTTACAGTATTACAGGGCTTCCGCTTTATAGCAGCGGTGATGCGATCCTTTACTATACTGTTATGACGACAACTTCAGATGCTGCCTTTAAATATACTTATGACAATGGCGTTGACAGTACTGAAACTGACAAGTGCCTCCCAGGGCAAAAGATATATGCTACAGCCATAGGCGATGCCACATTCACCTTTAAGAAGGTATGGTGCGACGATGGCGACAGCGATCAGGACAGCATAGATAGAAGAGCACTTGCAATTTCAAAAGGCATAACATTCTATTTGTGGAGATATCCAAGTAACGGAAGCCTTTCAGATGGAGCTCCTGTTACTTACAATGCAAAACAGTATTCATTTTCATTAGGTCAGGAACATGCAAATTCAAGTGAGATAACGTTTTCATTTGAAGACTTTGCAGGCAGTGCCATAAAGTTCCCCAAATTTGATGAAATGGGTTACACCTATAATTATTATGTGACAGAAGTTTCAAAGTCGGAGCTTTATAAAACAGTTTATTACAATGGACAAGGCTCTTTTGCGGGAGAGTCTTCTGATACTGTTGCCTTAAATAACGGAAGTGTATGTAATGTCAGAAATGCCAAGATTTCTCCTGCTGTCACCAAGCATTGGAATGTATCAGCAATAAGTGACTATGTGGGCTCTGACTGTACATTTACTCTTCAGAGGAAAGAAAGCACAGGATGGGTAGATGTTGATACCAAAACTCTTTCGGGATTTTCTTCAAGCAAGAAGAAAGTGTCGGGATCTTTTGCTGCCCAGGAATTATATGACAAGCTAGGTAAAAAATATGAATACAGAGTTGTTGAGTCCTCAGTTACTTCCGGAAGCAGAGTGGACGCGCAGTTTACTTCAGAATGGGAAGAGGATAGCTCTACGCCTGGAAAATACAGTGCTATTTATACACTTGGAGATTATACCTATAAAGCGGTCTCAACCTATGAAGCAACTGTAGAAGATGGAGTCGAGTCGGCCCAGGCAACAATTGTAAATAAGCTTTATGGAACAAAAAAGCTTTCCATGACTAAAACCTGGAGCGGAAGTTGGGGCATCGAAACAGAAAATGATAAGACAGGGGATGTGCCTTTAACACTTTACAGAGCAGTAGATGGTGGCAGTGCCTCAGTTTATGCCACAGTCATATTAAAAAAGCCTGACTCAACCAGTGCAACTTCTGGAACATTCACAATTCATTATAACGAAACTGATACTGATGAAAACAAAAGCTTTACTATAAATAAAATCACACCAACAAGTGGAAGTGCATACTGGACCTGGAAGACAGAGGATCTGACAGTTCCTGCCTACACAGAAGACGGACAGCAGTATGTATATACAATGACTGAAGGGAATATAGCGACAGAAGAAGGCTTCCATTACGGAAAAGAATATGACAAGACTGTTACCGGTAAGAGAATAGATCTGTCAGTTAGAAACTATACCGGTTCCCAGACGTCCAAAACAAGAATAGACGTGAGCAAGATCTGGAAGGATGATTCAGATACATCACAGAGATCAAATATCACAGTTTATTTTGGTACTTATGATGATGCCGGAGAATTTACACAGGTTTATGAAGGTGGAGATACTACAAAGCCTTATAAACTGACTTTGTCAGCTGCCAGGGACTATGAAAATTACATCTGGGTTGATGGCAATGATTTCAAGGCTGAAGGGTCAGATGAAAATGCAGCTCAGGCTATTAAAAATCACCTTAGTATAAGTCTTATTGACGGTTATGGCAGAACTATAGTAGAGCCTACATATTCAAATAATTCCATAACAGGCGGAGTCATAACTGCTATTGAAGATGCCGGTAATACAGTAAAACCGGGTTATAAAGTCGGTATTGTCAGAAATGATACAGGTACAAACTTTACGATCACCAATACAAGAGTAGGAAGCAGAACTTTTACATTTAAGAAGATATGGGAAGATTCTGCAAATGTTCTTGGAAAAAGAGGTGATTTCCTTAGAGTTGCTCTTTTCAGAGAAGTTAATGATACCGAAAAGGAAGTCGCATTTAAAGATATCCCTACATATTCAGATGATGGAAAGACAACTCTTACAAGCGGTGATGCACTTACTGTTTCATTTACTAACAGTGGTAAGTATTATCCTGCATATGATGAGAATGGAAATAACTATATATACAGCGTAAAAGAGTTCATATGCACGGGAAATCCGCAGGCAGACGAAACTTTATGTGATGAAGACGGGAATGAGCCTGATTCAGCAAGCGTTGTAAAGACAGAGCTAAATATAAATGCCACAAAAGATACTACAACTACGGGATATGTTGTAGAAAAAGACAGCTCATCTCCAACCTATGAGCTTATTGATGGCGCAAATGATCTTGGATCCAGTGATGTGAAAACCATGCTCATGTCTGAGAGCTATGAATATAAAAATAAAGCTGCAGGTGAAAGAGGCGATGTTTCTTTCTATGTTATCTGGCATGATCATGCAAAGAGCAATGAAAGACCTGATATTTATTATACGCTGTATTATGACGGCGGTGAAAATGGTGCACTTATTCCATACACAGGTTCTTATACAGAGAGATGGGAAGATGTTGAAGCTGGAAATAAGTTTATCCAGAAAGCTATATTTAGCGGTCTTCCTGCTGCCGATGACAATGGTAATGTATACACTTACTATGTAACAGAAACCTTTAACAATGCCACATCCAAATATACAACAGAACATTATGAGGTACCATTAAGAAATGATGCTAATAACGACTATAATGACGCGGCTATAGAAATCGCTACAGTTGGAAGTGAAAAACAGCTCCTTGTTAAAGACGGCATTGCAAAGGATGAAAAAGTAGTTGATGGTAAATACTTTACAAAGGAGGATAGTTTTACCCTTACAAGTATTTCAGATACCGTAAGGGTCGAAGGAAAAAAGCTTTGGGTAGGTGTTCCTGACGGGATTCTGGTAGATAATCTTCCTCTGGCTTATATTTATCTATTCAGAGTAAGTGACTATGATACTTCCAAAAATGTTCCTGATGTTACGGGAATGGACCAGGAAGCAAAGATGGAAACATATAGGAATGGTGCAGTCGCTGAGATCAGTAGTGGTGATGGATCTAAGTCTCCACAGAATTTGAATAAGCTTAAGTCCATGTATGTATTTGGTACTTATAAGACTGATGATACTGTAGATACTTATGCAGAGTTCCCTAAGTATGACAAATTGGGGTATCTGTATACCTACAAGGTAAGGGAAGTTATTTACAACACCTTGGGAGAACATAATGAACTTCCGGCTGAAATCATGATTCCGCATTATTCCGATAATACGACGGATCTGACCAATCAGTATAAGCTTAATGAAGCTACAAATAAGCGTACATTTAAGATCATAAAAAACTGGGATATACAAAAGCAGACTTACCAGAAAGTTGTGGCAAAGGCAACCTTCAGGCTCTATAGAAAAGAGCTGGAATCCGATGGCCATGGATATGGACATACAGATGCAAGCGGAAGCTATGCAGATGATGCTAATGAGGCAGATAAAGGATCTTCAAAAGCAGCAGCTGCTGGCTTTGCAGGTCTTGATAGCGACGCACTTGAACTTCTTGATACCAAGCAGATTGCATATAATGCAGATGCATCGGAACAGGAAACTATCACCTGGGAGAACTATCCTATATTTGCTCCAAGCGGAAAGCTCTATGCATATTATGCAGTGGAGCTTACTGATGATATGCCCGGTTACGATGTAAAGTTGATCGGAGGCGGAGATGGAATAGCCACCACTGGAAATACTGCCATAAGCGGAAATGGATACGTGGGAGTTGCATTTGCTAATTCCGGAGTCAGCCTTGCAAGTACATCTGAAGCTAATTTAAAGACAGAGACATTTAAGAATACCTATAATCCAACAGGCTTTGATAAGATACAGTTTACAAAAGTATGGGAAGCTAAAAACTTTGATGGAACAACATGGAAAGAAATGCTTCCTAATGTATCAGATACTCAGGATGCACTTTCTTTTGAAGTATATGCCATTGCAAATACACAGTCAGGAAAGGGAAATCCGGATACAATTAATTTTACAGCTTCTGATTACAATATAGGAAAGACTGCCTCAGTGGATGGAACAACCTGGACTTATACTATTAGCTTTAAGGATAAATATGGTAACCCTATCGTTGCTCCGATTTACTCTGTCAATGGTAATCTTTATACATATTACGTAAAAGAGACACTTAATTCAGATTTTGTTAAGGCAAATTATAAAACGGTCAAGGATTTAGTTTATTCAAAGGCTAACAATGCCTCGGATAGTAACAATGCCTCGGATAGTATTCTTACACTTGGTAGTCTAAAGAACTCTTTAAAGGGCTCCTTTAGCATTCAAAAGATGTGGGATGATTACAGCAATGATTATGGAATGAGAGAAGGTTCCATTACTTTTGATGTATATTATCGCCTTGCTGGTAGTTCAAACTGGACTAAGTACAATAATAATAATAATAGTCCATATTCACTTAGCTCATCTTCAAAGTGGGCCAAAACATTAACCGGCCTGCCTGTTACTGCCAATAGCAATGGATCGTGTGGGGCAAACTATGAGTACAGGATCCGCGAAACAGGCATAGTAGACAAAAATGGGACTACTATTGAAGTTACAGAACCTGCAGATAATGCTCAAACTACCACATGGACTAAAAACGGCACAACAGAAACAGATACTGATACATATTGTACAACTGTAACAGCAGGTAACTATCAGGTATACAACCCATCAGATATAACAAGCATCAAGGGAACATCCCCAACTAAGAAGCTTGTTAATCAGCTTGATACATCAAGAGCTGTTGTAAGTCTTACTGTTACAAAAAACTGGAATGATGACAGTGATAAATATGGTCTTAGACCAACACGTATTTATGTGAAAATCCAGAATTCAAAGGATAATGGAACGACTTGGGAAGATGTAACAACAAAGGAAATAACAAATTCAGAGCTTGTTGCAGGTACCGATACCTGGAGTAAGACATTTGAGAATCTCCCTAAGTTCCATGGAACTGGAGATAATGATACTTATCTCTACCGTGTTGTAGAAACAAAAATAGGTAGTACCGATACTGCCGGCACATTTCCGGAATCAAGTGGCGGGTCATATTCTATAGTTCATTCTATAAGTAGTGATACAAATGGAAACTTTACTACTACAGTGACCAATACACTTGTACCTATGGATAAGTCGATCAGGGTATTGAAGCGTTGGAATGCAGACTCTTCTGATGCAACAATAAAGGTAGCTCTTTTTAGTAATAACTATACGGGAGGTGCCCCGTCCTCAGCTGCACCTACGCAGATATCAAATATCGCAGAGATAACATTAAGTAACGGCGCAGAGTACGAGTATGCTGGTCTTCCTAAGTTTAATAAAGACGGTCAGCTTATAACATACTATGTAAAAGAGACAACAACAGGCAATTTCAAAACTCAATACCTGTCAGGCTCCGGAGATACCTGGCCTACAGGAACAGCGACAGATGCGCTTCAATTTACATCAAGCGATATCACAAATGATTTCAGAGTTGTTGCAGTTAATACTCCTCTTACTAAGGTTACAGGAAGCAAAGTTTGGGATGATGAAAATAATAAATATGGAATAAGGCCTGCCAGTCTTGTTCTGACTCTTCAGAGTAAAACAGAGAGCGGTGACTGGACTACTGTTACCGGGAAAACTGTAACATTAAATACTGCAAATAACTGGACAGGAAGTATAAGTAGTCTTCCTTTATATGTACTATCAGATGGTACAAGTCCAGTTAAGTATCAGTATAGACTTGCTGAGCTATCTACTCCAAATGCATATACCAGAGATACATCGGTTTCAGCATTTTCTGATACAGATGACTACGGATATAGCTATGATGGAAGTTCTGATTCACAGCAAAAGAGCTCTGTAACAAACCATCTTATAAAAAGAACTGATGCAGAGGCATTAACAGTTCAGAAGGTCTGGAATACAAACAGCACTTCTGACATAAAAGAGGTAACAATAAGGCTTTTATCAAAGAATTTAAGTACAGGTGCGGATTCGACAACAGGCACACTTTCTGTGGTTCCGGGATGTGAAGTTACAATTTCCGGTAATGACACACATGTATTTAATGGGCTTCCTAAATACAATAAGACCGGAAATGAGATTATTTACTATGTAGAGGAAACAGCAAATTCTGCATTTGATACTGCCTATTATATAGAGTCTCAGGAAGGCTTTACAAAGGTTTCAAAGGCAGCAGCAAAGAGCAGTGGAACAGGCTCTTTTGCCTATAAGATTGTTAATACTCCTCTTACAAGTATCACAGGAACAAAGATATGGTCTGATGATAGTAATGCCTATGGCCTTCGCCCTAATAGCGTAAGCCTGACACTTCAAAGAAGAGCAGGAAATGACACTTGGGAAAATGTAGAGGGCCAGAGCGCGAAAGAGGTTAATCAGGCTGGAAACTGGAAGGCAACTGTAAGTAATCTTCCTCTGTATGAACTTTCAGATGGCAGCAGTCCTGTTAAATACCAGTACAGACTGGCTGAGCTTACAACACCAAGCGCATATACAAGGGATAAGAGTAAGGATGCATCTGAATTTACTGGTACTGATAACATCAGCTATGTATATGGTGGAAGTGACACAGCGCAGACAAGTAGTGTAACAAACTTCCTTATTACAAGAACTAATCCGCTTACTGTTGAGAAAATTTGGAACACGAATAATACAGCTGATAAAAATAATGTGACTGTAAATCTGTATTCCGGTAATTTTACAAGTGGTGATGATAATCCGGATGCGCTTTTACCTGTTAAGCATGGAACAGTCGCTATGCAGAGGGTTCTTACAGGTACTCCTGACTGGAAGAGCACATTTGAAGATCTTCCACTTGTCAATAAAGATGGAAAGACAATTGTTTACTATATTTCTGAGACAGAAGGAAGTTCGTTTACAACAGAATACTATGTTTATAATGGCAGCTCTTTTGACAAGGTAGATAAGATAAATGTTAAGAGCAGCGGCGCAGATGAACTTAAGACTCAGATTGTCAACACTCCTCATGGAAGTGCATCTGTTGAAAAGAAATGGAGTGATGGCAACAACAAGTATAAGACAAGGCCTGATAGTATATTTGCAAAACTTCAGAGGAAAGCTGCTGATGAAACTATATGGGCAGATGTAACTACTGCGCCTTTAATTGAATTAAATGAAGGTAATAGCTGGAAGGGCTCTGTAGATGATCTTGTTCTCTACAAAGATTATAATGGCACTTCACCTGTTAAATATGAATACAGGTTTATAGAGACTGATTCCACAGGAGCGCCGTATGTTCCGCTTGGTTACAGCCTTGTATCTGCAGCATCTGATTATATTCAAGAAACAACAGGAGATGAGAGCGGATATATAACTTCTTTTGATGAGACTACAGATACCTATAAAACTGTAATAACAAATACTCTTATTACAAAAGATGTTACTGCAATAAAGCACTGGGAAGACGAGTCTGATTCTCACGGCATAAGACCATCCATGATAAGGCTCTTTGTAACTGAAGATACGGAAGTAGCTACTAACTCTGGTGCTTTTAACAGCGAAGTTTTAGGCGGTGTTTCAGTCGTTAATCCATATGGCGAAAATCCTATCATGCTTGATACCCCAAAGCAAAGGGATGATGACAATACCTGGGTCTATGTATTTGAGGGACTTCCAAGATATGTTTATGGAAACGGAGCGCCGCAAAGTGTTACGGAAATTGTCTATAAAGTCTCTGAAGATACAGAATATGACTATGGAGATGGCTTCATACTTAAAAACTACTATGAGACAACAGCCGTAAGAACAGGTGATACAACAGATATTACCAATACTGCTATGGAAAATGACGGAAGTCTCATTATTGAGAAGGTCATTGAACAGGATCCTACAACATATGGATTTAAGTTTGAAGTGTCACTGGTAAGGCCGGATGGAAATAAGGTGCCGTTTAATGGTAAATACTATCTGTATAGTGCATCTGATGTGACCGGAATTACAGACTTAGAGCTTAGGAATGATGCTTTTGCAGATACGAGTGCCTATACACGAAGCTCAGCCCTTGAATCTACAGATGGAATTGTGAGAGTGGCAGCAGGACAGGTAGCAGTTTTGGTTGGAATCAATTCCAGATACACCTTTGAAGTTACTGAAAATCCATCATATGTAGGATATGAAGTAACTAAGGTTAATAATGGAAGTGATGAAGTAATATATTCTGTTTCTGATAGTCCTACAGGAAGAAGTATTACTATCACAGGTTCAACCGGAGCTACATATATTGAAGAAGATACAGGTAAGGGCGGATATTATGGATTTGCATCCGGAGCTATAGCGGATAAAGATAGTGATCCTTGCCATGTGATATTTACAAATTCTATTTTTGATCCGGGATCACACTATCTTAAAGTTGAAAACACAACTGAAGCTATTACTGATGATGATGGCAATGTTGAAACAGGCGGTGAAGTAAAGACATATAAAAAACTCGTTGCTGTAGACAGAGAAAATGAAGGCTTCATAAATGATGATGATAAGTCCTATACTTACGTCAATGATGCGACGCCATTTATTGAAGAGGCTATGTCTGTTGAGTTTAAGCCTGATGAAGCTAATGGATATAAATATTCAGATACTCTCACAGTTGGATGGTGGGATCAGGCAGGTGACTATTACAGCGTAGATATTTCAGGTTATGTTTATACAAATGAAGAAGGTAAGCAGGAGCCATATACAGGTACTTTGGTTAAAGATGATGAAGGAAATATCACAGCTTCATCAGAAGATATCTTAAGTGTATGGGGAAGCCTTCTTGAGAATGAGAACAGTCCTTTTAAGAATGTGACTATTCTTAGTGGTTCAGTTGTTGTTACACTTGCAAGTGACATTAATGATATGCCTGCTAAGACCCTTGTACAGGTTTCATTCGTGGCACCAGAGCCTGAACCGGATCCAGAGCCTGAAACGGATCCTGAATCAGATCCTGAACCAACGCCAACTCCTTTACCGACACCTACACCGACTCCGGAGCCAACTCCTGGACCAATGCCAACACCGACGCCTGTGCCGGAACCTACACCATCACCACTGCCTGTGCCAACTCCGCCAACTCCTACACCTGCGCCTTCTTCCAATTCGTCTGAAGATAGAAACAAGGATGAGGACAATAGTTCCGATAGCAGGAAGGAAGAATCATCGGATAATAAGAGCACGCCTGTATCTACTACAAAGAAACCAACTACAGATGCTCAGATAGTTGATGATGACCAAAACAACCATATAGATGGAAGTCAAAAGGCAGGTGTAAGAACTTCTGATGATACTCCTGTTGGAACCTTATCAGCCCTGTTCCTTTTGTTTATGCTGGCATTTGCAGCTGTGCTTGCAACATACTTAAGAATCCGAAAGAAGAAATATTAAATGGATAACCCTATGAAAAGTAACAATCTGGAAAAGATTCTGAAAGTAGTATTGTTTTTGCTGCTTGCAGGAATGCTTGTAACCGGTAGTATGCTTATCAGATATGCTATCGGTTATAAGAATGACAGAACACAAAATGAAGCCATAAAGACAATAGCTTATAAGGCAGCATCATCAGGTGCTGCCTCAATAAGCACAGTTGAAATATCGGGTGATGAAAAAGCTTTTAACCCGATTGATTTTGCTGCCCTAAAGGAAATTAATCCCGATATTGTAGGATGGATAAGTGCCTGCGATGGTGAGATTGATGGTCCCATTGTGCAGGGGACAGATAACAGTTTTTATCTGAATCATAGATTTGATAAATCTGAGGGAAATGTTGGTGCTTTTTTTGCTGATAGTTCTTTTACTCCAGCGTTTGATAGTCTGCTCACAGTAGTATATGGGCACAACAGAAAAGATGGTAGTATGTTCCATCCCCTTCTTCAGTATAAGAGCGAAGACTACTACAAAGAACATCAGGATTTTGTTGTATATACAGAAAAAGAAGTTATTACCTATCATGTCTTTTCTGCTTATTTTGCCGATAATGATGAGGCTTTCGGAGGAGATTATGAAGAGGCAGCACTAAACGGCATTACCATGGAAAAAATAAAAGAAATGTACACAAAAGCAATGGAGAAATCTCTGTATTACATCATGTATATTCCTGATACAAGCGATATTATTATACTGAGTACCTGTGAGTATTCAGGCAGTAATAACAGAATGGTTGTATATGGGGTAAGAGAAAGATAACATATACTAAATCAATAAAAAAGAACGTGATAACGATATTATATAATCGCCACGAACGTTATAATGTGATAAAATAAATATGTCGCATGTAATGGAATGTATTTTAGGGGGTTGCACCAGATGATGCAAAGAAATACAATCGTTGACAGCACAGCACAGCACAGCACAGCACAGCACAGCACTAGCTGATACACTAAACTCATGCTGCGCTATACGCTTGCATTCATTAAGTGTACAGCTATGGCTCGCACTAAATTCGGACTGCGTCACAGACTTGTCCTCATTAAGTGCTCTGCTCAAGCACAGCACACTTTATGATTTAATTAAAAAGATAAGAGATGGATAACCGTCAAAATAGACAGGTGTAATAGCCTGTCTGTTTTGGCGGTTTTTTATTATAAAAAATGAAAGGGGTATTTTATGAATCTAAAAAGCTCAAATCTATTCAGAAAAGTACTGGGCATCTTTCTTTCCGTGATACTTGTGGCAACACTGATGCCGGGGACTAAAATAGAAGTAAAGGCGGCAATTGGAACAGGTACGCTATTTGTTGCGGGGGTAGATATTAAGGCTCAACCAGATCAGACTGTTAAAGTTGGCACGCCTGGAGTAATTAGCGGCACGGCTGTTCTTGATGATTCTGGGAATGTACCAGTTTTAACACTTACTGATTTTCAATATAAGGGAGCTGGGCATGTTTGTAACGAGATATACGAACAATACGCGCACAGCGCATTATGTGGTAATCTAAATATAGAGATAGAATTAGTTGGAGAAAATAAATTAGAATTAAATGATTACACTGGCACAAATGCTGAAAATGTGTGCATCTTTTTAAAATCTCCAGCAACAATTTATGGATCTGGTAGTTTGGAAATCAAAAGTGGGAATGCGACATCTTCGAGTCGTGGATTGGATTTGAATGGCGCTACAACAATCAGTAATGTTACTATAACTAGTAACGCAGGAACTGGTTCTATTTCGAGTATTGGGATAAATGTGGGGAATCCACTAACAATACAAAATAGTACCATCAAGGGCATTGCAGGTGTAGCAACAAGTTATAATAGTATTGGAATTCATTGTACTACTTTAACGGTTGAGAATTCTATAATAGAAGGATACGGGAATACAGCTGGCTTTAATAGTTATGGTATTCAACCGAATGGTAGCATTAGTATCACAGATTCATCAACGATTATAGCTGTGGCTGGTTCAGGGGGAAGTGGTAGCTATGGTATATCAGGTAGTATAGAGATAAGCGGGGGTAAATTTATTGCATCAGGCTATATGAAACCAATCGGTGGAACAGTTAAGAACACAATGAAAGGCGTCGGCTGGACTGACACTGAAGGAACAACAGGTAAAACACCTATTGATGCGTCTGAAACTGCAAGGAATTTGGATTCAAGTTTAAAAAAGGTAAAATTCCCTGGGCATGAGCATAGTTTGACTTATTCAGCAAGCAGCGCAGTCATTACAGCAACTTGTGCTAATACTGATGGAGAATGCGATCTTACAGATAATAAGGTTGATCTGACCATTGTTAAACCTGCAAGGACAACCTATGGTGGAACTGAGAGTGCAGCAGCTACTTTAACCGGGCTTAGCAATTTCAATTCTGCGACAGGAAAGTCCATTAGTGAAAATGATATTAAGTACTACAAAGCGACAAAGAGTGGAACAACTTATACTAAAACTGGAGATGCCCTTGCAGCAGCTCCTACAAAAGCAGGTGATTATGTTGCTGAGCTTGAACTTACAGGTGTAAAGACATCTGCGAGCGAAAGTGGAACAGTGACTGCATCTGTGGGATATACAATAGCTAAAAAAGCAGCAGATTCTTTATCAGAAGATGATGCAAAGGCAGGGATAACTATTGACTATACTGCTGAAACGGTAACCCCAGGTAACGGGTTTGATATTTCATTAAATGGTACAGATAAAGAGACTACTCTTCCAGCAAGCATTACTGAGCAGTTAAATGGTGATGCACCAAAGATCTATGTAAGAAGGGCAGAGACAGATGATGTTGCAGCCGGTGACTGGGTCGCTGTTTCGCTTGTAGCCAGACCCGATGCCCCTACAGGTCTTTCAGCAGATGGTGCAAGTACAGCAACTGCAACCGATGGTAAGATAAATGGAACAACTTCTGCAATGGAATACTCAGAAGATAATGGCACTACATGGAAAACTGCTTCGGATACGGCTACTACTGTGAAAGCCGGAACATATCTTGTAAGAATTAAGGCAACAACTGATGCTCCTGCAGGAAAAACAGTTGAAATAACAGTTGATAGTAAGCAGATAATTTTAGCAGATGATCAGAAGCCAACAGCTATAACAGGGCTTGTTGCTACCGGTAGTGAGCAGACTCTTTTAAATGAACCTGAAAGAGCAGTAACCGGAGGAACGATGAAATATGCGATTAGTGACAGTGCAACTACAGCACCTACCTCTGGCTGGAGTACATCAATTCCTAAGAAGGCTGATGCAGGAACATATCACGTATGGTATAAGGCAGTAGCTGATGATGATCATTTGGATTCAGAACCCGGAGTCATTGATGTTACTATATCGGATAAGCCTGAAGTTAAGTTTGACGTAACAACAATGGAACTTTCCGAGGGCGGAACAGGAACAATTACAGCAACTGTAGTACCATCTGATGCAACAATTACCTGGAAATCAGATAGTGAATCTGTTGCAAAAGTTGATAGTAACGGTAAGGTAACTGCAGTTGGAACCGGAACTGCCAAGATCACAGCAACTATTACCGTAGGAACAACTGAGTATAAGGCAGAGTGCACGGTAACAGTTACGGGCTCAGCTCCAAGTGAAACTGTTCCGGAGATATCTATTTCAGATCTTTCAGAAGCAACAGAAGGAGAGGCCTATAACCAGACACTTACTGCAAATGGAGCGCAGCCTATTACCTGGGCAATCACAGCTGGATCACTTCCTGATGGTCTGGCACTTGAATCAGATACGGGTGTCATAAGTGGAACTCCGACAAGCACAGGAACAAGCGTATTTACTGTAACAGCAAGTAATTCATATGGCAGTGTGTCAAAAGAATTATCAATTACAGTTCAGGCAGGAAACACATATGTTGATCAAGATGGAAGCGCTCCTGATAATGAAAAGACTTCTGTAGAGAATGACCCTGCTGAGGTGCGTGCATTAGTATCAGGGGTTACTCCTGTTGATGAAAGTGATACGGTAAGACTTATCCTTAATACTGACAGTAAGGACGAGGGAAACTTATCAGACGATGAAAAAGAGGCTGTTGATACCATTAAAGGAATGGCTGAAGCAAATGGTCTTACAATCGGAAGCTTTGTAGACCTTACTCTTATATATGAAGTTACAGATGCAAACGGTGCCACGAAGGCAAGAGATACGATAAAAGAGACATCAACGCCAATAAAAGTTAAGTTCCCGATACCATCTGGACTTCAAAAATCCGGAAGACTGTTTTCTATTTTCAGATTTCATGACTCAGGAGCAGAAATAATAGGAACAGGCTCAGGGGATGCTGTAGACGTAGATACAGATAAGTTTTCTATGTATGCAATTGCTTATGAAGACGGTGCAGCACCAGCAGAAGATAGTGAAAAGAAGGTAGTAAGACCTCATACCCATACATATGCGTGGGACAAAGTTGAGGCTACAGAAGACAGAGATGGTGAACTTAGATATCAATGCACAGAGTGCTACGATATTCTTGTGAGAGTTCCACTATCTGCATATTACGTTTTTAATGCCAATACAGTAGACAAGATTGCAAAAGCAAAACAAGGCGAGACAGTTAAGATAACCACCGACAGATGGATCTCTTTCCACAAGATGGTATTTGATGCACTTGCTGCAAGACCAGACGTAAGCCTTGAAGTAAGCTTCCTCGACGGAGAATACAAAGGAAACCGCATATCCTTTACCATCCCGGCAGGAGCAGATTCAAGTGATCTCTTTACCGAGAACAATTTTGCAGGGTTTATGTATCTTGGCAACAAGTATGGATTAAAGGCTGAAGAAGAATAATTATTTTTTACATTAGTAGATAATAAATGAGAAGCCTGATATATAAGGCAGAAATATAATCGCTTAAGAAAGGGCGTTGTTTGGCAGTAATAATTCTGTTAAACAGCGCTTCTTTTTGATATAGTTGAAATATGTTTGTTGGAGGGAGTGTTTGGATATGAGTATGGACATGACAGTGCCATGTGACAATGGACTTATAAACATCAGAGTAGGAGCAATCATTCTTAAGGATGGAAAATTCCTAATGGTCGGGAATAATATCAGACCGGAGTATTTGTATTCTGTAGGCGGCAGAATTAAGTTCGGAGAAACTGCTGAGGAAGCGGTAATCCGAGAAGTATATGAAGAGACCGGTGTCCGCATGGAAGTGGACAGGCTTGGATTCATAAATGAAAACTATTTTTATGGGGACGCAGAGTCTAATCTCGGAAAGCTGATATATGAGATATCTTTCTTCTTTTACATGAAAGTACCTGAGGACTTTGAGCCGGAGTGTAACAGTTTTACCGAGGATGATCATGAAGAGTTTCTTAAGTGGATTGCACCTGATGATCAGGTTAAGTTTTATCCGGAGTTTTTCAGAACAGAATTGCTGCATCCTGTAAATGTGGTTAAGCATTTTTTGACGGATGAGCGTTGAAATCAGAGAAAACAGTTTTTTTGACGAGTTTAATTCAAATGAAGCTGGCGCAGAATATAAGTATGTAAGAGAGATACAATAAAAAACAATTATAATAAGAGATGGATAACCGTCAAAATAGACAGGTGTATTTGCCTGTCTATCTTGGCGGTTTTTATATGTAAAAGTAATTTATTGGCTGGGTACGCCACCATTGACTGAACCTGAGGAAAACGCCCTACCAGCCCTGCCGACGGTGAGGATGATGGGAACAGTAGATATCTCGCACCGTCGATTTCAGCATTGTAGCGTTTTTCTCAGAACCCGTCAACGGCAAGCACCTTCGGTGTGGCTGATTTTAATTGCCTCAGGCTCTGAATCCGAGAACAGTAGGGGACTAATTTTAAGGTAACATGGGCGGGCAGCTTTTTCATGCTACATGCTGAAAGTGGGGCTAAAGGTAGTTTGTATTTGTCCACTCTATAAGTAATAGTTTAAAGAGCGCTACTGTATTACTTTGGGCATATAGCTAGTTTTCACTAGATCGGCCACCCGTAATAAAACCTTTTTTGGGCTCATAGCCTGATTCCAGGCTTGCAGCCACCCCTCACCATGACTTTTATCACAGGCGATTGGGTATATACGGTAATTATCCGTCCACAGCCACCTTTTTAACGGGTGGCCCGAGTCTTGAAATCGGCCTATATGCCCATTTGAACTTCATGAGGGGGGCTGTCCTCGCAAAAAGCTGCTATATGCCCAAAATAGTAAAAATCAGAGGTGGCTGGAAGCTTTCAAAAGCGCTATATGCCCAAAAGATTTATTTCTATTATGGATTGTTATACGGACGGAATGACCTTGTCACAGTGAAATGGGCATTATGTCCATATAATGGTGTAAATTGAAAAATTAATATAAAAGAGCCATGAATGCTCTATCCTGATTTAAAATGT
>NZ_SVFW01000065.1 GCF_015056685.1 Butyrivibrio sp. | reverse complement strand
ACTGAAATATCAGTCTTTATGCGGGCTTGAGGGGTATTATGAACTAAGATTTATGAGGCTAGACTGTCAAACTTCCGTAACCCATATAATAGTTGGAACCATCATCAGATACAGAACTTTATTTTTATGCAGTTCTGCAAAGATGCTTTTTACTTTATTCATCGTAACCCCCTTGTTACTTTTATTCCTTAAAGTAGTTATAGTGTAATCTTTTTGACATGGTAAAAACTATGTTCTAATATGATTATTAACTGACTTATTATGCAATTATTTGGAGATAAGAAATGATTTCGGTATCGATCTGCGGTTATGATTCTAATCACAAAAAGCCTTGCAATATCTCTTATAATCTGACTTCTGACGAATATTTAGCTCTTTTGGTCAAGACTGATGCCTGGTTTGAAATTGATGGTAAAAAGATCCAGACCAAACCCAATATGCTTATAATCTTTCCGCCAAAATCCCCTATCAAATATGGCAGGGATGAAATTGGCTATAATGATGACTGGATTCACTTCAGGCTTGATAAAGAGGATCAGGAGTTCTTTGACGAGCTCTCTATTCCAACATCCAAGGTGCTTTACCCATATGATTTCAGAAGTCTGACTAATGTTGTAGAACTCATGTCCAAGTCTTTTCACAAGAATTCAGAATATACTGCTTCGTTGACCAACCACTACATGCATCTTTTTTTGTTGCTGGTAAAAGAGCAGTTTTCAACAGTTCCGACTGAGCGAGCACCAAAGCTTTATTTAGAGCTTTCACAGATCAGAACTGCCATTTATAATTCCCCTGCCAATAACTGGTCGATCAATGCTCTGGCTGATGAACTTTATATAAGTGTTTCTCATTTCCAACACTTGTATAAAGAGTTTTTTGATACCTCCTGCCAAAAGGATATAATATCGGCGCGCCTTCGCTCGGCTCAGTATTACCTGACCACCACCGACCTTAGCATAAAAGAAATTGCAGATATATGCGGTTATGAAAATGACCTGCATTTCATGAGGCAGTTTAAAAAATTTATTGGGCAGACTCCAACAGATTATCGAAATAGCAATTGGAGATAGATTTACCACATTACAAATTCAGATCCTGCAAGTTTATAAAGCGCTTCAATATAGAAATAATCTGCATAAACCATAGTCTCATGGTGTTTCTTATTATGATAGGATGCTGAACAGTTCTTTACGATTGCTTCACAGTCACTGCTGTAATCTGCCCTTTTTTCTGCTATGGTTTTAATGATCTTAAATGCTGTGTCTAAATATTTATTTTTCTTTTCTTCATCTTCCATGTGCTCAGACAGATCCATAAGTCCTCCCGCTATTATGCAGGCTCCGCAGGAATCTTCATAAGCCGGCTCTTTAGGCTGGTCAAAGTCTATTGGTATGATCCCACTGTCATCTATCTTTGAAAGGCAATAATCCGCTATTTTTTCTGCTGTCCTTAAATACGCATCATCGCCTGAATTTCTGTAAGCACTTGTAAAACCGTATAGTCCCCATCCCTGGCCTCTTGTCCAGGAGCTTCCGTGAGCATATCCCTGGCCACCGTAGCTCTTTATTCTTTTTCCTGATACAGGATCAAATTCTACAATATGACATACTGAACCGTTTTCTCTTACGAAACAGTTCTTGACGGTAGTAGCGTGAGCTTTTGCTATGTGGGCATATCTTGGGTCTTTTGTCTCTCTGCTTGCCCAGAACAGGAGTGATATGTTAAACATACAGTCTACAATAGCCCATCCTCTGGTATCGCAGTCATCAAGATCATTCCAGGCTCTTATATACTTTCCCTTTTCATTAAATCTTCCTGCAAGGAGACTGGCTGCATGAAGTGCCGTCCTTCTGGCCTCTGTATTACCTGTCAGCCTGAAATCCGCAACTGCACTTGGAACAAACATGAACCCAACATCATGATGAAGGCCATAATACATTTCAAAGGAAGGCGCCAACAGCTTCTCCTGAATTCTTGCATATTCGCAGTATTTATAGTCCCTTGTGTCATGATATAAAAGCCAGAGTATACCTGACCAGAACCCGTTAGTCCACCAGTTTACTCCGTCGTCTATTCGGAATTCTTTTTCAGAATCAGCCCGGTTGTCGTATATACCGTTTTCATTTGTGGTATAAGGAAGTTTATATTTATTATTTTCAGAAACCCATTCAAGCTTTTCCTTTACTTTTTTAAGCTCCTTCTCTGCCCACAAACAATACATTTCATTCATATCTCTTTTCCTCAATCCGTTCTTACTTCAAAATAATCAAAATCTGCATTTAGCCCAAAGCCCGTCAGGTCCTGGGTGCATATGCCTATCATTGCCCCAGTGAACCATCCCTGATTGCAGGCTTCGTCTGATAAAAAGCTTGCATCTACAGGTGGTGCAATTTGCTCTGTACTACAATTGCTGTTATCCGGCTTTCCCACGCTGTATCCAAATATTGCATCAGATCCGTCTATCGTAAGTTTCAATCTCACAGGTTTATTTTCCGGTATCGGAACATATTCACTTAAATACTCCGCTTTCTTGTTCTCATATTTTAGTAATGTTATGCATTTCCCAATGTCTTCATCATGCGTGATATGGAGATAAAGATAATTCTCTGTGTCATACATGAAAATGAGTCCCGCCATCTGCTTAAATACTTTTGGCTCATATTCAACTTCTGTTTCTACCTCCATGTGATAGGACGTCATTCTTTTTGCTATGAGGCTTTGGGAAAACTGCGATGAGAGCCCACTCCTGCCAAAAAGTCGCAAATACCCCGGTCTTTCTGATAGAGAAAGATATCTCTCATCCATAGGAATGCGAAGTGACTGATAATCAAGATTTAACTCCCGGCTATTAAAATCATCTCGATCAAAGTTCGTCTGTTTCTCTTCTGTAGAAATTTCCTCACATTCTGCACTGCTTGCATTTAATTTTTTCTCAGAGGATAGTTCAAAAATTTCGTCCTGGGGAACCGATGTGATCTTTTCATCAATCTCGCTATACAGATATGGCCAGTCGTCCTTCCATATAACTTTCTGTATTGAAGTCTCTCTGCCCAACATGTATCTTCTGGCATTTTTAAATCGCTCTACTGTTTCCGGATTTCTTTTATCACTTGGTCTTCCGCACAGATGAACCATGTGCCAATCGCCTTCCTGAGTTTCCACCATGTCACAATGGCCTGCCTTCTGAAGGCGGATATCCGGATAATGCCTGGATGTCATGATCGAATAGGCATCGCCGTTTTCCCATTTTTCCGGTCTATCTTTTTTCATCTCATATGGACCCCAGATGCTTCTGGAGCGAAGAACTGACTGCCCATGCAATTCGCCCGTTCCGGTATCTGCGCAAAAAAGGTAATACCAGCCATTCCTCTTAAAAATATGCGGTCCTTCTAAAAAGATATCTGCTGCTGTAAAAATATCTTTTGCCTCACCGATCATGCGCTGTGCTTTGGAATCATATTCCTGCAGAACTATTCTTCCAGCATACTTTTTGGGCACTCTGTGGTCAGTAACCATCGACACCATGTACTTTTTCCCATCATCATCATGAAAAAGAGATGGATCAAAGCCAAAGTTATTAAGCGGTACCGGTTCACTCCAAGGGCCATGTATGTCTGTGGCCGTAACAAGGAAATTTTCCGTGTCATACATGTTGCAGTAGAATGAACGCACTATTGTGTAGACTAAATAAAATATTCCATTTTCATATGTAAGGCAGGGCGCCCATATACCCTGTGATGGACCAACTCCTCTTAGATCAAGTTGGCTCACACGATTTAATGGGTACTCTATTAATTCCCAGTTCTTTAAATCTTTCGAGTGATGAAGCCTGACACCGGGCCACCATTCAAATGTTGAAGTCGCAATATAATAATCGTCTCCAACTCTTATGATTGAGGGATCCGGGTGAAAGCCCTTTAGTATAGGATTACTGATCATGATTTTCTCCCTTGAACTTCTATATCTACTACTCTATATAAACCGCCAAAGATTCTGTATATGATCATCTGCCGGTTTACTTACTTTTTCTGCTATTTATTATTAACTATTGGAAACCGATTTGCGTTATAATAGTTCCATAAACTTCGAAAGGACGCTTACATCATGAAACAGCTAAAACCTATTACTAACAAACTTTTGTGGATTTTTGCATTGGGGCAGTTTGGATGGAGTCTTTTATCCGGAATCGTATCTAACTGGATGGTGTACTACTACACCGGAAGTCCCGATGCTCAGAATCCAAACACAGGGCTCTTTGCATCAAGCATAACTCAGGAACCGATTCTTTTTAAATTAACATTATTTGGTCTTGTTCTTGCTGCGGGAAGAATATTTGACGCCATAACAGATCCTCTGATCGCAGGATGGTCCGACAGATGCTCCAACAAAAAAGGCCGTCGAATCCCATTCTTACGCGCAATGGCAATTCCATTTTCACTTTGCACAATTGGACTTTTTGCGCTTCCTCAGACATCCGTAATTGCAGCTAACGACGTTATCCTTTTTGTTCTGCTCATGGTCTTTTACCTCTTCATGACCATGTTCTGCACTCCATACAACGCTCTTATTGCAGAGCTCGGTGATACACAGCAGCACAGGATCAACGTTTCAACTTATATTTCATTTACTTTTATCGTTGGTCAGAGTATTTCGTTCCTGCTTCCAAACCTTGCAGGAGCGCTTACAGGGGTAGCCGGACAAAAGGGTGCTATCCGCCTGTCAGTTGCTATCATGTCTGCAATTGCATGTATCGCAATGCTCATCCCTGCATTTTATATTAATGAAAAAGACTATATCGACAGCACACCAAGCGATACCAAGCCTTTTAAGTCCCTTGCCCAGACTTTTTCAAATGTTCAGTTCCGTCACTTCGTATATAGCGATGTTATCTATTTCTTTGCACTGACTCTTTTCCAGACAGGTCTTGCCTTCTATGAGACCAAGCTTATGGAGATTGAGGATACCTGGACCTTTGTTTTAACTGCTACTATGACAGCCATAAGTGTTATGCTCTATCCTCTGGTAAACCTTCTTGCCAAGAAGATTGGTAAAAAGACACTTATTATCATCGGATTTTTCGCATACTGCTGCGTTTTTGCTATCACAGTATTCTGCGGAAAAGGTCTTCATTGGGGATTCATCATCGCTGTAACAGCAGCTATCCCTATGGCCATCCTCGGTATCCTTCCTCAGGCCTGCGTTGCGGATGTTGCTGAGCTTACAAGACTTGAAACAGGTGAAGACAGAAGCGGTATGTTCTTTGCAGCAAGAACATTTGCCTTTAAGATGGGGCAGGCGCTTGCAATGGTAATCTTCACATCAATTACTGTTTCACAAACCAAACAGAGCTACCGTTTGACAGCACTTGTTGCATTTATCTGCTGCTTTATCGGAGCCTGCATCTTCTTTACTTTTAATGAAAAACAGATTCTTGGAAAGATAAAAGAACTTAAAGGAAGCGATGAGATCTGAGCAAATCAGTTGAGAATTTATAAAATAAAAAAATCAAGCGAAATATTTCTAACTGAAAAAGCTGCTCAGTAGAACACTGAGCAGCTTTTTCACGTTATGAGGAGTTTATTTAGAACTTAACAACTTCAGGCTCGCTAGTGAATGAGCTGAATGTTGCAGTTGCATTCTTAAGATAGAATACTTCTGTGTTTCCATCATCAGCTTTATACATGTTCTGAAGTGATGGATAAGCATCAAGCATGGACTGACGAGCTTCAACTCTGTCATCTTCTACGAGCTCACCTGCTACACGAAGCCATTCTCCGCCTTTGAAAGCACAAATCTCAACCTTAGGATTAGCATGGATCTGCTTTGACACATCCTTTACTTTTCCTGTCTGAATGTAAAGCTTTCCTTCAAAAATGTGAGCTGTACCAAAAGGTCTTACTCTTGGCTGATCACCCTCTACTGTAGCAAGATAATATGTTCCTGCGTCTTTAAGAAACTGTGCAACTCTCTCCATCTTTTTCATCTCCTTTATAAAAAATGTAGCAATCATGGTTATGTTTTATATAATTATATTGCACGCAATCCTGAAAGGCAACATCTTATTATCTCATTTGCCAATATACTTTCAGCTCGGCTGCGTCTGTTTACAATAAAGTATAGCTTTTAGCTGGTCTTTAATAAATATTGGAATCTGCTCTGCCAGCTCATCCCAGGGCATGTAGTCTGTTTCAGGAATTGAAACTTCCTCAAATTCCATTGACGGTTCAAATGAAAAATTCTCTTTTATGTACTTAACAACCTTCTCATTCTCTTCATCCGTTATATGAATATCCTTAAGATATCTTTCCGGTGCATCCAATCCGTGGATACCAGCCAGCCTTTCGCAGCTCTCAAAAAGCTCCGTGTACAAGTACATCACCTTGGGACTACAAAGCATTGCATGCTTCCCTGGCTGGGAGTACATTATCAGCCTGCTGCCCTTTGGATAAACTATCTCAGCGCTATTGCCTCTCTTTACAAAAAACTCTTCACCCAGAGCATCCTTTTTATTGAACGAAGTAAGCTCAGGAACCAGAGCATTCAAAAATCTTCCGTGGTAACTCCCTTCAGCTCCTACGATGTTGTCATAATCATCAATATATATCCAGATATGCTCAAGGTCATATAAATGCTGAATATCATAATCCAGGTAATACGCGTATTCTATAACTTTTACTGCCCCTTTGAAATTTTCAAAATCAAAGGTCCTGTTAAAAGACTTACTTCTAGCCCCATTTTCTGTATATATTTCATAGCCAACTTTTTTTATCTTAATCGGTTCTTTTATATCCATAAAGATAATCGGTGCATAATCTAAAAAAGTACTCATTTTCTCATCTCTCTTCTTCGCTTTACATCTATCTGTCCGCAAAATAGTTTTAGAAGTTTATTTGGAGCGATTTATTTTGAACAGATGATACATAGAAAAGAATTAACCCACCATGACTTATGCTTTAAACAATCGTTTAATAAGTCATGGTGGGTTTAATTATTTTCGTTATGTATCACTGGGAAAAATCCCGAGCGACAAATAAACTTCTAAAATCTATTTTCAGTCAATGAATCAAAGCTGAGGACCAGCTGATACAAGTGCCTTACCAGCATCGTTGCCTGTGTACTTAACGAAGTTCTTCTGGAATCTTGCAGCAAGATCCTTTGCCTTCTCTTCCCACTCAGAAGCGTTAGCATATGTATCTCTAGGATCAAGGATAGCTGGATCAACTCCTGGAAGAGATGTAGGTACTTCGAAATCGAAGTAAGGAATCTTCTTTGTCTCAGCCTTAAGAACGTCTCCGCTAAGGATTGCATCGATGATTCCACGAGTATCCTTAATAGAAATTCTCTTGCCTGTTCCGTTCCAACCTGTGTTTACAAGGTAAGCCTTAGCTCCGCTCTTCTGCATCTTCTTAACAAGTTCCTGAGCGTACTTTGTAGGATGAAGCTCAAGGAATGCCTGTCCGAAGCAAGCTGAGAATGTAGGTGTAGGCTCTGTGATTCCTCTCTCTGTTCCAGCAAGCTTAGCTGTGAAGCCTGAAAGGAAGTAGTACTGTGTCTGTTCAGGTGTAAGGATTGATACAGGAGGAAGTACTCCGAAAGCATCTGCTGAAAGGAAGATTACGTTCTCAGCATCAGGACCAGCTGAAACCTTGTTTACCTTCTGAGCAATCTTATCGATGAACTCGATAGGATATGATACACGAGTATTCTCTGTAACGCTCTTATCGTCAAAATCAATCTTGCCGTTAGCATCTACTGTTACGTTCTCAAGAAGAGCATTTCTCTTGATTGCATTGTAGATATCAGGCTCAGACTCTTTATCAAGACCGATAACCTTAGCATAGCAACCACCTTCAAGGTTGAATACACCGTTGTCATCCCAGCCGTGCTCGTCATCACCGATGAGGAGTCTCTTAGGATCTGTTGAAAGAGTTGTCTTACCTGTTCCTGAAAGACCGAAGAAGATAGCTGTGTGCTTACCTTCCATATCTGTGTTGGCTGAGCAGTGCATAGAAGCCATGCCCTGAAGTGGAAGGAAGTAGTTCTGCATTGAGAACAGACCTTTCTTCATCTCTCCGCCGTACCATGTATTAAGGATAACCTGTTCTTTGCTTGTTACGTTGAAAAGAACTGCTGTCTCAGAGTTAAGTCCGAGTTCCTTATAGTTCTCAACCTTAGCCTTAGAAGCATTGTAAACAACGAAATCAGGCTTGAAATTAGCCTGCTCTTCCTCTGTAGGACGGATGAACATGTTCTTAACAAAGTGAGCCTGCCAAGCTACTTCCATAATGAAACGAACTGCAAGACGTGTGTCTTTGTTAGCTCCGCAGAAACCATCTACTACATAAAGCTTCTTGTTTGAAAGCTCTTCTACAGCAAGCTTTTTGCAAGCTTCCCAAGCTGCCTGAGATGCTCTGTGGTTATCGTTAGGATATTCCTCAGATGTCCACCATACTGTGTCCTTAGACTTCTCATCTTCTACAATGAACTTATCTTTTGGAGAACGGCCTGTATAAATACCTGTCATTACGTTTACAGCGCCAAGCTCTGTTTCCTGACCCTTGTCAAAGCCCTCAAGGCTAGGATCTGTCTCATCAGCAAAAAGCTGCTCGTATGATGGATTGTAAACGACTTCTTTTACTCCTGTGATGCCATACTGGCTTAAATCGATGTTTGCCATTTTGCTATCCTCTTTTCTTATAATAATTGTTTTTACGGACAAATTAATAAAATAATCTGATAACCCGTAGTTGCACATTGTAAATATCGGAAAATTACGCCCGATACTACTTTTATACTACAAAGTCAAAGTTTTAACAAGTTTTTTAATGCAAAATATCTATAAAATTACTGTAAATAATTGTCAATTTCAAAGCACAATACGGTATGTGGTTTAAGCTTAAACTTCTCGCCATTTGACAGCTCTTTTGCCACATTGCTCCACATCTCTACAGCCTGATATCTCTTCCTTGGAGAAAGACCTATGTCCTTAAGCTTTAATTTGATTTTCTTCTCTTCCTCGCTGATGTTGAAAAGAGCAAGATAAAGCTTTCCGTCCTTTGTTACGCTTCTCCAGATGACAAAGTCGTCTTTTCTCAAAATCTGTCTGGCTTTTCTGCCATTCTTATGCATGTTCATGATTCTCTCGTTAGTAAGAAGGCTGTCGGTAAACTCATCATTATCCCTAAGCTCTCCGCCAAACATAAGTGGAGATCTGAATATGCACCAAAGTGTCATAAGTATCTTTTGCTCATCGTGTGAGAAGTGAGTATAATGCCCCTTTTCACTGCCTTCCTGATTGCAGACACATACGTGTCCAAGTGGGAGCATATCGCAATCCGGCCAGTGGTCCTTGCAGCCAACTCCCTGCCAAGCATGGCATCTTTCAAACATTCCGTAGAGGTGTTCCCATTTATCCCAGAAATCATCTGTCATACGCCACATATTTGCATTTGCTAAAAGAAAATCCTTCTCCTCTACTTTAGCAGGTCCCGGTGACAGGCTGAGAACTATGTCTCTGCCGCAATTTGCTATAGCGTTCTTAATAAGTTCAATTTCAGATAAAACTGCACCCGGAGCCTCAGGAGCATAATTAACTCTTGCAATGTCATCTACTTTTACATAGTCAATGCCCCATTCCGCATACATTTTAAAAATAGAGTTGTAGTACTCCTGCGCGCCATTAGCTTTTGCATCAACACCGTACATATCTGTATTCCACATGCAAACGCTTGAATCATGCGCAATATCTCTTGCAGTAGCATCTGTCCCCAAAAGCTTTGTATTTCTGTGAACAGCCTGCCTTGGTATACCTCTCATAATGTGTATACCAAACTTAAGGCCCATATCATGAATCTGATCCGCGATCGGCTTGAATCCTTTACCATCCTTAGCAGATGGGAATCTGTTCACTGCGGGTACGAGCCTTGAATACTCATCCATTTCAAGTTCAGTGAATTTATGATACCAGTGAGAATCCGCTGTTGGTTCATACCACTGAATATCGCAGATAACGTACTCCCAGCCATAGTCCTTAAGATGCTCGGCCATATATCTGGCGTTACCCAAAAGCTGCTCCTCATTTACGCTGGCACCATAGCAATCCCAGCTGTTCCACCCCATTGGTGGCCTTTTTGCTACATAATGCTTCTCTCCCATATAACCTCCTGATGCCTGACACTATATAATTTTATTTTTAATATCTTACTTTAACAAAGCCTGATAAATGTCTCTTTTGCCGACACCCCTGTCAGCAGCTACCTTCTTCATTGCATCTTTATGAGGAACACCCATATCCTCATAATACTTCATGTGATCTTCTATACTCATTTCCTGCCATGAAAGACGTTTTTCTTCGTCCTGTTCCTTTAGGCTTTTGCCCTCAATGACCAGAACATATTCGCCTCTTGGCTCATTTTTTTCATAAAAAGAAATTGCTTCTTCTATTGTAGTTGGTGTAACCTCTTCAAATTTCTTGGTGAGCTCCCTGCAAATTGAGATCCTTCTGTTTCCGAGAGTCTCATACAGATCATTTAATGCCGCCTTTAAATGATGAGGCGCCTCATAGACTATCATGGTCCTGGACTCATCCTGCAGATCCTCGAGGATTCTTTTTCTGGATTTCTTGTCATCAGAGGAGGGCAAAAAACCTTCAAAACAGAATCTTCTGGTGCTGAGCCCTGAAAGAGTAAGGGCCGTGATACAAGCTGCAGGTCCCGGAAGCGAAGTTACTGTGATTCCTGCCTTGTGGCATTCTGCCACCAAAACCTCTCCCGGATCAGATATCGCCGGAGTTCCCGCATCTGTGATCAGTGCAACATTAGTCCCTGAAAGCATCTTTTCAATAAGCCATTTTGCCTTATCGAATTTATTATATTCATGATAGCTCGTCATTTCTGTATGTATGTCGAAATGATTGAGCAGTTTTATGCTGTTTCTTGTGTCCTCCGCAGCAATCAGATCAACGCTTTTCAGAGTCTCTAAAACTCTGAATGTCATATCATCCAGATTACCTATCGGAGTTGCACATAAAAATAACTTTCCCTGCATCTTATTACCTGTCTAAAAATGTTCAATTATGGTTTATACTTTTTTGCCCGGTTAAACCACCTGAATCCACTGTTCAGAAACCATAAATATCATAAATCTCTTTAGTATATTTGTGCTGAGATTCATATATTATAAGCGGCGGCTCAACTGTGATCCTGGATTTTCCACCACGGGCACCTTCTATGAGGACCATGCTGGGCTCTTTATCTATAAATGGATAAACAAGCCTCATCCTCTTTGGCTCGAGCTTGTACCTGTTCATGACCACCATTATCTCTGCCAGCCTGAATGGCCTGTGGACCATGTAAAACTTTCCTCCGGGCTTAAGACACCTGGCTGCTGCCTTTATAACATCCTCAAGGTCGCACAGCACCTCATGCCTTGCTATCGCCTTTGGCCCGTCAGGATTCTGAAGCCCATGCCCACCGATCATGTAGGGTGGATTACTCGTAACAACGTCAAAAGAGGCAGCTTCGAATAACTCGCCTGCCTCCTTAATGTCTCCCTCGACTATCTTTACTTTTTCTTCCAGGTCATTAAGAATCACACTGCGATTTGCCATTTCGGCGCTTTCAGGCTGTATCTCAAGTCCCACAAGCTCTTTTGCACCTGTCTTGGCTGCCATTAGTATTGGAATAATTCCTGTTCCGGTTCCAAGATCAAGGACTCTTCCTCCATCCGGTGCTGACGCAAACCCAGACAAAAGAACTGCATCCATTCCAAAGCAGAATTTGTCCGGATCCTGAATGATTCTATAACCGTTCCGCTGCAGATCGTCCAGTCTTTCTCCGGGCTTTAGATCAATTGTCCCCAAGTTTTGACTTTCCTTCCTGTTTTTCAATCTTCTCAAGCTTCTCGAGTTCTTTTATCTCCTCATCTTCCTGAGAATTCTTTTTATTATTCTGATTCTTTTTCTTTGGTTTCTTTCTAATAGACTCTATGTCATCAATCTTGTACTCGTGAACTTCCTTCTCATCATCCACGTCCACAAGAATCTTGATTGTCTGTCTGAGGATATTTACACTTGACACTTCGCCTTCAAGTCCATCCTTCGCCTTACAGATATCACCGATTCCAGGCATCTTTCTGTTAAGCTCTTCGTACACATCCTCTTCGTTCTTAAGGCAGCACATAAGCCTTCCACACACGCCTGATATCTTCGTAGGGTTAAGTGATAAGCTCTGTTCCTTGGCCATCTTGATGGAAACAGGAACAAAATCTGACAAATATGAGTGGCAGCAAAGTGGTCTTCCGCAAATACCATAACCGCCGATTATCTTGGTCTCATCTCTTACACCGATCTGTCTGAGTTCAATTCTGGTCTTGAAAACAGCTGCAAGATCCTTTACCAGCTCTCTGAAGTCAATTCGTCCATCTGCAGTAAAGTAGAAAAGAATCTTATTGTTATCAAAAGTATATTCAGCATCGATGAGCTTCATATCAAGATTATGTTTCCTGATCTTTTCGAGACAAACTCTGAATGCCTCTTTTTCTTTTTCCCTATTGGCCTTCTCCTGCTCATCATCCTTGGTGCTGGCTGTTCTAAGTACAGGCTTTAAAGGCTTTACGACCTCGTCATCCTCAACTTCTCTGGGCTCGCCAACAACTGTTCCATACTCAACGCCACGCGCAGTTTCTACAATTACATGGTCGCCCTTTTTTATCACATATTTTCCTGGTGAAAAGAAATATATCTTTCCGGCCGTTCTAAATCTGACGCCGATTACTCTTGTCATAAATTCTCCTTAACAGCAAGGAGCATCAGCTCCAATGCCAAATCTATATTAACATTCGAATTGATCCTGTTTTTGGCTCTCTCCAAATCATGGATCATCTGATCTATTTGTGTGTAAGAACACTTTTCAGTAACACTTCTAATATACGATATCTTATCAGAGAAAATCAAGTGATCCTCGTTTTCTGTAGCCTTATAGACAAGCATATCTCTGAATAAAAAAATAAGAACATCCAAAAAGTCCTCAAGTGCCCCGGTGTCGATTCCTTTTTTGCTTGTCTTCTCGCTTTCTTCATCCGGTGCGAGTATTTCATGGACTCTGTCCATCATATCGTGAATTTCCAAAGCTTTTAACTTGGAAATAAGCTCGATTGTTCCGTTTTTCAGATTATCAAATTTTTCGTTTGATGCAAGGTCTAAAGCTTTACCTACATTACCTCTCGCAAAAGATGCGCACAACATAGCCTTATAATCGACTACGTGACAATTTTCCATAAGATACTTCTTTATGGAATCATCCTTTGCCGGCTTCATTGGCAACACTATGCATCTACTGATTATTGTGGGAAGAAAGGCATTTAAGTTATTGGTAAGAATAATAATAACTATATATGAAGGTGGCTCCTCTAGCGTCTTAAGAAGTGCATTCTGCGCCGCCGGTGTCATCTTCTCGCCTTCTGGAATTATATAAATCTTACGATTACTCTCATATGGTCTGATCACCACATCATCCCTAAGTCCGTGTCTTATATCATCAACACCGATACTCCCCGGTTTCTCATGGGTAAGAGTAATAATATCAGGATGATTACCGCTAAGTGCTTTTATACAGGAAGGACACTCGTTGCAGCTTTCTATCATCCCATTTTTTTCAAGCCTGTGCTCACATAATAGAGCCTTGGTAAAAACTCTTGCTATAAACTCTTTTCCTGAGCCGGTTTCCCCGGATATTATATACGCATGAGATACTTTATCCGTTAAGAGCGCATTCTGCATGTGCTCTTTCATCTGAACTTGATCTATAATATCGGAAAAATCCGCCATCTTTACTCCCTCAGGTAAATATATCCAACAAAAGCCCCTCTATTTGCCCTATCTTGGCAAGAATCCCAATGTTGTCTTTTTCATCCTTAACAAGCTCTCTTGCAAGCTCATCCAGTTCATCATCCACCTGCCTTATTATTCCATAGACACGGTGCCTTCCCTTTCTATCCAGGAAGTTTTCTCTGGAAAAGACATGGGATCTAGTGACTACTTCATTCAAAAAATCTTTTATCAACAGTCGATAACGCTGCATATCCTTGATATCATTGCGTTTACCAATCTTTTGTCCCTGCTGGACAATGTCCTGCAACATAAGATTTAGGCGCTCTGCCAGATTTGAATCCTCAAGCTTACTGGTAAGAACAAATTTAAAATCACCAGAAGCTTCCTGAACCTGTTCCTGCGCCTGAACCTGATTTGTCTGCTGAATATTATTTACCCTAATATCCATACTTTGCCCCCGCTGATAAAGCAGCCATAGTTACATTAATATTTTATCCTATTTTCTGAGCAATGTATTCTGTTATTTCATCTATGCATGATTCTATTTTGGCGTTATTGGTAAATCTTTCTGTAATGCCTGCAGACTCTATCTTGTCCTCGCTAAAGTCCTCTTCATCTGCAAGAAAACGCCTGCACATCTCATCATATTTGGGATGCTCCTGCTTATCCTCTCGATCCATAGCCCTTCTTAGACGTATTTTGGCTTCTACATCTATAAGCAAAGGCACCACGTTGTCTTTTCCAAAATAATCTCTTATGTAGCAATATGATTCCAATGTACCAATCACAAGGTAGTTTCCATCTTTAAGATTGATCTGCCCATCATCCACCGTGAAATATCTCCATTCACCATAATGGGTGTAATAGGTCCTCTCCTCGATGATCTTGCCCTGCGACTTCAACTCCAGATATTCATTTTCTTTTTTAAAAAAGTACTGAACCCCGTCCTTCTCACCATCTCTCATGGGTCTGGTTGTGTAAGGCACAACTTTATCAAGGCCAAGCTTTTCATTTTTAATAAGCTCCTTGTAAATTGTGTCTTTACCCGAGGTGCTCTTTCCCATTAAAAGAAATATCTTTCCCATTAGCTTAATTAAAGCTCCTCTACACGAATCATATTTGTTCTTCCAGGAATTCCAAGTGGTACACCTGCTGTAAGAACAACTTTATCTCCACTCTTTAAGTAGCCTGCATTTTTGGCTGAATTGATTGCCTCTTTAAAGAGCTCATCAGCAGTATCTTCCTGTCTGATGTGAAGTGGTGTTACGCCCCACATAAGGTTTGCCTGTCTGCAAACTGTAGGATTGATAGTGCATGCAATGATCTGGCAATTTGGTTTGTATCTTGAAACCATTCCTGCTGTAAATCCGGACATTGTTACTGTAAGGATAGCATCCGCATTTACCTCTGCTGCAATGTTACATGTTGCATGAGAAATGGCATTTGTAACATCTGAAGGAGCGTAATCTCTTTTATGAAGTCTTCCAACGTAATCAATATCTGCTTCTGTACGCTCTGCGATTCTGGCCATTGTCTTAACAGCCTCTACAGGATAATCACCTGATGCTGTCTCTCCTGAAAGCATGATTGCTGTTGTTCCATCGTAAATAGCGTTAGCTACGTCAGTAACCTCAGCACGTGTTGGACGTGGATGATGGATCATTGAATCGAGCATCTGTGTAGCTGTGATAACATATTTACCCTTAGATTCAGCAAGCTTGATCATATCCTTCTGAATTACAGGAACATCTTCAAATGGAACCTCAACACCCATATCTCCACGGGCAACCATGATTCCATCAGCTGTATCAAGAATAGACTCAAGATTCTTGATACCCTGTGTGCTCTCGATCTTTGCAATGATCTTCATTGGGCTGTTTTTAGCCTTTAATACCTCTCGAATAGCAAGTACGTCATCTGCAGTTCTTACAAAAGAAGCTGCAACAAAATCAAAGCCCTGCTCGCAACCAAATTCGATATCGCCTCTGTCCTGCTCGCTAAGATAAGGCATTGTAAGCTCAGCGCCTGGTACGTTTACACCCTTTTTATCTGAAACAGGTCCACCATTTACAACTGTGCAGACAATATCTGTCTCTGTAACTTCCTCTACTCTAAGCTCAATAAGACCATCATCAATAAGGATAGTCATTCCCTTGTGGCAGTCATTAGTAAGCTCTTTGTAGGTAATTGCAACTTCAGACTCAGTTCCCATAATATCACGGGATGTAAGAGTAAACTTCTGTCCTGCTGTCAGCTCTACCTTACCTTTTTCAAAATCCTTCAATCTGATCTCAGGGCCCTTTGTATCAAGCATAACAGCGATAGGTAATCCGAGCTCGTCTCTAAGTTTCTTTATTCTGTCGTATTTTCTCTTGTGTTCCTCGTGAGAACCGTGTGAAAAATTAAAACGGGCTACATTCATTCCTGCAAGCATTATCTCGCGGAGCTTGTCTTCACTCTCACTTGCTGGTCCAATTGTACAAATTATTTTTGTCTTACGCATAAAAAACCTTCCTTTTTTTCTATTCCCTGAACGTTAAGCCCTTGATCTAGATATGACTTAACAGTATCAATTATTTCTTTTGTATAAACTTCTCCCGGTACAATAACAGGTATTCCCGGCGGATATAGATTTACGAACTCTGCTGCAATCCTGTTTTCGGCATCGCTAAATGGAACAAACTCACTATCAGCATCCCATGCATCGCAAATATTCATTTTCCGCGGAGGTATAAAAGAGATTTTGTGGGAAACTCGATTATCTTTGACAACAGAAAGACCTTTATCTATTTCTGTTAAAGCGTTTATAAAGCGGTTTATTCCTTCCTCTTTATCCCAACCTGTAATGATAGCCAAAACAGTATTTTCTCCAGCCATTTCCAACTGAAGTCCATACTCCTCACGAAGTATATCATATAACTGCTCTCCTGTCATTGTGCTATCTTGGACAGAAACTAGTACTTTTGAGGGATCATCTATTACATTTTTGCCAATTACCTTCAAAACCTTGCAATCAGAAGTTTTTCTTTGAATCCTATTCCGGAATTTTAATAGATTCTCTATGTAACTGTTACCGTTTTCTTCCATTTCTTTTATACACAGATCTATAGATGACATAAGCACATAAGATGGACTACTGGATTGATATATCCTCAAAAAGCGCTTTAATCTGGCTCTATCTATGAGGTCCCCTGATACATGGATCAGCGCCGTTTGTGTCATCGATGGTAAAGTCTTGTGCACACTATGTATAACAATATCTGCCCCCTGAGAAACAGCATTTTCAGGGACTGATATATATCCTGCCTCCGCTGATGCTTCATTTGCTTCCTTTTCTTTATTAAACATTGTGTCCTGCGTTCCATTAGTACCGAGTCCAAAATGCGCTCCGTGAGCTGCATCCACAATTAATGGGATGCCTCTTCTATGGCATATTTCAGAAATTTTTCGGATATCTGAACATATTCCTTCATACGTAGGAGATGTGATAAAAACTGCTTCAATGGTATCATCTATATTATGCTCAATGTCATCAGCAGAAAAACTATCCGGAATATTCAGCCCCTCGATTTGCTTATACGGAAGATATTTAACATTCAGATTTCTAAGATATACAGCATGATAAAATGATTTATGACTTCCCCTGGCTGCAAGAATTTTTCCGTTTTTTGAAACGGCTGCTGATATAGCTGCCAAGACACCACTTGTACTGCCATTTACCAGAAAGTATGTCTTATCTGCTCCGTAGAGCTTATTGGCCCTCTCTTCAGCCTCTAGTATGATCCCTGTTTCGTCATGAAGATTATCATATCCGTCAATTTCCGTTATATCACAACGAAAAGCACCCTTCATCGGGGTGCTTAGCTCATTCCTCTTATGACCTGGCATATGCAATGGATACATATTACTTTCTGCCAAGTTTATCAGTTCCTGGTAAAGATCAGGCATAGTTAACTCTAATTTTTCCCTTTCTTAGCTTAAGCGTCTCTAATGTGGAAGCATATTTATCCGCCAGGCAAACAATCCACGCTTCTCTGCATCTTGGTGGATTGATAGTAAGCGGCCACATATGCTTTGCAATTATGTCTTTTTCTCTCTCAGTAAGTGCGAAATCTCTTGTGGCATTTCTTAAGGCAATACCAGGATGATAGAATCCGTGAAGCTTAGGATGAATGTTTCCCGGTGCATCTGCTATATGCCAATCATATAGAAAATAGTCATGAAGAAGCGCGCCTCTTACAAGCTCCCTCTCACGGCCATTAATAGACAGTTTTCTATTGAGCTTAATTGCGCACAAAGCAACATGAATGCAATGTTCATAGACAGTTACATTTCCATGCTGGATAAATTCTTTTAGCTTTGCAAACTCTTCAGATCCAAGAACTTCTCCTCCATGCTCCCTGAGGATTGCTCTGTATTCTTCATTACTTTCAAGCTCATTTAATATTTCAGGATCAAAAGTATCCGGATCATATCCTTTAATGTCCAGAACTTCTTTGATTATTCTTTTATCTTCAGCTGATAATCTTTTCATATACCTCATACCGTTCATTTAAAAATCGATACTACATACATTAACTTGTTTAATATTACCATAATTATCAGTTAAAAGTATAAAAATCATAAAAAAACTCAGTAAACAATTTCAGTCTACTGAGTTAAGGAATTAATAAAAAAGATGCCTAGAGTCGGAATCGAACCAACGACACGAGGATTTTCAGTCCTCTGCTCTACCAACTG
>NZ_SVFW01000064.1 GCF_015056685.1 Butyrivibrio sp. | reverse complement strand
TGTTCCCTAGAAACTAGCCGCTTCTGCTGCCACTGAATTCAGAGTCCGAGGCGCCTTCATCCCCTACTGTTCTCGGAATTGGATCCTGAGGCATCTTCCCCCAGCCACACCGAAGGTGCTTGCCATTGACGGGGGCTGAGGAAAACGCTACAATGCTGAATCCGACGGTGCGAGAAAATCTACTGTTCCCATCATCCTCACCGTCGGCTCGTTGACCAAGGCGTTTTCCTCAGGTTCAGTCAATGGTGGCGTACGGAGCCAATTACTTACGCATATACAAAAAGAGAGTATTCTAATATATGCTGATTACATATATCAGAATACTCTCCCTAATCTACAACGATATTTGACTTAAGCTCCTATCAGCAGAACTGCAACATCATTAACGTTTGTCCCGGTGGGGCCTGTTATAACAAGGCCATCTACAAGCTTTAATGCATTATATGAATCATTATTGGCAAGAACGTCAGATATTGTTATACCTTTTGCTAAAAGAGCCTCACTGGTATATCCATCCACAATGCCGCCTGCAGCGTCTGTTGGTCCGTCTGTTCCGTCGCTTCCTACAGAAAATGCGCATACGTTCTTAAGGCCGCCAATACCTTCTGCACAAGCAAGGGCAAGCTCCTGGTTCCTGCCACCAAGACCTTTTCCTGTAAGCTTTACTACTGTCTCACCGCCCATGATATATGCAAGCTTTTTGCCATCTTTTGAGTGTTCTCTGGCAATGGCAGAAAGAAACTGCCCTGCTGCCTTTGCTTCACAGTCAAGACATGATGTCAGGACAATAGGTTCATATCCAAGTTCCTTGGCCTTTATGGATGCAGAGGCACAAAGCTGCTTAACACTTCCTGTGACTATAGTTGTAACATTAGATAGCTCTTTTGGTGTCTCCTCAGTTAAAAGAGCTTTCACATCTTCTGTCACTTTAAGGCTATATTTATTTATGATCCCAGTTGCATCCTCTGCCGTTGCTGAGTCAGGGTACGCCGGTCCTGATGCGATCATATCAAGAGGATCTCCGATTATATCTGAAAGGATAATTGAAAAAACTGTTGCCGGTTCGCACATTTTGGCAAAACGGCCGCCCTTTACATTTGAGAGTCTCTTTCTTATAGTGTTTATCTCTGTGATACTTGCTCCCGATGAAAGAAGCTGCTTGTTGATGTCCTGAAGTTCAGACAGTGACACCTTGGGATCTTCGAACAAGGCTGAACCACCACCTGAAACAAGGAAAATAACAAAGTCATCTTTAGAAAGACCTGATACAAGTTTTTCTGCTTCTTTTGTAGCAGCTACAGAGTTTTCATCAAGAACAGGGTGTCCTGCCTCAAAGCATCTGATCCCTTCTATCTGGTCTTTAACATGATCATACTTGGTAATGCACACACCATCTGTAATTTTATCGCCAAGTTCATCCACTGCGGCCTTAGTCATCTGCCAGGCAGCTTTCCCTATTGCTACCAGATATATTTTTCCATCACACGCAGGTAACTTCTTAAGAGCTTTTTTTACCGCATTATCAGGTAGTGCACTTGCAATTGAAGCATCGATTATTTCTTTTGCATCTTCTCTTATACCCATGTTTTACCCCCATTGATACTTATGCAGCCTGTTTATTCATCCTCATCTTCTTTAGAACACTCTCCAAGCAAATGCTCCAAAGCTGTATCCTTTGCATAGGTCAGATGAGTTTTATTTATCCTGTCTGCGCCTTTATAATCACCACTTATCAGTTTATCAATTATATCTGAATGCTCTTTTTGAGACTCATCAAAACGTTCTCTTGTAGATAAAGAGAATATTCTAAATAGCATATTCATATTTCTGACTTTTCTGTAAAGTTCCATCAAAATACTGTTATCACAGCACTCAATAATAAATCTGTGAAATTTGGAATCAACTTCAATATACATGTCCAGATCATCTTCTTTATGGTACTTTTTAAAGTCTTTTTTATAATCCGTAAGCTTCTTTTGCTGCTCTTTTGTAAGCTCTTTTGGAAGGTTCAATATAGCGTAGGACTCTAAAAGCTCTCTTATCTCATATATCTCAATTATCTCTTTTTGTGTAAATTCTCTTACAAATGTCCCCTTATTTGGAATTTCTTTTACAAGCCCATCTGCAGATAATTGCTTTAGGGCTTCGCGAACAGGGCTTCTGCTAACTCCAAGCTCCTTGGAAAGCTCCACTTCCTGAAGCCAGAACCCCGGCGCATACTCTCCTGAAACAATAGCTTTTTTAATAATAGAATATACCTGATGACTTATTGTATTTACCTGCAGTTTTTTTGTTGGCATACGTTTTTTCCCCATATAATACGATTTCTGATAAAAATACTTATCATCAGAATTATACCAAATTTCGAGCTGTTAAAAGAAATAATCCGGTCCAAAAGTCTGTATATTTGGACCGGATCTTTCGCATATAGTCTTAATGAATGAACAAGCTAAGAATGATTATAAGAATCGATCCAAAGATTGGAATAATAAATGTTGAAATTGTCCATGTCTTTAGAGATGTTTTGATGTCCATTCCTGAGAAGTTAGTTACAACATGGAAGTAAGAGTCATTAAGGAATGAAGGCATCATAGCCGTAAGGCAGACTGCCAAAGCTGCAAGATATGGATTGATTCCAAGTGTAGCCATCATAGGAGCTACGATTGCTGAACCTGTGATCATTGCAACTGTTCCTGAGCCCTGTGGGAATCTCATGATTGTTCCAATGAGGAGTGGAACTAGGATTGCAGGAATACCCATAGCTACGATTCCGTTAGCCATTATCTGAGCTGCACCTGTTGCTTTAACAACAGCACCTAAAGCACCACCGGCTGCTGTGATAAATACTATAGGACCTGCGTCCTTACAAGCTTCTCCCATCATAGCAATTACAGTCTTGTTATCAAGGTCTTTTGCCAGTCCAAATGCACCAATGCAGAGAGAGATGAAAAGGGCGATGATTGGTGTTCCAAGGAACTGTACGATCTGTCCGACCATTGTGGCCTTAAGTGCTGTCTGTCCTACCAATGTGTTTAAAAGAATGAGTACTACAGGTAAAAGAAGAATTGTAAATGAAATAAATGCTCCAGGGAGCTTTTCTGTTGAAAGAAGCTCAGCAAAATCTGCATTTTCAAGATCTTTTCCTGCATTTAACTTAGCTTCGATCCTGTCGAGAACCTTAAGCTGATCTGCTGTATATTTTGATCTGTCAATCTCAGATGGAACAACGAATTTGTCCTTATACTTTTCACCGAACCAACGGAATAAGAATACTGATACGATGAAAAGAGGAATTGAGAAAAGAAGTCCTGCAACAATGAAAAGACCAAGATCGATGTTTATGCCATTTTGCTGGAATGTGCTGATAACAGCAAGTGGTCCAGGTGTCGGAGGAACCATGAAATGAGTAATGTAAAGGCCCATTCCAAGAATACCGCCAAGCCATACCATTGATTTCTTGGTAAGTCTTGAGAACTCTTTTGCAAGAGAAGAAAGAATTACAAAACCGCTGTCACAAAATACAGGAATAGAAACAACAAATCCTGTAAGTCCAAGAACAACGTCTGCATTTTTTACACCTACAAGTTTCAATATTGTAAGTGCCATTCTCTTGGCTGCTCCACTCTTTTCCATAAAAATACCCATTATTGTACCAAAGCCAATAACGATACCAATGGATGTCATGGTGCTTCCAAAACCGCCAGTTACAGTGCTTACTGCAACTGATAAAAGATTGCCACCTTCATTACCTGTTCCAACAAGAAGTGCGTTTCCTGAAAGGATCGCAATAAAGATAGCAGACACGATCATCGCCGGGAAGGGATGAAGACGTGTGCAGATGATGAGAACCATCATCACAACAATACCGATAAGCATTGCTAATACTGGATTCATAAAAGAAACCCCCTTTCACTTTTTGTGAATTTTATATAACAGGTCCGAGACAGTGAATGTCTATTGCACTGAAATACTGAATCGCCTCATTTTTAGTCATCTCTCCATTCAGTACCCGCAATAATTTATCAAAGGCCTCTTCCCCTACCTGTTCTATAGTTTTTTCTCCCGTTATGATAAGACCGGCATTGAGGTCCATATCGTCCTTCATATTTTCATAAGTATTTGGATTGCCACAGATTTTGATTACAGGCATGCTAGGGAACCCCTGTGGTGCTCCGCGTCCTGTTGAAAAGCACATGAACTGCGCCCCCGTTGCAGCCATGCCGGTAAGGATTTCAGGTTCTCTTCCTGGCGTATCCTTTATCCAAAGACCTTTCTGATCAGTAATGTGCTCCGGATACTCCAAAACACCCTGAATTGGTCTTGTTCCGCTCTTTACAATAGCTCCAAGACTCTTTTCCTCTATACTTGAAAGACCTCCTGCAATATTTCCCGGTGTAGGCTGTCCCCTTCTCATATCACAGCCTATACTCTTTGCTCTGTCCTCCATTTCAGTAACGATCTGATATATTTTATCTGCCACCTGCTTATTGACAGCTCTTTTAGCTAAAAGATGTTCTCCTCCAAGGAACTCTGTAGTCTCGCCAAAGACTACTGTTGCCCCAAGGTCAACAAGCTTATCAGCCACATATCCGATAACGCAGTTTGATGCCATTCCGCTGGTGGTATCAGAAGCGCCGCATTTAATTGCCATTACTATTTCTGATACGTCAGCCTTTTCCCTCTGCTGTCCTGAAATTTCTATTACAAGTCTTCTTGCAATGTCAGTCCCCTCTCGTATAGCCTTAGAAACTCCGCCAAGGGCCTGGATGTGAATTATTTCTGTTGGCTTACCTGTTGCCTTTAGCTCCTCATACATTCTGGCATGATCGGTTCCCTCACAGCCAAGGCTTACAATCAGCACAGCTCCTACGTTAGGGCTTTTCCCCAAACTGATAAGCGTATCTGTAACCCTGTCAAGATCAGGTGGAAGCTGACAGCATCCCTGATGATGCATGTAGGTAACAGTTCCCTGAACCTCCCTGCAGATGGCATTTGCTACGTCATTTGCGCAGGTTACAGATGGGATGACAGCCACATAATTTCTAGAGCCAACTGAGCCATCTTTTCTTCGATAACCATTCCAAGTTGTCATGACTTATCCCCCTTTTTCTCAAGATCTCCTCTTCCTCTCATGCTATCAAGGTTGTGAACGTGTACATATTCGCCAAACTTTATATCATGAGTAGCTACTCCTATTTCCTCGCCGTACTTTGTTATCTGCTCGCCTTTCTTTATATCTTTTACGGCAATCTTATGACCGTAAGGAACATTTCCAATTACTTTTACATTTGTCTTTTGGCCCTTTTTATCTCTGATCTCAACTTCTGTTCCATCAGTTATATTTTCTGCAAAAATGGTGGCGACATTATCGAGGTCATTTACTTTAAGAGCAATCTTTACTTCCTCCATACTCCCTCCTTCTCAATTTTCAGGTGCAACAGCAAGTACACTTACCCCGTCAGGGATCACAACTACACTGGCATCTTTTCCTTTTATTCCATAAGCTATCTCAAGTGCTTCATCAGGAGTTTTTGCTGGTATCATGTTGCACTTTTTCACAGTCTCAGGATCAAGATATGTTGTGACAAGGATCATCTTGTGCTTATGAAGGATCCTTGCATAGATCTGAGGGCACCACTGCTCAGGGATCGTATCCTTTGCAGGGATTTTGGATAGATAAGCATCAATTTCCTCAGGTGTTCCCATTTGGATCAGCTTTTCAAAATGAGTTCCTCCCATACCATCAGCACAGCTGCAACACATAATGATCACGCCGTCTTCCCCTGCACAGGCTTCTGCTGTAGCAACTGCCTTGGGGCTCTGATAAAGGTTCTGATCAAGCGGATATCCTCCATTACTTGTAACAACTATATCTCCTGTAATGCTAGGGCACTGCGACCATTCTCTTATAAACTTAACGCCCTGTGCATGCGCTGCCTCAAGATCACCGGCCCAGGCAGCAATGACTTTTTTCTCTGCGTTAAGTGCAACATTTAAGATGAACTGCACGTTCACTCTTCTTGCAGCACACAACATATCCTCATGTATAGGATTGTGCTCAAGTACACCGGTTTTTGCATACTTACTGGCTATTGCCTGATAGGAATGATTCATGTTTACAGTTTCCTGCGAACAGATTCCAGGCAAAATACTCTTTCTTCCACCGGAAAATCCGGCAAAGAAATGAGGTTCAATAAAGCCTTCGCAGATAAGAAGGTCACATTCTGTAGCGAGCTTATTAACATGGAATTCAGCGCCTGATGGAAGTGTTCCCATATCAGCAAAGTCAGCCGGCTCAAATGCATTATTGATGGCAATCTTCTCGTTATCTACTATCTCATCGCCAAACATTCTGCGCTGTTCTTCCTCAGTGGTTGCCCTGTGAAGACCTGTGGCAATAAGTATCGTGATATCAGCATCAGGACTTCCCTTCCTGATCTCTGCAAGCTCCAATGGAAGTGTTATTTTACTAGGCACAGCTCTGGTGTGGTCACTTGTAACCAGCACAACTTTCTTTTTACCTTTGGCAAGTTCGCAAAGTGGTGCCACTCCAATCGGATGTTCTAAAGCTTCTTTTACAAGCTCTACCTCTGTTTTTTCAGTTTTAAATTCGTGCATTTTTGCTGTGATAACAGCTTTAAGATTCTCCTCTTCCACATGAATGTCCATAGTGGACGTGTAGTAAGGAATAGAAATTGTTTTTTTCATACCCCGCCTCCAATGAATGTATCATGTATACATCATACATTTATTGTAGACTCGTGCATCTGATATTACAATGTGGTTTTATCTATTTTTCGACCAAAAAAGTGACAAAAAAAATGGTTTGTAAATGGTGATTATTTCCATTTACAAACCATTGCCTCTTGTTCTATTCAGTTTCCATCAAATCTCAGCTGCTCTCTTTAATGCATCGTCTATATGAGGAAGGAAGTTTTCTCTTCCCACAAGTTCTACGAAACCATCTTTTTCCATGGTGTTCATAGGCTGTTCATTAACGTGTGAAAAGACAAGCTGTACATTATTTTTCTTACATCTGTCGTATAGCTGCTCAAGTGAATGCATGGCTGTTGCATCGATAGCAGGTACACCACGCATACGGATAACAAGTGCTCTTGTGAAATCCTTGAAGCTTATCTCTGCAATCTGTTCAGCATCACCAAAGAACATAGGTCCTGAAATCTCATATACTCTTACGTGCTTCGGAATATCCTTAAGCTCTGGTCCATCAGGGTCATCTTCAGGATCAAAATACTTCCATCCATGAACTCTTGACTCTTCGCTCATTCTCTTCATGAAGAGAACACAAGCTGCAACCATACCAACTTCAATAGCTACAACAAGATCAAATACTACAGTAAGTACAAATGTCGTTACAAGAACTATGATATCGCTCTTTGGAGCTGTTTTGCACAGATGAGCAAAGGTCTTGTACTGACACATATTGTAAGCAACCATAAAAAGAATTGATGCGATAGTTGGCATAGGAATAAGTGCAGCAAGCGGCATTAGGATAACAAGTACCAAAACAAGACAGATTGCATGAACCATACCTGCAATAGGAGTTCTTCCACCATTTTTAATGTTTGCAGCTGTTCTGGCAATAGCTCCTGTTGCAGGAATACCACCAAATAAAGCTGATCCGATATTACCAACACCCTGGGCAACGAGTTCCATATTGGATCTGTGCTTAGAGTCGATCATGCTGTCAGCCACAACACATGACAAAAGAGATTCTATTGCTGCAAGGATTGCTATAGTGAATCCATCTCCTGCTACAGACTGAATTGTCTTAAAGCTAAATGCAGGCATATGAGGAGTAGGAAGTTTTCCACTAATCTCGTAAAGATCGCCGATTGTATTAACATGAAGTCCACCAAATTTAACAATAAGGATACCAACGATAACAGCTATAAGAGAACCAGGGATCTTCTGATTTACCTTTGGCCATACGATCTGGATTGCAAGACAAAGAAGTCCCACAAGAAGTGCCTGGCAGTTAAAGGTTCCAATATTTTTTACGATTGCTTCCACCTTATCAACTGTCTCAACAGTAGCTGTTCCAGCAGGATATGTAAGTCCCAAAAAGTCTTTTACCTGACCTATTGCAATTGTTACTGCAATACCTGCTGTAAATCCTGTTGTAATTGTATAAGGGATAAATTTGATAAGGGAGCCAAGTTTAAATACTCCCATCAGAATAAGTAAAACACCTGCAAAAATAGTTGCAAGGGCAAGACCATCCATTCCCTTTGTTGCTACGATACCTGCTACGATAGTAGCAAATGCAGCTGTCGGTCCTGCTATCTGAACTCTGCTGCCGCCAAGGAATGAAATAATAAATCCGGCAACGATCGCTGTGTAAAGACCTTCCTGTGGTCCAACACCTGAAGCAAGAGCAAGTGCAATTGAAAGGGGAAGTGCTATGATAGCAACTATGATTCCCGCAACAAGATCAGTTGCAAACTGCTTGCCATTGTAACCCTTAAGGGCCGTAAATAACATGGGTTTTAATTTTTCGTTTTCCATAATCTCCTCACCTGAATAAATAAACTAAAAATCACCAAGAAATATAATACAACAACTAAAACAATAAGCAAGAAAAAAAAGCGCAGAAGATGCATTTTTTTACCGCATCTTCTGCGCTTATTTTTTACATATTTATATCAATCCATTATTCTGCTACTGTGCAATACATGAAATATTTGTATCCAAGTGGGCTTGAGAAGAAGCCGTTTACCTTGTCAGAGATCATGTAAAGATCTGTGTAGTAATAGATTGGGCAGATGCAACCTGTTGACATAAGAAGGTCTTCTGCTCTGTGCATAAGTGCATAACGTGTGTTAGTATCTGTGCACTTCTTGATGTCAGCGATAACTACATCATATGTCTCAGCCCAAGTTCCGTTCTCAACCTTTGTGTCATATCCAAGGTCTGTAAGATCGATTGAGTATGCAGCAACCTTAGCGTTGTCGCCCTTACCGAACTGAACATCGTTGTTACCTGAAGCTGTTGTCCACATATCAAGGAATGAAATAGGATCGTTGTAATCACCAAGCCAACCGTTACGAGCGATTGAATAGTTACCAGCTTTACGTGTATCAAGGAATGTAGCCCACTCCTGGTTCTCAAGGTTAAGTGTGATACCTACACCTGCAAATGTTGACTGAATAGCTTCACCAATTGCTTTGTGTCCCTCTGATGTGTTGTAGAGGTATGTAAGTGTTGGGAAGTCTGTGAACTGCTGTGTAGACTCATCAAATGTATAGTACTTCTTAAGTGTCTCAAGTGCTGAAGTCCAGTTTGCTTCGTAAGCTGCATCTGTTACATCGTAGTAACCTGTGAAGCTTGAATCTGGTCCGGCATTCTCATAGAACTGAGATCCATCAGCATCTGTAAGACCCATAGCAACGAATGAAGAAGCAGGAACCTGTCCACCCTGTGCAATGTCGTTAACTATATAGTTTCTGTCGATAAGAAGTGCAAGTGCGTTACGAATCTCGTTCTCAGCGTTAGCCTTGTCTACTCCTGTAAGAGTACTTGTTGAAGGAAGGATCTCCTCGTTGATGTTCCAGCATACATAGTATGTTCCAAGCTGACCAGCTGTTACAAACTGTGTAGGATAGTTCTCTTTAAGAGAAGCGATCTCGTTTGTAGGAACATCATCGATGAACTCCCAGTCACCATTCTCAAAGTTAGCGAGCTGGTTGTTAGCATCATCTGAAAGATAGAAGTTAATCTCGTTCATAGTAACATCAGCTGCATCTACAAAGTTCTCATTCTTTGTAAGAGTGATAACTGAGTTATGCTCCCAAGATGTCATTGTGTAAGCACCGTTGTTTACATATGTTGAAGGATCTGTAGCCCATGACTCATTTGCAACAACATCCTCACGAACAGGCATATATGTAGGGAATGCAAGAAGCTCATTCCAATATGCAATCTGGTTAGCAAGTGTAACTTCAAGAGTCTTATCATCGATAGCTTTTACATTAAGCTTTTCTTCTCCTGTTGCGCCGTCAGCCCAAATATCAGCATATCCGTCAACAACTTCGAACATGTAGCCGTAGTCTGCTGCAAGAGCCTGGCTTGCTGCACGGTTCCATGCAAATACGAAGTCATTTGCTGTTACAGGCTGTCCATCTGACCATGTAAGACCATCACGAAGTGTGTAAGTATAAGTAACTGTTCCATCCTCATTCTCAACACCATCTACAAGTGCTTCTGCACAGTCTGGCTGAAGCTCAAGGTTTCCGTTTGCATCAAGTCCCCACTTAGCAAGACCTGAGAAAAGGTGGTTGATCATTGTTGCACCATCAACTGCAGAGTTAAGTGCTGGATCAAGTGTTGCAGGTTCAGAAGCAAGACAAACATTTATTACACCCTTGTTTGTTCCTGCATCAGCTGCTGGAGCAGCATCTGTTGAAGCATTAGCATCAGAAGCTGTTGTTTCTGTGCTCTGTGGCTGCTGAGTATCTGTGCTCTGTGGAGCTGTCTCTGATGATGCACCACAAGCTGCAAGGCTCAGTACCATTGATGAAGCAAGTAATACTGATAATAACTTCTTTTTCATAATTATCCTCCTTATTAAGATAATAGTTTTATTAAAAAATGCCTTAAAGCATCTTTTAGCTTTAGTTAAGAACTATATTGTTCTGAATCTTTGCAACATCTTCAATATGGTGACATGCAACAAAATGTCCGGATGAAACCTCTTTAAACTCAGGCATACTCATGGCACAATCCTCCTGAGCATATGGACATCTTGTTCTAAACGGGCATCCTGACGGTGCATTAAGCGGGCTCGGTATATCTCCCGAAAGGACAATTCTCTTATTGGCTCTTGCAATTTTAGGATCCGGTACAGGAACAGCAGAAAGAAGGGATTTGCTGTATGGATGAAGTGGATTATTGTAAATCTCCTCTGCATCAGCAAGCTCTACCATCTTGCCAAGGTACATAACTGCTATTCTGTCACTGATATGTCTTACTACCAAAAGATCATGAGCTATAAAAAGATATGTAAGTCCAAGCTTGTCCTGAAGCTCATCAAACATATTAATAACCTGCGCCTGAATCGATACGTCCAAAGCTGAAACTGGCTCATCACACACGATAAATTCAGGATTTACGGCCAAAGATCTGGCAATACCGATACGCTGGCGCTGTCCACCCGAGAACTCATGGGCGTATCTGGATGCATGTTCAGAGTTAAGTCCTACATAACTCATAAGTTCTAGAATACGCTCTCTTCTTTCCTCTTTGGTCTTATACAGGCCATGGATATCAAGAGGTTCTCCGATAATGTCAGAAACTGTCATTCTTGGATTAAGTGAAGAATACGGGTCCTGGAAAACCATTGTGGCTTTCTTTCTAAACTCTTTAATATCTTCCTTGGTCTTTATCTGTTTGCCGTCATACCAGATTTCTCCGGCTGTTGGCTTGTAAAGATTCAGGATTGTACGTCCTACTGTCGTCTTTCCACATCCTGATTCTCCTACAAGTCCAAGTGTCTCACCTTTTTTTATGGTAAAAGAGACATCATCTACTGCCTTGAGAGGCTTAGTCTTAAAGAATCCAACATTTACATTGAAATATTCTTTAAGATGCTTTATTTCTACAAGATTCTTTTTATTTGATACTTCACTCATCAGTTAACCCTGCCTTCCATCTGCTTCTTAACGTTCATCCAGCAACCGGCAGCATGATCATCATTGATCTGCATACGCTCTGCTCTTTCGCGCAAACATATCTTCATAGCCGCATCGCATCTGGGTGCAAATGGGCATCCCTTAGGCATATTAAGAAGGTCAATAGGCGTACCTGCGATAGGTTCAAGTTTCTTGCCCTCTTTTCCCTCTGTAGGGATTGAACGAAGAAGTCCTTTCGTATACTCGTGGCATGGATTATAGAAGATCTCATCCGCTGTACCCTGCTCACATATTGAACCGGCATACATAACAATTACTTCATCACACATCTGAGCTACTACCCCAAGGTCATGTGTGATCATTATGATTGCCATTCCAAGTTCCTTCTGAAGTGACTTCATAAGATCAAGGATCTGAGCCTGGATTGTAACGTCCAAAGCTGTTGTAGGCTCATCCGCAATAAGAATATCCGGCTCGCAGGCAAGCGCCATAGCTATCATTACACGCTGTCTCATACCGCCTGAAAACTCATATGGATACTGATTCATTCTCTTTTCAGGCTCATTTACATTAACGAGTTTGAGCATTTCTATCGCACGCTCTTTTGCCTGCTCTTTATTTCTATCTGTATGAAGGAGAATCGCCTCCATCAGCTGATGTCCGATTGTATAAGTAGGATTGAGTGATGTCATTGGATCCTGGAAAATGATCGACACCTTATTTCCGCGTACAGTCTTCATGACTTTTTCACCGGATCCTACAAGCTCCTGTCCATCAAGTTTGATCGAACCGGAAACTATTTTTCCTGTTCCTGCAAGTATCTGCATTATCGAATATGCAGTAACTGATTTACCGGAACCAGACTCTCCTACAATTCCCAGGACCTTTCCTCTGTCCAGGTTAAAAGATATTCCATTAACTGCCTTTACCTCACCGGCGTCTGTGAAGAATGAGGTATGAAGGTCTCTTACTTCAAGTAATCTCATCAATTTATACTCCCGATTATTTATTGTATTTCTGATCTTAGGCCCGAAAAGACCTCGTCAGGTGATTACTTTTCCAACTTAGGATCAAATGCATCACGAAGGCCATCACCAAAAAGGTTAAGTGAAAGAACTATAAGTGAAATAACAAGTGCAGGTATTACAAGTCTGTATGGATATGATGAAATACCGTTAAGTGCATCTGAAGCCAGAGAACCAAGTGAAGGCATAGGTGCATTTACACCAAGTCCAAGGAATGAGAGGTAACTCTCAGTGAAAATAGCACTTGGAATCTGAAGAGCTGTTGAAATAATGATTACTGAGAAGCAGTTAGGAATAAGGTGCTTTAAGATGATCCATTTTCCTCCTGCTCCTGCAGCCTGTGATGCAAGAACATATTCCTGCTCACGAAGTGAAAGGATCTGACCTCTTATGAGTCTTGCCATTGAAACCCAGTAAAGAACACCAAACACTATAAACAAACTAATGATGTTTGAACCGATCTTGGCAAGCACCGTTCCATCCAGAGCGCCTTCCATAACGACCTTAAGTACTGATGAAAGAAGGATGACCATGAGCATATCAGGAAGGGAATAGATGATATCAACTATTCTCATGATTATCAGGTCGACCTTTCCTCCTGCGTATCCGGCAACAGAGCCGATCGTCATACCAATGATAAGAACGATAATGCTGGCAAAAAATCCAACTGCTAAAGAAATTCTTGTTCCGTAAACAACACGGATGAAGTAATCTCTTCCCTGAGAGTCAGTTCCAAAGATATGAGGAATAACTGTCTCTCCTGCTTCCATTCTTCTGATCTCTGATCTTCCGTACTCAAAAGGTCTAAGGTCATTAAAGGAATTATCTACCGGCTTACCCGGTGTCATACCAAGCATCTGATCATATGAGTATGGCCAGAACATTGGGATAAAAATTGCTGCCAGTGTAATGATAACTATTATAAAGAAGCAAACTGTTGCAACTTTATTCTTTAAAAGTCTCTTAACGCTATCCTTAAAGAATGTTGATGAAGGACGCATCTGAACCATGTATTCTTTTTCTTCTTCTGTAGCAGGAATGAAATCGTCCATGTTAACCTGCGCACTAAGCTTTGAAATGTCCATCTGGAAAATCTCCTAACAATTTATTGAAATAATGCTTTTATTCTAATGTGATTCTCGGATCTACAACCTTGTACATGATATCTCCCACAAGGTTCATGATTACGATAAGTGTCGCAAGAACGATCGTTGTTCCCATAACCAGTGGATAATCACGACCTGTAATACTGTTTACAAATGCTCTTCCAATTCCGGGAACTGCAAATATCTGCTCAACTACAAGTGAACCTGTAACGATTCCTGCAAGCATAGGTCCAAAGTATGTGATTACAGGAATAAGGGAATTCTTAAGGGCATGTCCAAAAATTATCTTCATTCCAGATACGCCTTTTGCCTTTGCAGTTCTGATGTAGTCCTGTCCAAGAACTTCAAGCATTGATGACCTTGTAAGCCTTGTGATATAAGCCATCGGATAAAGAGAAAGTGTTACGACCGGAAGAACAAGTCCATTTTGTGACGCACCGTTTGCCGGGAACACTTTAAGCTTTATGGCAAAAAGAATAAGAAGAAGTGACCCCATAATAAATGATGGCATAGACACAAATGCTGTCGTAATTATCATTATTATCCTGTCGATCAGCTTGTTTCTCCTAAGAGCTGCAACAGATCCAAGGATCACGCCGCAGATAAGAGCTATAATAGCTGCGATAATACCAAGCTTAGCTGATGTCTTCATGCCGTCAAAAATAATGTCGTTAACGTTACGACCTCTCTGTTTTAATGATGGGCCAAAATCAAACTTCGTAACGATATCTTTCAAATAAGTAAGATACTGGACTCCAAGCGGCTTATCCAGGCCATATTTGGCCTCCATCGCTGCCTTTACCGATTCGGTAACAGCTTTCTCACCTGTGAATGGTCCGCCTGGAACTGCATGCATTACGAAAAACGTAACCGTGATAACTACCCAGACTGTAACAATTGCAAGGATGACTCTCTTAACAATGTACATTAGTGTCTTTGTGTTCATTCTAAATCTCCACCTACCTGTTTTATTTGTTTATCCAGTTGCTATTAATGGTGCAAAGCGTTGACGCTTCAACGTACTACATCAATCATGCTATAAAAATTGCAATGACGCCTTATTATTGTGCGCCATTGCACTCATTGACAAGATTGTATACACGCATATAATCATGCAACTGCACTTATGTTATAGGAGTGCTTACTTTATGTCAAGCTAATCAGGTTAATTTCACTCTAATTGATTAATAAACATCAACTATCTTTGAGTAAAATACATATGTCCGTGGCACACGCACATTTGACAAGGTTTGTTTTTTTTGATTTTTTTTAATTAAATTTTTCGCAACAAAAAAAATCTACGTAATAATTATATCATAATTACGTAGATTTTTTAATTTAATTAAATTTAGTTTTAACCGATTAGAATTAATTAGTTGCTCAGGCGAAAAGCATCAGACTTTGCCTTTCATTATCTTCCATTTGTCTTTTCTGGAGAGTCATCTGGTAAGAATCCAGCGCCTGCTGGGTCTTGAGTTGCTGATAAGCCTTTATAGAATTATCCTCTTCTTTATCCATCTGATATCCATTAAGTTCAAGTGCTGCATGTGAGTTGTATGACAGTGCATAATCGACTCCATTTGTCTGTGCTCCTACATTGGATCTTGAACTTGAAACCTTTTCAAGAGCACTGTCTATCGCACTTATGTCAAAATCTCCTGTAACATCATAGTCTGCTATTCCAAGGGCTTCCAAAGTTGAATTGTAAGTTGAAACCGTAGTCTCGGACCCGTTGTTGTCAGTAGCGACACTAAGATTCCCGCTTGAACCATCAAGAAGATTCTTTTCGTTGTACTGTGTACTTCCTGCTATATCTTCTATTCCCTGCTTGTACTGTTCAATCTGATTCTGAATTGCCTGCTTGTCATCGTCTGATAAAGTTCCATTCATTGCCTGAAGAGAAAGTTCTCTGATGGACTGAAGATAATCAGTTATTCCATCCATTGCTCCATCTTCAATGTTCAAAACAGATTTCGCAGAAGTAAGGTTCTCGCTACCTGCATCAAGGCCATTGACCTGTGACTTGGTTTTCTCCTGAATAGCCAGCTCTGAAGCTCCCTGAGAAGCACTTTGATAAGTTCCGCCTGCTGCAATAGTGGAATATGGAGAGTAACTACCGTATCCACTCACAGATGAAATGCTGCTCATATCGACCTCCTTTTCTCATCATGTGAAGCAAAAAATATACTTACTTAAGGTAATCGTAACATCATGTAAAGAAAATACTAGACGTAAAAATATTAATTTTGGGGGATTTTGAAATGATATTTCATAGAAAAAATGTAGCCATGAAACAAGAAGTCAAGACTTCAAGAAAAAAACGAACCACGAACCCCTAGGGGCCATTTTTTCCCTATAACGCAAAAACACCCACGGGGGGACGTGAGTGCCTGCGATTTTCTTATGAGGGGGAGATAGTGATTGTCTCTAAACGGCTTAGAGAACTGTTTCATCACTAACCTTAATTAACAATATAAACTAAAATTGTGTTCAAAAAGTGAATAAAATAATCTTTTTTGTGAACTTTTTGTGGAGAAAAGGCGAAGTACTTTTTTAAATCAGGCTGATCAATTTGAATATCTGCTGTATATCTCCGCTAATTTACTGATTTCTTCAGGTGAAAGATTCTCAACTGCATATTCCATAAGGCCATCTTTGTCACCTTCATTTACATACTCCATAACCTCTCCGGCAGTTTCTGTGTCAATATGATCCGCTATTATTTCAGTAACAGTTTCTCTATCCTCTTCAGAAAGAGACTCCAGCGCTTCTTTTACCTCCGGATGATCTGCCGCAATCTTATCTATATTATCTTCGATGAGATCAACTGTTTTTTCAGCAACAATCTTTTTTGTTCCCTCTTTTATAATAGGGAGAGCTACATTTATGAACAATAAAACAACAACTCCCAAAATGATGATAGATATCATTAAATGCCCAAAAGCACTGTTTTTATCCTCTTTCTTGTTTTGGCGATATACGTTTTTACGTTTGTTTTTTGACATTTTTTCTTTTACTCCAATTTATTTTTTATAATAGATTATATTTCTTTAATAGTTCGTACACATTTTGGAAACACTTACCCTGTACTATATAACCTATCAGAAGGACAAAACTTCTGAACCCCCAACAATACTTTTTTTCATACACGGGTTGTCTGGTTCCCCACCTGGCAACCCCTCCTCCCAAAATTCAGAGCCTTTTAAAGGCTCTTTTCTTTTTGGTAAAAAGAATCTGCAAAATAAAGAAACCAGCTTCTATTGTATCACAGAAGCCGGTTTCATAATTATTATTTTAAGTTCAAACTTTAAACAGTGTTGAAAGAATACCTCTTCCAAGGCTTGCTCCCAGATTTCCTCCAAGAGTCTTTCCAAATTTACCAAACTTGCCGCCGAAGGTCTTTCCAACCTCTCGTCCTACAGTTCCTGCAACAGCATTTCCAACTGATTTAGCTGCCTGCTTTTTCTTTCTTGCCTCTGCAGCCTCTTCTTTTTCTTTTGCCTTAGCTGCTGCGGCTTCCTCTTTAGCCTTTGCCTTGGCTGCCTCTTCCTCAGCCTTTAGCTTTGCTTTTGCTTCAGCATCCGCAAGGCCCTTTCTTTCAAGGAATTCATAGGCAGAATCCGGGTCTTCAGCCTCATAATATTTACTGTACAGAACGCTCTGCTTTATCTCTTTTTCTCTCAATGAATCATCAATACCGCCCATCAATGACTGTGGTGGAAGGATTGATACCTTCTCTACTACAGTAGGTGTGCCATCCTCGTCAAGAAGTGAGCATACTGCCTCTCCTGTTCCAAGCTCCTGAATAACATCAGCTGTCTTAAATGCAGGATTCTCCCTGAAGGAATCAGCTGCTGCCTTGACTGCCTTCATATCAGAAGGAGTATATGCGCGGAGTGCATGCTGTATCTTATTTCCAAGCTGAGCAAGAACCCCATCCGGAATATCACGAGGATTCTGTGTTACAAAGTATATTCCAACACCTTTTGATCTGATGAGCTTAACAACCTGCTCGATCTTATCCATCAAAAGCTTTGGTGTATCTGCAAAAAGAAGGTGTGCTTCATCAAAGAAGAATACCATTTTAGGCTTATCAAGGTCTCCCACTTCAGGAAGTGTCTCGAAAAGCTCAGAAAGCATCCACAAAAGGAATGTTGCATACAAAGTTCCGTTGTTTATAAGGCTTGTGCTGTCCAGGATATTTATCATACCCTTTCCGCCTTCACCCGTTGTAAAGAAGTCTCTAATATTAAGCGCAGGCTCGAAAAAGAACTTGTCAGCTCCTTCAATTTCAAGAGAAACAATAGCTCTCACAATCGCTGCAATTGAAACTTTGCTGATATTGCCATAGTCTGCGGCGAACTCTTTATTGTTTTCAGAAATATAGTTGAGCATCGCCTTAAGGTCCTTGGTATCTACAAGAAGAAGGTCATTGTCATCTGCAATCTTAAAAGCTATGGACAATATATCTCTCTGAAGATCATTAAGTCCAAGGATCCTGGATAAAAGAAGCGGTCCCATTTCTGAAACTGTTGTGCGAAGAGGGATTCCCTCCTTGCCAAAAACATCCCAGAATGTTGCAGGATATTTTGTATAAGTAAAACCGGCTTCATCAAGGCCAAATCTCCTGATCCTTGCCTGCATGTCCTCTGAATCCCGGCCTTCGCTGACCATTCCGGAAAGATCACCCTTTACATCAGCCAGAAAAACCGGAACTCCCATATCACTGAAGCCTTCTGCCAGCACCTTTAAAGTAACTGTCTTTCCTGTACCTGTTGCTCCGGCTATAAGGCCATGCCTGTTAGCCATTTTAGGCAAAAGAAATACCTTTTCCCCATTCTCATTATTTGCCACCCAGATCTTACCATCTTTATACATACCGACCTCCCAACAAACATATTTATACGCTATATTTTATCACGTTTTCGCTATATATACATTTCAAAA
>NZ_SVFW01000003.1:114622-150736 GCF_015056685.1 Butyrivibrio sp. | reverse complement strand
AACTTCACTATCCGTGTATCTGGATACGCTGTTAAGTTCATCAACCTTACTAAGGAGCAGCAGCTCGACGTTATCGCTCGTACATGCCACACAGCTCTTTGATTTAAACAAAATTCAATGGTGCCATAGCTTCATATAGAGCTCTGGTAGTATTCGCAAAGAGACAGTAAATACAAAATAATTCGCCTCATTTCCTTTCATGATTATTCAAAACAGGAAATGAGGCGTTTATTTTGTATCAACTGTCTCTTTTGCTTATACTAAATCGCTCTATCTAAAGCTATGGTCACCACAGAATTTTTCTATTTACTGCTGAAGATAGTACTATTTGTGCATGAAGAACAGCAGAGCTATGCCTATGCTCATGGCCAATCTGCGTCCCTCTTTAGAAGAGTAGTGGTTTCCACACGAGGAGTTCTTTAGAGGAAGTGGTGCTTAGTGGACCGGGGATGGTTGTGGATGAGCGGTGATTTCCGAGGATGTCACGATCAAATGTAATAGGTGTGCCATCGGGATTTTCAAATTTCTGCTCCGGTTCAAAAGCAACTCCAAGACATTCTGTGCTTAAAATACCACAATTAAAGTCTTTAAGAAGCTTGTCGTAGTTTGTCTTAAGGAAATAATTGCCATCCTTCTCCTTTAGCTCTACAGCGACTTTAGTCTTCTTATCTACAAGCTTATTCTTCTCTTTCTTATAAACAGTTGCTCCATTGAAGTAAGCATTTCCATCAACCCATACAGGGAGGTGACCAAAGTGAGCTTCTGCAAGATGGCCCATATCAGGGTCTTTTTCAAGGTCAAACTGATCAGCCCATTCCTCATAAGTTGGGAAGATATCAAATGGGGCAGTTCCAACAGTCTTGTAGTCAGCATCTGCAGCAGTTTTCTTTTTGTCATCAATTTTGTGCTGCTGAACAAAGATGTTATTGTAGATCCTGTCGTCACCATGAAGGATTGTCATAAAGCCGGCAACCTCGGTGCGGTGACGAATGTGGTAAGGAGTATATCTTGGTTCACGCTGGCCGTTTATGATACTGTCTACTCCAGAATTTATCAGGCTGAAACCGCCAAGGATAAGGTTGTGCAGAACTGCGATTCCTTCACTTGGAATAGTGATAGCAACAGGTGAGAGCAGAATATTGTTATCAATAAGAGTAGGGCCATGGCCAACCTCTATAAATACGTCAGTGTTAAACATTGCACCGGGACCCTGCTTTACGCCATCAGGTCTGGTGTTGTCGTGCATAAGATTCTGGCTTACTCGTGCACCCTGTGCCTGCCAGTCAAGCCATACACCCATAATGCTGTGATGGATGTGATTTCTTCTGATTGTCACATCGATTGCTGCATGAAGCTTGATTCCTGCTGTTTCAGCGCCGCCAAGCAGCTGAGAAGTGCAGACGTCGTGAATCTCACAGTCCTCAATAGTTGAGAATACAGCTCCCATTCTACCTACGATACCTGTCTGCTCGCAGTGGTGAACGTGGCAGCGACGGATCAGATGATGGCCGATGTTTTCTTTTAACCAACCATGGTACTGGCCACGACAGACAGCATCTCTTTCCATCTGTGTTGGGCTCTTAACGTGTCTCTTGGTGAAGTACATATCATTTTCCGGATCAAGATACTTTCCGAGAGAGATTCCACAGCATTTACTTCCGTAAATCTCGCAATCTTCAATGATCCAGCCTTTGCTCCAGTGAGGGCCTATCATGCCATCCTGGTAAGCAGCAGGTGGAGCCCAGGTTGTAGCAGCCTTACAAATTGTAAAACCACTTACAGTTATGTAATTTATGCCGTTTTCTTCAGGCATAAAGCAGTTTCGTCTTACTAAAAATTCCACATTTTCTTTATTGGGGTCAAGGCCCTGGAAGTTACCATACAGAACTGTCTCATCGCCATCCTGCTCTGTGTACCAGAGATATTTTGCGGCTTCCTGATCCCATGCTAAAGGATCCGGTTTTCCTTTCTGACATTCTGCGAGAGATGTAGTTTCAAACATCATGCTGTTATTGATAAAGACAGCTCCGGTATGCCTTACGATAGGGGCAAAATACCAGTCTCCGTAAACTCTTGTAGTGTATGGGTTGTAATCTCCAAAGATACTATTCTTAACAGTAGTTTTCCAGAGATTTCCCTTAACCTTTTTCCAGTTTTTGGCTTCCTCAGCACCTGTGATAACAGCAGCAAGAGGAGTTTCAGAACGGTAAACTATAGGAGCTTCACATGTTCCTGCATTTCTAGGAGCAACGTATTCTCTATAGATACCTGGCTTAACAACGACTTCATCCCCAGGCTGCGCTATATTTGCAGCCGCACCAATGCACTTAAATGGGCGGTTTATGCTTCCGTCTCCATCGCGAAACGCATTGGCGTCAACATAGTAGATCATAAAAAACTCCTTTCATACAAAGTAGACAATAAAGTTTAGTTTTGTTTAACGATTAACATCAAATATGTATTTATACTATGATTGAAAGCCCTAAAAGTCAATGACAATTGCACAAAAAATGGCACAATTATCAATCAATTTGGTGTTATTGCACAAAAAGTATTGACAACAAAGTGACGCAAGCGTAATAATATACATATGTTTAACGATTTACTACAAATCACACATGGGGAAGTAATATGGTGACACTCAAGGAGGTTGCAGAAAGATGCAACGTGTCTGCCACAACAGTTTCCAACGTTATTAATGGCAAGGCAAAGACCAGCGAAGAAACTAAAAACAGAATAATGCAGGTGATAAAAGAAACTGGTTATAAGCCAAACACAATTGCTCAGGGGCTTAGAGTAAAAAAGACCAGAACAATAGCCGTAATAGCAGAGGATATCGCGCAGTTCACATCACCGCCAATGATTGAGAGCATCATGGAGACCTGCGAAAAAAAGGGCTACAGGGTCGTTGTCCATAACCTCAGACTTTACGACAGGTGGTCCGATACCTGGTACGGCCAGGAGGATGAGTATCACTCAGTCCTTGATCCTGTGATAAAAGATATTCTTTCCGCTCAGATAGACGGAGTTATCTATCTTGCAGGACATGCCAGGATCATAAAAACATTTAACGCAGGATTCAATCTTCCTATAGTTATGTGTTACGCCTACTCCGAATCGCCACACATACCGTCAGTGGTGATCGATGATGAAAAGAGCTCCTATGAAATGGTGTCCTACCTCATAAAAATGGGGCATGAGCGAATAGGATTCATAGGGGGCCGAATGGACAATATTCATACAGCGCAGCGTTTGATGGGGTATCAAAAAGCAATGTATGAAAACGGTCTCTTGTTTGATCCAAAGCTTGTTTACTATGGCGACTGGTCAAGGAAAGCCGGGCATGAAGGTGCCAAGGCATTACTTGAACGGAATGTAACAGCAATATTTGGGATTTCAGATAGGATGACCGGCGGCGTATATGACTATCTTGAGGAAAAAGAGCTGATCGTGGGAAAAGATATTTCGGTAGCGGGATTTGATAATGAGAGTATTGCCGAGTTTTTTAGACCAAAGCTCACTACAACTGAATTACCGCTTAGAGAAATCGGAGCAAAATCAGCCGAACTCTTACTTGATAAGCTTGAAGGTGCGAATGGGGATTCGCAAATTGGGGATGAACCGAAAGTTTACAAGTATCCGTGCAAGATGATAATAAGAAGATCAGTTTCTGAAAAGTAATTTTTTTGCTAAAAGGTTTAACGTTAAACCATCGGGAGGTATTAGGGGTGTCAAAAAAGAAGATCTATTCTCTGAAACTATTTCTATTAGTACTACCGTTTATTATTTTAGTTCTACTCTTTAGCTACTATCCGCTATATGGCTGGATGTATGCATTCTATGATTATAAACCACCAAAAACTTTGGCAAACTGTCCTTTTGTAGGATTCAAATGGTTTGCATCACTCGTAAACAGTGAGACTAAAATTCAACAGATTGTTCAGGTGCTGAAAAACACCTTTGCCATGAGTGGCTTAACACTTGGAACCAGCTGGCTTCCAATGATCTTTGCGGTTTTTCTCAATGAGATCAGAGGAGTGAAATTCAGAAAGTTTGTACAGACAGTTACAACACTACCAAACTTCGTGAGTTGGGTAATGGTTTATTCCATAGCATTTTCACTGTTCAACAGCACAGGAATGCTCAATTCTCTTTTGTTAAAATCAGGACTCATTGAACAGCCAATTCTCTTTTTACAGTCATCAAGCCATGTTTGGTTTACACAGTGGTTGTGGCTCACATGGAAAAACCTTGGCTGGGCAGCAATCATGTACATAGCTGCTATTTCAAGCATTGACGATGAGATGATCCAGGCTGCGAGAGTAGATGGAGCAACCAGAATGCAGATAATATGGCACATTACAATTCCAAGTCTTTTGCCTACATATTTTGTTCTTCTGGTACTTAACGTAGCTAACTTCCTCAACAACGGAATGGAGCAGTATTACGTGTTCCAAAACGCTTTCAACAAAGAATATATCCAGGTTCTTGATCTTTATGTTTACAACATGGCGATGGGCAGCGGCGGTTATTCAGTTTCAGTTGCGATCAGCATGCTTAAGAGCTTGGTAAGCGTAGTGCTTCTGGTCATAGTTAACGGAGCATCAAAGAAAATCCGTGGCGAGAGCATACTTTGATGGAGGTTTGAGATGGGACAGTCAAAAGAAAAAGGTTCAACAATAAAAGTAAGCGCCGGAGACAGAACAGTTGAAATTGTCTGCTACATTGTTTTCTCTATAGCAGCTTTCCTGTGTCTTTATCCGTTCTATTACATAGTTATCAACACAATAAGTGCCAATGACCTGAGCGCCAAAGGAGATATTCTTTTCTGGCCACAGGGAATTCATTTTAAGAATTATCTGTCAGCCTTCAGAATTGACGGACTTTTAAGGGCATTTCAGATATCTCTTATGAGAACGGTTCTTGGTACTGCACTTACAGTATTTGCTTCAGCATTTCTTGGATTCATGTTTACTCAGGAAAAGATGTGGCTAAGGAAGTTCTGGTACAGACTCATTGTGGCAACAATGTATTTCAATGCCGGAATTATTCCATGGTTCCTCGTAATGAAGACCATGCACCTCACCAATAACTTCTGGGGATACATACTTCCAGCAATAGTATCACCCTTTAATCTGATTCTGACCAAGACCTTTGTTGAGTCAGTGCCAAAAGAACTGCAGGAAGCAGCCGAGATGGACGGCGCAGGAGTTTTGACAGTGTTCTTTAAGATAATAATTCCTGTAATCAAGCCTATCATGGCAACAGTTGCAATCTTTTCAGCAGTAAGTCAGTGGAATGCTTTCCAGGATACGCTTCTTCTTATGACAGATACAAAGCTTTATCCACTGCAGTTTGTGCTCTACCAGTACCTGAATCAGGCAAGCTCACTTGCATCTCTTGCCCAGAGTAACACAAGTACGTCATCCCTTGCTGCTGCAGCAGCCACAACGCAGACCACAACCAGTGTACGAATGACCATCACAGTAATCGTAGTGCTCCCGATCATGCTCGTATACCCAATCTTCCAGAAATACTTCGTAAAAGGAATCATGATTGGTGCGGTCAAAGGCTAACGCCACCCAAAACGTAATGAATACAGCCCATCTGGGTTGATATAAATGTTAAAAGAGGTTAAAAAAGGAGGAATGAAAATGAAGTTTAAGAAATTTGCTTCTCTTGCTCTTTCCACAGTCATGGCAGCATCAATGCTGGCCGGATGCGGAAGCGGAGCAGCAGAAAGTACAGGAACAACCAGTAACCAGACAGAAACAAAAACTGAAACAGCAACAACTGCTGAGACAGCAGGTGGGGATACTGCCGCAGCAAGTGAAGTTTCACATGACTCTGAGTACACTGTAGATTTCTATGATGTAGCAGCTAACTTTCAGGGTGTACAGTCAGGCTGGTATGGCAAGATTGTAAAAGACAAATTCAACATGAACCTTAACATCATTGCACCACAGGTATCAGGCGATGGAGCAGCTCTTTATCAGACACGCTGCGCAGCAGGTGCTCTTGGAGATCTGATCATTCTTGATAACGCTGATATGCAGGAATGCGTAGAGTCAGGACTTATCCATGATCTTACAGATGTTATCGCACAGTATCCTAACCTTTCCAAGTATATGGAACAGATCAAAGCATTTAACGCAATGCTTGGTGATGGCAGCAAGATCTACGCTATTCCACTTGAGATGAATACAAACGGACCTACAGCTTATAAACAGCTTCACGTTTACACATATCCTCGTATGGGATGGGATATGTACAATGAAGTTGGTGCTCCTGAGCTCAAGAACACAGATGACCTTCTTAACTGCCTTGCAGATATCCAGAAGGCACATCCACAGAACGATAAAGGTGATCCTGCATATGCTATCAGTCTTTGGAAAGACTGGGATAGCCAGTATATGGAGTGTGTAGCTCAGCTTACAAAGTGGTATGGACAGGAAGTAAACGGATCAGTTCTTATCGGAACAGATAATTCAATCGTTCCCCTTACAGACAAGGCCGGTGCATATTACAAGATGCTTAAATTCTTCTATCAGGCCAACAAGATGGGCCTTGTAGATCCTGACTCAGCTACTCAGGACTGGAACATGATGGTTTCAAAGATGCAGGACAAGAGAGTATATCTCTACTGGTATAGCTGGCAGTATGGTTTCTGGAACACTCCTTCAAAGGGTGAGGAAGGTGTTAACTATATCGAGATTCCTGTAGCAGATACAAACCTCTACCAGGCATCAGATACATATTATGGTGACGGACGTGTTATCGCAGTTGGTTCACAGGTTTCAGACGAGAACTTTGCAAGACTTATGGAGTTCCTTGACTGGTATGCTTCACCAGAAGGTGTACAGATCCAGCATGGCGGTACAGAAGGCCTTATCTACACAGTAGAAAACGGCAAGTATGTTCTTACAGAAGACGGACTTAATAGATTCTCAGCAGAAGTTGCAGTTCCTGAAGATCAGGGCGGCGGAAACTGGAACGATGGTAACAACCAGATCAACCAGTGGATCGTAGCAAGCTGCGATATTAATCCAGATACAAACGAGCCTTATGGAACAGATATGTGGTCATCAACAATCAAGATGAACGAGACAAAGACTACAAAAGAGTGGTCAGAGAAGTTTGGCGCAGCTGATGACGTTGAATATCTCTTAAAGAACAACATGATGACAGTAGTTCCAAGTATCAACATTGCACTTGCAATCGATACAACAGATATCAGCCTTATCCGTAAGCAGTGCGGCGATATCATCAAGGATGCTTCCTGGAGAATGGTATTTGCAACAGATGATGCAGATTTCGAGAAGCAGTGGGATGACATGACTTCACAGCTCGAAGGCCTTGGATGGGCAGACCTTACAGCATTTGATACAGAGAAGTATGGTCCAATGCTTGAGGCAAGAAAAGCAGCACAGTAATAACAACATTGCAAAAAATACAGAAACACTCTATGCTAAAATATAAGCATAGAGTGTTTTTTTTGAGCTTATTGAGGATTAATGTATGACATATTTCACATGTTTCTTTTTGGATAATGAAAAAGATATAATTGTAAACCTGTACAAAGACCTGGGTAAGATGTACTACGTACTGACAACGCCCAATCACGGCACAGGGAACCTTATTCGAAACCTTGCAAGCATATGCAAACTTCCTCTTTCCAAGGGGGATAATGACATGCTTGTTATTCGCGGTGAAGTGCCATGCTTTGTGGATTCCTGCAATTCAGAGAGCTACGTTTTCATGCTTGGTGGAACAGAGATAGCCAGTATTTACCCGGATGGTCATGTCACTGTTAAGGCAACCATACCTGCAATTGCCAAAACTCTTATGAGTCAGACAAAAGATTTTAAGCTGGAACTGGACAAGACTATATTCAAGACTAGAGTTCGTAAGGACCTTAAGTTCCGCGCGGATCTTCACACGCATATGAATGGTAATCTTCCGGGAGATGTTCTCATCGCATTGGGAATAGCTCATCAGATACGCTATCCTCTATACTATGTAAAAAAGCTCGATCTTAAGCTTACTCAGGCTCAATGGGATAAAGCCAATATTCAGAGAGAAAAGGTTGCCAGACAGTTTGTTTCTTCAGGACTTCAGGGCAAGTACCTAAACAGACGAATTGATGACAATACCTTTATAAATTTTGCAGATCTTATCCTTAATAACCTTGATAATGCAGAGATGAACATAGTCAAGATCCGTGGATCCCTTGCTGTTATCAAGGATGGACAGGCAGTATTTACAAACCTTGAGAAAGTCTACCTTTATCGTTATGTCTTTTGCAAGGGAAAAGAGAGCGAAGAAAAAATAAATCTGCACAGTGTGGACCTGATCCCGGATGCAGATGTAAAGGCTTATCTTAAGCAGATGCTTACGGATAAGGAAAATGCTTATTACTGTAAAAATACAATCTTTCAGGATAAACTCCTGTGGATAGCAAGAAACTACAAAGCACAGGGCGTTTATTACGCAGAGATTAGTGATACTACTCTTGTTAAAAAGTATGAGTCACTTGAAATGCTAAGGCAGGTTCATGAGGTTATGCCTCATATTTACCGTGAAACCGGCGTAATGATCAGGTTCCTGGCAGCTATGCGTAGAATTCCTCTGACCATTGTAAAAGATGCAGTGACTCCGTCTGATTACATTGAACAGAACCTTGAGGTTTTGAAAGCTACAGCGCTTGATCCATATGTTGCAGGATGCGATTTTGTGGGCGAAGAGATAAATGACATAATCACGCTAAAACCTGCATTCCAGGAAATTGTAAAGATCGCAGCCAAGGACCCTAGCTTTGTTATAAGAGTCCATGCGGGAGAAAACGACAGCCAGAAAGATAATATCGCCCACAGCATTGCCTGCGTAAAAGATTCTCTTGCTCCGGGCCAAAAGATGCCAAGGATGCGTCTTGGGCATGGCCTTTACACTTATAGTCCTTCTTCCAAGAAAGGAAAAGAGGTATTAAAGCAGCTTAAGGAAAATAATGTCGTCCTTGAATTCCAGATCACAAGTAATGTGCGACTTAATAACTTAAATTCATTGGAGCATCATCCTCTTAAGCAGTATCTGAAACAGGGCATACGCTGTGTTCAGGGTACAGATGGAGCGGCTTTGTACGGAACATCATCAATTGATGAGCAGCTGTCACTGGCAAAAATGCTGGGATTGTCTGATGCTGAGCTTCAGCTCATGAAAGATGCTGAGACGCAGATAATAAAAGAAGCCCAGGAAGCATATTCTTTAAAGAAAGCTTTCTTTGCTGATCTCATAAAAGACAGAGACATGGAAGAAGTTCTTTTGGAAAAAATGCAGACTGTAAAGATTTCAAAAGGCAAAACCAAAAAAGAGCCAAAACTGGATTCTAATCAGGAATTAAAAGAACAGATCAGCGAGATCACATGGGACAGATTCCCGGTTGTGCTTATTGGAGGAAGCTTTAACACTGAGAGTAGAGCGACCAAGGTCAGCAAAAAGGCAGCAGAGCAGATGGATTCTCTGATGGAGTACTTAAATCCTGAAGAGGTGTGCTTTGTTATCGGACACAAATTGGCCGGGTATGAAAAGTACCTTATAAATCACAACAAAAAGGGATTCAGGATATACAGTGTCGTTCCTTCGCTGATGGATAAAAAAGAAATAGATAAAATTAAAGCTTGCGGAGTACAGGTAAGAGTATCGCCGGAAGCTCAGGGAATGGGAATATATAAGAGCTTCAACTACGAGATATTTGAGCGAAGACCTTCCGCAGTTATTGCCTTTGATGGCAACAGTGCTGCTGCAAATCTCATTCAGGAAGCAAAAAATGGAAAGGGTAAATCTGCAATATTCGTATGGGAGCACTCCAAAAACCTGATGCAGAAAGCTAAATCCCTTCATGGATATGTGTTTACTTTTGGAGATGAAGTAAACATTGTTGACCTTTTAAATGATATTCAAAAAGATCTGGTGAATTCCATCAAACAGTAAAGACTCTTGTGGATTCCCTAAGGTGGATGGTGTGCTCAACTGTTATGAGAGTTCTTTTCTCCGTGCCGCTAAGAAGACCATACATGGCTTCACCGGCATAGGCTCCCATTTGACGCGCGTCAAAATGAGCGGCGGTGATGGAAGGCGAATGGTGCGCAAGGTCACTGCTGTCGTAGCAGGCAGCCAGGAGTACATCACCCGGAACAGATAAGCCCATTTTTGTAAGTGCATCGCAGGACCAGCCGGCAGTTACATCATCGCAGCAGATTATTCCATCGCAACGGCGCTGAACAGCTGTTTCTACAGCTATTTTACAGGAATTGTAATTGGAGACGTCTCTAAAAATAAGATTGGGGTCAGGATCGACGCAGAAGTCAGAAATTCCCATCATAACGCCTTCAAGTCTTTTTACGTTGACGTTGTAATTCATATTTCCGCCTATAAAGGCGATGCGCTTGCAGCCATTGTTCATGAGGTTTGAGGTTAATTCTCTGCAGGCAAGGGCTGTGTTAGGCTCAACCATTACAGCGTTTTTAATTCCGGAACCTACAACTACAACAGGTATATTTTTCTTTTTAAGATATGAGTGGCTCTTTTCACCAGTAATGGCGCGAGTATATATCACGCCGTCAAGTGCCCCTTTTTCCACAGCTGGGATAAGAGGTTCATACTCATCGGTATTACACAGGATCAGAAGTGTTTCATAGCCGTGATCTGCAAGAGCCCCTGCGGCTCCAAGAAGACACAGGTGAAAAAATTCTGATTCATACAAAAGATCTCTTGATAAGACTACGCCAACATTACCACTTTTTCCTATGGAAGGAGTGGTATTTTTTTGCCTGTTCTGAGATGGAGAGCTATAGTCCATTTCTCTGGCGGCTTCAATGACTTTTTTTCTTGTCTCTTCTGAGACCCTTCCATTTCCGGATAAAGCCCTTGAAACAGTTGTGGTGGAAATATTCAATTTTTCAGCGAGTTCGTTTAACCGTATTTCTTTTCCCATAGTTTTGATTATAGTTTGGCAAATTCAAAAAGACAATCAATTTTGCGCAAAAAAATTGAAATTGCGCGGATGATGCGCAAAATTGCGCACAGAATATAAAATATTCGTAAATTTGATATAAAAACTTTGAATTAATTGAAAATTATTCATCTAGAGGACTTTGGACACAATTACTAAAATATAATCATAAATTTCGAAAACTTATGAATATTGCACATGGGAGAGGGTATGGAAAAAAGTAAAACTAAGACTCCGTTTATGAAGGTAATAAAAAGGCATTGGCTACTTCTACTGATGCTTTTACCGAGTCTTTTATATGTGATCATTTTCAGTTATGTTCCAATGACAGGAATAATCCTGGCTTTCAAAAAATATCAGTATGCAGGTGGAATTTACTTTTCTCCCTGGAATGGTCTTAATAACTTCAAAGCTCTTTTGATCTCAGGGAAACTTGGGATGGTTACAAGAAATACGCTGCTCTACAACATAGCCTTTATAACTTTGGGTGTCTTATTTGAAATGGGTAGCGCAATTTTGCTCAACGAGTTGTTCTCCAAGTACTTTAAAAAGATTACTCAGTCACTTATGTTTTTGCCCTACTTCATAAGCTGGGTTGTAGCAGGCGCCATAATGTACAACATTTTTAACTATGAAAAAGGTGTATTTAACCACGTGCTTACATCTCTCGGGGCAAATGCATTTGACCTCTACAACACACCGTCAGCATGGATCATAGTAATAATCTTTTTGAAGATTTGGAAGCAGACAGGCTATGGCTCAGTTGTTTATCTGGCAGCCATTACAGGTCTTGACCAGGAAATGTTCGAGGCGGCATCAATTGACGGAGCCAGTGCCTGGCAGAAGATAAGATATCTTACGATCCCATCTCTCATGCCGACAATGATGATACTGGTTCTTTTGGGAATAGGAAATATCTTCAGAGGAGATTTCGGTCTGTTCTATCAGACAGTAAGGTCAAGCGCACTGCTTCAGCCAACAACTGACGTTATTGATACATACGTGTTCAGGCTCCTCATAGACAACGGAGATATCGGAGTATCTGCGGCAGCAAGCTTATATCAGTCAGTGCTGTGCTTCATAACCATAATGATATCCAATGGCTTAGTTAAAAAAGCTAATCCAGATTATGCACTGTACTGATGGGAGGTAGAAATGGCAAATCAAGTAGTTATAAATAAGCGCAGAAGGCTAAGTAAAGATGAGCTTGCGGTTAATATAGTCGGAGTTGTTCTGATAGGTATTTTTGCTCTGATCTGTGTAATTCCTTTTTACCTGATAATCATAGCTTCTTTTACCTCAGAGACATCACTTATCAGAAACGGCTATCCGCTTTTGCCATCAATTGAAAACTTTAGCTTAGACAGTTATAAGCTCAGCCTTAAAAATCCAATCGCGATACTTAAGGCATACGGAACAACAATAGGAGTTACGGTAGTTGGAACATTTTTATCAGTCCTTTTGGCTACAATGACAGGCTACGTTCTTTCAAGAAAAGATTTTCCCTGGAGAAATAAGTTCGCATTTTTCTATTTCTTCACAACTCTGTTCAATGGCGGACTTGTTCCATGGTACCTGCTCTGTGTTAGATATCTTAACTTTAAAAACAACTATGCAGGACTTATTTTGCCACTGATGTTTTCTGTCTGGAACATGATAATAGCCAAATCATTCATGTCAGGGCTGCCTATGGAAATAACAGAGTCAGCAAAGATAGACGGAGCCAATGATCTGGTCATATTTGCAAAACTTATCATTCCGCTTTCAAAGCCGCTTCTTGCGACCTTATCTCTTTTCTCAGCGCTGGCTTACTGGAATGATTGGTATAACTGCATGTTATATGTGACTGACGAAAATAAATTTACACTTCAATACTACCTGCAGAGACTTTTGGGAAGTGCGGAAGCAATGAGAATAGTTGCTGAAAAGTCAGGAATTGCTCTTCCGTCAATTCCAATCGAGAGTATGAAGATGTCCATGACAGTAATAGCTACAGGACCAATCGTGTTGCTTTACCCGTTTGTACAAAGATACTTTGTAAAGGGGTTAACTATAGGAGCAGTGAAAGGATAAAAGGAGGTATAAATGAAAAAGAAGGTATTATCAATTATTTTGTCTGTCGCTATGACAGCGGGGGTATTAACAGCTTGTGGTGAGAGCGCTTCTACAACAAGCACAGACACAACAACACAGAGCGCAGGATCAGCAGAGCAGACACAGACTTCAGCAGAGGCACCAGCAGCAGAATCAACAGATCTGTTGGCAGATCTTCCGGCAGCAATCGGGGAAGGAACAGTTACTGCAACACCTGAGATGTACTCTGGAATTGACTTAAGTAAGCCTTACACAGTTCAGATGTATCTTATCGGCGATACGCCAAATGACTGGGACGAGGTACTTGGCCTCATAAATGACTATCTTAAGCCATTTAACACAGATCTTAATGTAACATTCCTTAGCTGGAGTGATTACTCAACAATGTATTCACTTGTTCTTCAGGGAGGAGACGCAGACCTTATTTTCACAGCTCCATGGTGCTACATGTACACCGAAGCTGCAAAGGGCTCCTTCTACGCACTGGATTCTGACTTTATTGCAAAATGTATGCCACTTACAAATAAGTATCAGGCAGCAGAGAGCTGGGATGAGACAACTCTTTCAGGTAAGACCATAGCAGTTCCATCAAACACAGCTCAGCCTATGGGTAAGATTGTAGCAATCAGACAGGATATTGCAGATAAATACGGCATTTCAGAGCTTACAAGCTGGGATGATTACAAGAACTTCTCTCTTACTGTTGCAGAAAAAGAAACTCCTGAGACAGGTGTGTATGCACTTGCTGCAGCAGGGGATAACAACGAGCTCTGGGATGTTTACAGAGAGCAGTATGACACATTCCTTGCACTTGATTCAGATTTCTTTGACATGATCTATGAGTATAAGGAAGGATCACTTCCTACAAAGGACGATATCAAGCTGGTATACGAATATGAACCTTTCCGTCAGTATGCAAAAGACATGAAGGAAATGGCTGATGCAGGCTGCTGGAGCAGATCAGCTCTTACAAACACAGTAACAGATGACGATGCTTTCGGAGCACTTCAGGGTGCATCAATTGCATGGAACGCTTCAGTATTTACATACATCAGACAGGCAGAGCAGACAGACGGCGTAGTAGGCGCAGCATATGATATTACAAAGCCACATCTTGTAGGATGCGAAGCATATTCAAACAACGACATGGCTATCACTGCAAGCTCCAAGAATCCTGAGAGAGCAGCTATGGTTCTTGATATCATGAAGATGGATACTTATGTGAACCACCTTATTCTTCTTGGTGAAGAGGGCAAGCACTATACTATCAACGAAAACAACGAGTATACAAAGGTTGACGGAGCTACAGAAAACTTCCCTCCAATGACAGTTTCAGCATCCTGGGCAATCAAGAACGGTGAGCTTTCAGAGGCAGGTGGAGATCCTAGAGAAAAAGAAGTTTCTGACAGCTGGGAAGAAAGAGTTGTAAGCAACCCTACTATCACATTTGTATTTGATGACACAAATGTTTCCAATGAAAAAGCAGCAGTTAACACAGTATTGAATTCTTATGTTCCAATGCTTGAGCTTGGTCTTGTAGATGATGTTGATGCTACTCTTGATAAGATGATAAAAGAGTGCTACGATTCAGGACTTCAGACAGTACTTGATGAATTCTACAGTCAGTATGAAGCTTGGCTTGCAACAAGATAAAAAATATGCAGTATCGTGATTTTGTGTGATGCGCAACAAAAATGCACGAAATGATTATTCAGGGAGCAGATAATCCTGCTCCCTATATTTTTAAACTTTATCAGGAGAGAGGAAATGGAGTTAAAAGATACCAGCTTAATAAATCAAAATTGGAAATTCAACTTGGAAGATTGTAATGGAGATATTTTTGCAGGAGCTGAATATGATGATTCATCATGGGAAGTGTTGACGCTGCCCCACGACTGGGATACTTTTTTTGCTCCTGATAAGGATAACAAAAGTGGTGCCGGTGGCGGCTATGCAAAGGCCGGAACCGGATGGTACAGAAAAGAAGTGACCTTAAAAGACGAGGATGTCAAAGAATCAAGATATGAACTCATTTTTGAGGGAATCTATATGGAGAGTACCGTGTTTGTTAACGGCAAAAAGGTAGGTGGAAACAACTACGGATACACAACATTTTCTGTGGATATCACAGACAAAATAGTTCCAGGAAAAAACGTCATAGCTGTTAAAGTTAATAACAGCAAGCAGCCAAACAGCAGATGGTATACAGGATCTGGCATATACAGAGATGTTTACTTAAGAAAACACGGAGATATCTGCACCAATCTGTTTGGGGTAAAAGTGGATACAAATACAGTTACAGATGATGGAACCTTAGCTACACTGGATTTAAGAACTAAGATAGACAATTATTCTGATACAGACAAAGACTCAGTTATCAGATGGACAATAAAAGATAAGAGTGGAAAAGAGATTGCTGCTACAGGAGCATCCCTGTGGATAAAGTCAAAAGGCAGCGCAGAAGCAGCAAGCATGATGTTTGTTAATAACCCTGTTTTGTGGTCTGAAAAAGATCCATATTTATACACCCTTGAGACAAGAGTGTATGAAGACGAAACATTAGTTGACAGACGCATAGAAAAAATAGGAATAAGGAAAGCTCTTTTTACCAAAGATAAGGGCTTTGTGTTAAATGGAGTGCAGGTGAAGATAAAAGGCGTATGTCTCCACCATGACAGCGGATTATTCGGCGCAGCTTTCCACAAAGAGGTTTGGAGCGAAAGATTTAAATCACTTAAGGATATGGGCGTAAATGGAATCAGATGTTCACACAATCCTCCGGCGCCAGCCTTCCTTGATCTTTGCGATGAAATGGGCTTTATTGTAATGGATGAAATCTGTGATGAGTGGACCCTGGGCAAGAATAAAAATGAGAACTATTATTCGGATAAACCATCCTACGGCTTTAGTCAGTTCTTTTCACTGGATGCGGAAAAAGAGCTAAGAACCATGATAAGGCGCGACTATAACCATCCAAGTATTGTCCTGTGGAGCATTGGGAATGAAATCCCTGAGCAGGGCTATGCGTCTGGGGCACAGATAGTAAAAATGCTCTCTGACATAGTGCACTCAGAGGACTCACAAAGGCTTGTTACAAGTGCCTGCGATAACATCGCATCCCTTCCTGCAATTGCCACCAAAGACAGCTTCCTTGAGGCTCTGGATGTAGTGGGATATAACTACGTAGGAAGGTGGCGTGAAAGAGCTGAAAGGTTCTATGAGGATGACAAGATTGCTCACCCGGACAGACTTTTTATTGGAACGGAGAATCCCTCTGTATGCGGAGACAGAGGAGATTACAGCTTAGAAGGGCCAAATAACACAAACTATATCACAGCGACTCTGACCCATGAAGCTCTTTGGAGATTTACTGCAAGCAGGGACTATGTTGCGGGAGACTATATCTGGACAGGAATAGATTACCTCGGCGAAGCTCATTGGCCAAGGCGTGGCGCTAACTTTGGGGCAATTGATACTGCCGGATTTAAGAAAGATGCTTATTACTATTTCAGGTCCATATGGAATAAGGATGATGTGACACTACATCTTTTGCCTCATTGGAACTTTAGAGGCGACGAAGGAGAGTTTAAGCAGGTCCTTTGCTACACTAACTGCGAGAGAGTTAAGCTCTATCTGAACGGTCGCCTCATTTCAGAAAAGTCCGGTGCTGCGTGTCCAAGATATGGAGCAACACAGAGCTGGGATGATGAGATGAGAAGATATCACCCGACTACAGGAGACCTTCATTTATCCTGGGATGTGCCATATGAAGCAGGCGAGCTCCGTGCAGAAGGCTATATTGGAGATAAGCTTGTAAAAGAGTGTGTGGTCAAAACTACAGGCAAAATGTCAAAACTAGCAGCAGATGTGAAGAACGTAGGTGAGTTTACATTTGTGGAAATAAGCGCTGCAGATGAAAATGGCAATTGTGTTCCGACCGAAGATTCTGTAGTTGCTGTTAAGTATGATGATGCAGCCGAGTTTATTGGAATGGATGCAGGTAACATGCTTGATCTGTCCTGTTATAAAGAAGAAAAAAGAGCCATGCTCGCCGGAAAACTACTGGCAGTTTTCAGGAAAAAAGAACAGGGCTCTAGGGCAACAGTTTGTTTTAAGGCAGAAGGACTATCAGAACTGAATATTGATATCTGATCATTTTGATAATTCCCAAAAAGCTACAGCGCTTGCGGCTGCAACGTTAAGAGAATCAACGCCATGTGCCATTGGAATCTTAACGCAATAGTCGCAGGCGCTTATTGTTTCAGGTAAAAGTCCATCACCTTCAGCACCGAAGAAAATGGCCAGTTTGTCTGCGTTTCGGAGTTCATCATCGCTAATATCCTTAGTGTCGTTTCTAAGTGCCATTGCGACGCTCTTAAATCCAAGCTCCTTTAAACTCTCAAACTCTTTTCCCTCAGGGAGAAATGTCCAGGGCACCTGGAATACAGTTCCCATGCTGACTCTGGCAGCGCGCCTGTAGAGCGGGTCAGTGCAGCCATGTGTGAAAAGAACAGCATCCATGCCAAGGGCAGCAGCACTTCTTACGATGGCTCCGAGATTTGTTGGATTAGTTACATTTTCAAGAACTGCAACTCTTCTGGCATTTTGACATACATCAGCTACAGAAGGCAGCTCTTTTCTCCTCATAGCGCAGAGCACGCCCCTTGTAAGGTGAAAGCCTGTAATCTGAGTCAGCACTTTAGACTCCGCAACGTATACTGGAACATCCGAGCTTTGAGTAATTCTTTCTATTATTTCCTCTGCTTCTTTTTCAGTCTGATCTTTTTCCAGCAAAAGAGATATTGGCTCATAGCCGGCATCAAGTGCCCGGCCGATAACTTTGGGACTCTCGGCGATGAAAATCCCAAGGTCTGGTTCATTTATGTGAAATAACTGATTCTCGGAGTATTCATGATAAACGCGAAGATCAGGAGTGTTTAAGTTTTCTATTTTGATTAAAGTTTTTGCCATTATATAGTTATTCCTTTTTATTATTTTTGAGTTTTTGATAGTAGTTTGCAATTCGAATGGCTGAATCGGAATTTTGTTGATAGGTTTGGATAAGATCAAATAGCACAGGGTCATCAGATTTATATATCGTGATGCAATTAGCTGATGGATTATTTACTTTATCATATAGATAATCAGATGATGTACCAAAAACCTGAGCTATATAGTTTATAGTCTGAAAGGATGGCTCTCTTTGTCCGTTTTCATACCTTCCATATCCCATTGCTGTCATGTTTAGTCGTCGCGCGGCTTCAGCTTTACTAATACCTAAATTTTCGCGAATTTCCTTTAATCGTCTAGAATTAAAGCTCATTATTTTCCTCCTTGACATATAACCAATGGTTGCGCTAATATAACCAACGGTTATATAGTATCAGATTTTTTTGTTATTGACAAGTAAGATGTTTTTAGAATTGTTCTAAATAACGATATTCATTTGACACCAAATACGATACCAATTACAATGAGGAAAAAGAGAATGTCAAGATGGGAAAAACTAATAAACAATATACTCAAAATGTCAGGAAATATGCGATTTGAAGAGCTTAAGAGGGTTTTAGAGGCATATGGGTATGTTATGCAGGGAACAAAAGGAGGGAGTAGTCATTTTACATTTAGAAAACCTGGCAAAAATCCAATAACAATTCCTGCTCATGAACCTATTAAAAAGATTTATGTAGAAATGGTCAAGAATGTAGTCTTGGAGGAAGGAGAGGACGATGAAGAAGATGAGAATGAAAAAGATTGAGGATTATATAGACCTACCTTACAAGATGGAAATAGTAAAAGATTTAGATGAAGGCGGATATGTAGTTTCTTTTCCAGATTTACCCGGATGCCTTACAGTAGGAGAAACAATTGAAGAGGCGATAAAGAATGCTGAGGATGCAAAACGTACGTGGCTAGAGGCTGCAATTGAAGAGCAAATAGAAATAAGTATTCCTGAAAAAAAAGAAAAGTACTCTGGTCAATTTAAGCTACGGATTCCCAAAAGCTTGCACAGGATACTGGCTGAGCAATCAAAACGCGAAGGAATCAGCATGAATCAGTACTGTGTATATCTCCTTTCAAGAAACATTGCTCTTAGTACAAATAAACTGAATTAATTATCTACAAACGGATCTGAACTATTCATATCTTTCTTTTATGCAAGGATAATATTACAATTATTCCATAATACTACCTTTTTTGGAGGCTAAATGGAAGAAAAACAGCATAAGCGCAGAGTACACTATTCCGGGAAATATCCCAGAAAGTTTGAAGAAAAATATAAAGAGCAGAATCCTGAGAAATACGCAGATACAGTGGCTAAGGTTATATCCAAAGGCTCAACACCTGCAGGAATGCATATTTCCATCATGGTAAAAGAAATTCTTGATGTGCTGAAAATACAGCCCGGCGAGCAGGGGCTTGATTGTACGCTCGGATATGGCGGACATACCAGGAAAATGCTGGAGCAGCTGCAGGGAAAGGGCTGTGTTTATGGCCTTGACGTCGATCCCATAGAGTCAAAAAAGACTGTGGAGAGGCTAAGGAATGCCGGATTTGGAGAGAATAACTTTAAATTCAGACTCATCAATTTTGCCAATATAGATAAAGTGGCTGAGGAAGCCGGGAAGTTTGACTTTGTTCTGGCAGACCTTGGAGTTTCTTCAATGCAGATCGATGATCCCAAGAGGGGCTTTTCTTATAAGGTCGACGGACCACTTGATCTAAGGCTTGATCCTGAGCATGGAGAATCTGCAGCAGAAAGACTTCATAATATAACAAGGGATGAATTTGTCGGAATGCTTATTGAAAATTCGGATGAGCCATATGCTGAGGAAATTGCCGACAAAGTTTTTAACCTGATGAAAAAGGGGAATCCAATGGACACCACAACTGCCCTCAGAGAAGCAATTGAAGGTGCTCTGTGGAAAGTTCCAAAAGAAGAGAAAGAACAGGCTATTAAAAAGAGCTGTGCCAGAGTTTTCCAGGCACTTCGAATAGATGTAAACAGTGAATTTGAAGTTCTTTATTCATTTTTGGAAAAGCTCCCCAGAATACTTAATCCGGGTGGAAGAGTTGCGATTTTGACTTTCCACTCAGGGGAAGACAGACTTGTAAAAAAGTCCTTTAAGGAACTGAAAAAGAATGGAGTTTACAGCGATATATCAGAGGATGTTACAAGGCCATCAGCAGAAGAGTGCAGGCTGAATCCTCGCAGTAAGTCTACCAAGATGAGATGGGCAATTAAGGCGTAACAATTAAATTTGTATTGAGGTGTATTGAGGAGTTTTTATGGAAAAGCGATATGTTACCGATATGACACAAGGCAATGAAATAGCGCTTCTTATCAAGTTTACTATTCCTATGCTTTTAGGTAATCTGTTCCAGCAATTTTATAATCTGGCGGACACAGTAATAGTCGGCCAGTTCGGCGGCGAATATGGCCTTGCTTCCATTGGAGCGGTAGGTAGCGTGAATTTCTTATTCTTTTCCCTTTGCATGGGTATGGGCGCCGGTGTTGGTATTATGATTTCCCAGAATTTTGGTGCAGGAAAAGATGAATATGTAAAAAAGATTGTGGGAAACTCTATATACATAACCTTAGTGGCAGGTATCCTCATGAGTGTTGTAAGTGTGTTCTTTGCAAGGCCAATTCTGACAATTATGGATACTCCGGAAGAATGTATGGCAGATGCTCTCTTATATATGAGGATAGTTTGCGGTGCCACATTTTTGGTTGCTGCTTATAACATGATTTCTTCAATATTAAGGGCACTTGGAGACAGCAAGACGCCGCTCATTTTTCTGGTTGTGGCATGCTTTGTGAATGTAGTACTGGATCTTGTAACAGTAGTAGGACTTCATATGGGAGTTGCGGGAGCGGCGATAGCAACTGTTTTTTCCCAGACAATTGCCATGATAGGCTCCATAGCTGTAGGTGTTAAAAAGAATCCATATCTTCAACTTAATCCCAGCCATAAGGAACTTAACACAGATATCATAGATAAAGCTGTAAGACTTGGTATTCCGCTTGCACTTCAGAATGCCCTTATAGCATTTTCATGCGTTGCCCTCCAGAGAGTCGTTAACAGCTTTGGAAGTAATGTAATGGCAGCGTACACAGCAACAGGAAGGATTGAGCAGCTTGTTCAGCAGCCATTTGGATCTCTTGGAACTGCGGTTTCAACTTTTGCCGGACAGAATGCAGGAGCCAAAAAACTGGACAGGGTAAAAAGTGGATGTATCAAGAGCGTTTTTCTTGTTGCGGCATTTAGCATACTAATGATCATAGTTATGTTTGCGTTCGGAGAAAATATAATAAGATTCTTTACGCCTAACGCTGAGGCTATCAGAATTGGTGCAAGGGGGCTTAGGATAACAAGTTTATTCTATTTTACGCTGGGACTTATATATGTATTCAGAGGAATGCTGAACGGTGTTGGAGATGCGGCTTTTGCGCTTATAAATGGCCTTATTGAAGTAGTGGGAAGAATTGGCTTTGCAACAATACTCATGGCTATACCAGGCGTTGGACTTTGGGGATGCTGGTATACAAACGGACTTACCTGGGCAATCACAGGACTTGGCTGTGTCTTAAGATATCTTAAGGGCAAATGGCGTACTAAGGTGTTTGCGTGAGAAGTAATGAGTTTTTGGGGCTTTGGTTTGGAATATAAATACCGAATCAACTACAAATGGAAAAGGGGAAGGTAACAAATGAGAAAAATATTGAACGGGGAAAGCATAACTCTTGGAACGTGTTATTATCCTGAGCACTGGGATAAGTCGCTGTGGCGAGAGGATTTGGAAAGGATGCTGTCTGTGGGGATAAAGACAGTTAGAATAGCAGAGTTTGCCTGGAGTAAGGTTGAGCTTACTGAAGGTAACTATAACTTTGATTTCTTTGATGAGTTCCTTGATCTGACGGATGAAATTGGGATGCAGGTGATCATGGGAACACCAACTGCTACGCCTCCGGCGTGGCTATCTGAGAAATATCCTGATGTATTAAATGCAAGGAAAGATGGAGTTCTTTTTAGGCATGGAATGCGTCGTCATTATAATTACAATTCTGAAAATTATCGCAGGTTGTCTTCAATAATTGTTGAGAAATTTGCAGAGCACTATGGTAAAAGAAAAAGCGTAATAGGCTGGCAGATTGATAATGAGATAAACTGTGAAATAGCCGAGTTTTACTCAGAAAGTGATGATAAAGCCTTCAACAGATTCCTGCAGAATAAATATAAGAGTCTTGATGCATTAAACGAGGCATGGGGAACAGTTTTTTGGAACCAGACTTATACTGACTGGAACGAGGTTCACATTCCGAGAACTACTATTCAGGGAGTTGTGAACCCTCATCAGACTTTGGACTACTACAGATTTGTATCCGATAGTGCCTGCAGCTGGGCTAAAATGCAGGCAGACATAATCCGTAAATATAAAAAAGAAGATGACTTCATTACAACTAACGGCATATTTGGACATGTGGATTATCAGAGGATGAGAGACGAAAGTCTTGATTTTATAACCTATGATTCATATCCAAATTTTGCTTATACTCTTGGTGGATATGATCCTTCAGAAGACGCGCTTAGAGACAGAAAGTGGAGCAGGCATCTTACAGAGACAAGATCAATATCACCTATATTTGGCATTATGGAGCAGCAATCCGGCGCCAATGGCTGGAATTCCGGGATGGGAGCGCCTACTCCAAGACCTGGCCAGGTCACCTTGTGGACAATGCAGTCAATTGCTCATGGCTCAGATTTTATCAGCTATTTCAGGTGGAGAACTGCGACTTTCGGAACGGAGATGTACTGGCACGGAATCCTTGATTATTCCGGAAGAGACAACAGAAGGTTAAAAGAGATTGCGGATATTAACACTAAAGTGCAGAAATTATCAGCTGTTGCAGGATGCAGGTATGCTGCAAAAGTTGCTGTTCTTAAGGACTGCGATAATGTCTGGGATGCTGAGTATGATGTATGGCATAAAAGTGTTGAGGAGCAAAGCCAGAAGGCAATCATAAATGCTTCTCAAAGAACTCATACTCCGATTGATTTTGTATATCTTAGTGGATATCTCAGAAGAGATGATGCCGGTGGACAAGTGGATACAGAGCTGCTATTTGAAACGCTTTCCCAATATGATCTTTTGATCTATCCACATATGACAATTGTTGATGATAGATTTTTACCTGCTCTTACAAAGTATGTTGAGAAGGGCGGAAAGCTTGTAATAGGCTGCAGAAGTGGATACAAGGAAATAACCGGAAAGTGCACAATGGAGAAGCTTCCCGGTAAGCTGAAACCACTTACAGGCTGTGATATCCCGGAGTATACCTACATTGCACCTGATACAGGTGATGTCCACATTAAGTGGGACGATACATTATTTACAGCAAGTGTATTTGCTGACCAACTCACTGTGGATAACCAGTCCGGATCAGAGGCGGATTGTGGACAAAACTGCAAAGTTTTGGCAACATATGAAGATGATTATTATCGCGGATACGGAGCTCTAACAGTAAATAAATACGGCAAGGGTGAAGTATATTATTATGGCAGCGCCTTCAATGAAGAGTCAGTTGAAGTCTTTTTTGACAAGCTCGGAGTTAAGAACCCATATAGAGAATATCTGGAACTGCCTGAGGAACTTGAACTTGCTGTTAGAGGGGATGGAGATAATCAATTCGCATTTATACTTAACTATTCAAAGGATGTCAAGAACTTCATAATTAAAGGAAAAGCGCTTGATGTATTCAAAGGGGAAGATGCTTCAGGAATGATAACCCTTCCTGGATATGGAGTAAGTGTTTTGAAGCTAGGTAATAATCATATTGCATCAGCTTATGCCTGATGTTATCATGAATATAATTTGAAAATATAAAGAAAGAGCGCTTTTGCGTTTAGGTGAAGGAATGTTTATTAGATAATTTAGCTTGAGTGAACACATAATTTTTTGAAGGCTGCTTATAGTGGCTGTTTTGTGTACGCTTAAACTGGATTATCATGCATTCTTAGCCTTACTGTATTAGTGGGTCTATTTGTGTGAGTCTATTTTGCGTATGCAAGGTAGGCTCATTTTGGTATTTTAGGCAGCAGAACAGGAGGCGATACATGCTGCAGATTAAAGACTTAACTATAACACATCGCAAAGATTTTAGGATTATTCTTGAGAAATTCAATCTAACATTAAATGACAAAGATAAGGCAGTTATCATAGGAGAAGAGGGCAATGGAAAGTCTACCCTTATGAAGTGGATATATGATCCGTCAATGGCCGAAGAATATACAGAATGCGAGGGAGAACTTATAACTTCAGGGGAAGTTCTGGGGTACCTTCCTCAGGAACTGCCGGATGCAGATAAAGATAAGACACTATATGAGTATTTCTCAGAGGCCAATCTCTTTTTTGACAAGGATCCAAAAGAACTAGCGGAACTGGCTAAGGAATTCAGGATACCCGTAGACTTTTTTTACAGCGACCAGAATATGGGAAGTCTGTCCGGCGGCGAGAAAGTAAAGGCTCAGCTGTTAAGAATACTGATGGATAAGCCAACAGTTCTCCTTTTGGACGAGCCTTCAAACGATATAGACATCAGTACGCTGGAACTTCTGGAGAGGCTTATAAATGGGTGGGAGCACATAGCTTTGTTCATATCTCACGATGAGACTCTTATCGAGAATACTGCCAATGTGGTGATTCATATTGAGCAGATCATGAGGAAGACTAAGAGCAGGTACACGATCGTCAGGGACAGTTACAGGAATTATATAGAAAAAAGAGCTGAGGACTTCCAGAGGCAGGAACAGCAGGCGCTTAATGACAGGAAAGAGAAAAAGCGCCGAGATGAGAAGTATGCAAGAGTATATAACAGTGTAGAGCATGCTCTTTCGAATGTTTCAAGGCAATCGCCAGCTGAGGGTAAAAATCTAAAGGACAAGATGCACACTGTTAAGGCCATGGGAAAGCGCTTTGAAAAGGAAGATGAGAATATGACTAAGATGCCTGAGCAGGAGGAAGCAATATTTTTTAAGCTGGGATCTGATGATGCCAGGATGCCTGCTGGCAAGACTGTTATAGAGTATAGCCTTGATGAACTGAGAACTCCGGATAATACGAAAATTTTGGCAAAAGATATATTTCTGAGAGTAAGAGGACCTGAGAAAATCTGCATTGTTGGAACTAACGGAGTTGGAAAGACGACTCTTCTAAAGAAGATGGTCAAAGAGCTTCTTGCAAGGAGTGATATAAAAGTTCAGTACATGCCACAAAACTATGAGGAGCTTATTGATCTTAATGTGACGCCTGTGGAGTTTCTTGATGAAACAGACTAACTATTAAATGTCAAGCATGAAACGAAGTGATTCGTTCAGATAAATCAGTACCTTGAAAACTGCATGACAAACAGAGCATCCATAAGGGTGCTCAACCAGAAAAGGGAAAAAATAGATTATGCTGCTCGATAGGGTTCGCCGGTAAGTTGCATCCGATAGATCATCCTGACAAGCTTCTTACAGGCATGCGAAACGGCAACATAGTAATGCTTGCCCTCCGCTCTCTTTTTGGCAAGATAAGCATTAAATATTGGATTCCAAGCGCAGACGTATATCGTGGCATTGAACAAAGCATACCGCAGATAACGGGAACCACGTTTTTCCATATGGGAATAGGAAGAAGTCAGTTGTCCGGATTGGTAAGTCGAAGGAGAGAGTCCTGCGTAGGCAAGGATCTGATCTGCGTTTTCGAAACGTGAGAAATCGCCTACTTCAGCAAGGATCATAGCCCCCATTCGATTCTTAATTCCGGGGATAGTTGTAATTGGAGATTCTAGTGTATCCATGATGGAATTGATTGCTGTTTCTATTTCATTGATCTCATCAGAAAGCACTTCAATGAGATGGATAGTGTGCTTTAGTTCCATAGATTTCGCTGGTATTACCGCTCCTACGGAAGAAATGGCGGCTTCACGAATAGAGATTGCCTCATCACGTCCGTAATGCCCTTTGGATGCTTCATAGAGAAGATGCTTAAGACGAGTCAGATGCGATGAGGCTACAAACGAAGCTCCGGGGAACTCAGAGAGGAGAGCATAGACGGAAGCCATATGGAGTGTAGGGACGAGTTTTTCCAATTCAGGGAACAGAATGCTGACAAGTCTGGAGACAGATGTTTTGAGCTTAGCACGCTCTTGGACTTTGTCAAACCTGTATCTCGTGAGCGACTTTAATTCTTCGTTGTGGTATGATGTGTCTGAGTAGGGCTTGAGTGTCCTATCGGTTAATAACATCATAGCAATCGAATCAGCGTCGACTTTATCCGTTTTCGTCTTTCTAAGGCTCTGACCTTTTCTGAAAAGATTTGTATGTAACGGGTTGATAACATAGCTGGCCAGGCCGTTATCAAGGAGCGAACGCAGAAGATTGAGATGATAATGTCCGGTAGCCTCGAGACCTACTTTTATTTCATCAAGGTCTTGGGTTAATGACCAGACCTTCTCATACAGTTCGTCAAATCCCTGTAACGTGTTCTGGATAGTGAATGGAGAGAACAAAATCTCACCATCTGAACCGAGGATACAGCAATCATGCTTATCCTTTGCAACGTCAATGCCAACATAGATCATACACATGATCCTCCTTTAGAGTATTTGATGCTGCTGTCGATCCACAGGGCTCTCTGCCGATGTAACCTCGTTCTACATAAACCGTCATGCGGTATCTAACTGATTAACATTGGGACAAAGAGGCTGTGGTTGGAGTCTGTTTCAAACCGTCTATGCGGTAGGAGATTAAACCAATCCACAGCATCTTCAACAGCATACCTGATACCTATAGAAAAGGTAAAGAATGGGTATGACTATATAATACGAGGAGATAAGAAAGTACGGACCCGCATTAGGACTTATCTTGGATCACTCAAATATACAGCGGATGAGATGGACCACCCTATAAGAGAGTTGTCGGGCGGGCAGAAAGCAAAGGTGCTTCTACTTAAAATGAGCTTATCTGATGCGAATGTTCTTATTTTGGATGAACCAACGCGAAACTTCTCACCCCTGTCAGGGCCAGTAATCAGGAAGATGATATCTCTTTTCCCGGGAGCTGTTATCAGCATCTCGCACGACAGGAAATACATAGATGAGGTTTGTACGAAGGTCTACACATTGACAGAGAATGGGCTTGAATAGAGACGGTGCGATGAACCTTGTGGACGGGCTTATCTAAATGACATTGCCTCCGCCCCCAGAGACCATTTCGAAAGGAGTTGTATATGAATTATTTTATTGAAGGGCTTCAGGGAAGTGGCAAGAGTACGCTTGTAAGAAAACTTTCCGAGAAATATACTGATTATAAGGCTATACGTGAAGGCGATTATTCACCGGTGGAGCTGGCTTGGTGCGCCTATGTTGATAAGAGAAAGTATAGTGAGATTCTTGATAAATACAGTGATATCCGCAGTGAGATAGAAGAAAAAAGCTTTGAGGAAAAGAGCTTTACAGACACAAGTCCCACGGCAGATGATCATATGATAATCTGTTATACCCAGATCATTACTGATATTCCGGGATTTCATAAGGATCTGGAGCAGTATGAAATCTATAACGGGCGTATTGACAAAGACAGCTTTAAAGATATTATTTTGAAGCGTTTTAGGAACTGGAACGCAGATAAGTACATCTTCGAATGCTCCATTTTTCAGAACATTGTTGAGGATATGATCCTGTTCCAGAAATGCACTGACGAAGAGATCATCGATTTTTATAGGAAGGTAAAAGAGACTCTTACCGGCAGGAAATATCAGATATTGTATCTGAAAACAGATGATATAGCATCCAATATCGATATTATAAGAAAAGAGCGCTCAGATGATAATGGAAATGAAATGTGGTTTCCGCTTATGATGAGGTATTTTGACAGTTCACCTTATGCTATAGAAAAGAAAGTGGCAGGGACTTCGGCACTACTTGATCATTTCAAGCATAGGCAGGAACTGGAACTTAGGATCTGCAGCGAAGTATTTGAAGGAAAATATAAAGTGATAAGTTCAAAGAATTACAGCTTATAATACGATGCCCCCCTTGATCTTGAAGAGTCGAAGGACGTGCGTGTATTTATGAAGAAACGGCAAGAAGACAGACTTTTTTATATATTAAACTCAATTCGAAAGGAGGCTATCAATGTTAGAAGTAGGAACCAAAGCACCTGATTTTGAACTCCCTGATCAGAACGGGACAATGCATTCTCTAAAGGATTATAGAGGTAAGAAGGTTATTTTGTATTTTTATCCTAAGGACAACACTTCCGGTTGTACCAAGCAGGCTTGCGGCTTTTCAGAAAGGTATCCTCAGTTTAGGGAAAAAGGCGCTGTCGTACTTGGAGTTAGTAAGGATACAGTGGCATCGCACAAGAAGTTCGAAGAAAAATATGGCCTTGCATTTACTCTACTGGCAGATCCTGAGCGTAAGGTGATAGAAGCTTACGATGTATGGAAAGAGAAAAAGAACTATGGAAAGGTATCCATGGGAATTGTCAGAACGACATATCTGATTGATGAAGAAGGAATAATTATCAGAGCTGATGATAAAGTTAAAGCTGCAGATGATGCACAAAAGATGCTTGGGCAGCTATAAAGAGAGATAGTGAGTTTACTGCCGCCTATGACAAGCAGATTCGTAAAAATACCGAAACATCTGCGAAAATATAAATTGAATGTTGAAAAAGGAAAATGGTTTGTTATAATTGAGATAAAGAAAGCGGTAACCCCGCTTTGTCATTACGTTAGTTAAAAGATTTTAACCGCCATGAATGCCAGTTCGGGGCGGTTATTTCTTTATCTTAAGAACCAATGTGATAAGAGCTATTAAAACAAGCGTGTATGTGAATAAATCATCATAACTTACCATTGGCATCACCTCCCTGCGTTTGCAGGGCTACCGCCTAGTGACTATACTAACATAACCGGTAGTGACAAACAAGAACATATATTCGATAAATATTATTCATAATAGGAGACAAATTAGATGACATTACTTGAGAAATACAAAGCAAAACAGAAAGAACTTAACTACCTTGGACATGCAATGTCCCTTATGCATTGGGATCTTGAGACCACATGTCCTGATGGTGGAAAAGAGAAATTATCAGATGCCATTTCATTCTTTTCAACTGAGCATTTCAAGAAAGCAACAGATGATGAGTTTTATGGTCTTGTGTGCAAACTTTCTGAAAAAGAAGAGTTCGACAAACTTGACGATGTAATGAAGTTTGACGTTACCAGAACTAAGGAGCAGCTCGATAAGATGAGACGCGTTCCTCAGGATTTCTACGAAGAGTATGTAAAAACCATTACAGCTTCTTCAATTGCGTGGCCTAAGGCTAAACAGAACAATGACTGGAAGTCATACGAAGCACCGCTTGAGAAAACTATTAAAGCGGTTAAAGAGTATAAGAAATATGTTTCTCCTGATATGCAGCCCTATGATGCCCTTATCGATGATTATGAAAGAGGCATGACACAGGATAAGATTGATGCAGTTTTCGAGGAACTTAAAGAAGAGCTGATCCCTCTTTTGGATAAGATTCTTGCCTGCCCACAGCCGGATCACAGCAAGTTTACTATGAAAGTACCTGCTCACGAGCAGGCTGAGCTTTGCAAGTTCCTTGTGGAGTACATGGGAATTGATATGGAAAGATTTGCCCAGGCTGAAACCGAGCACCCGTTTACCACAAACATGTCTATTGATGATGTCAGGATCACAAACCATTACTACGAGAATGAGGTTATTTCTGCAATTTTCTCAGCTATTCATGAAGGTGGACATGCTATCTTTGAGCAGAATGTTGACCACAAGTATGAAGGAACTGAAGGTGCTTCCATCAGCTACATGGGACTTCATGAGAGCCAGTCAAGGTTCTATGAGAACATCCTTGGAAGAAACATCAATTTCTGGAAACCAATCTGGCCAAAGGTATGTGAGATTGTTCCTGAGTTAAAGTCTGTAACATTAGAGGAATTCTATAAAGAAATCAACCACATTGAAAATAGTCTTGTCAGAACTGAAGCTGACGAACTTACATACTGTCTCCACATTATCCTCAGATACGAGATGGAGAGAGCAATTTTCATTGATGGAGCAGATGTAAAAGACCTTCCGAAGATGTGGAATGACAAGATGGATGAGCTCCTTCATGTTGTTCCTGATACTGATGCGCAGGGTGTTTTACAGGATATGCACTGGTCTGACGGAAGCTTTGGATACTTCCCATCATACCTTCTTGGCAGCATCTATGACGGAATGTTCCTCGAAGCAATAGAAAAAGATCTTGGAAGTATAGACGATATCCTTGCAGCCGGAGAAATCAAAAAGATTACAAAGTGGCTCAATGAGAAGATTCACCAGTATGGCGCAACTAGAATATCAAGCGAAGTGCTGGAAGCTGTGTGCGGACAAGAACTTTCTGCAAAGCCGCTTATCAGGCACTTCAAAGATAAGTATGCAAAGATTTATAACTTTTGATAATATGTTACTATTAAATAAAAAGGCGCCCATTGCTACCGAGTAGTGGGATTAACGTCATTTCTTTACCGTTAGGTCTTAGCAGGTAAGGGAATGGCGTTTTTTTGGAGGTAAAAAATGAAGTGGATCTATCTATTTATTGCAGGAGCTCTTGAGATTACGTGGGCGGTAGCTATGAAGATGTCTAATGGCTTTACGTTGCTGATTCCGTCAATTGTAACCGGGGTTGGCTACATAGCAAGTGCAGTGTTTCTATCGATAGCACTTAAACATCTGCCGCTTGGAACTGCTTACGCTATGTGGACCGGGATGGGAATTGTTGGAACTACATTGCTGGGGATATTTCTTTTTAATGAAAAGTTGACCGTTCCGCAGGTAATATGTGTTATTCTGATTGTAGTCGGAATAGCAGGACTTAAGATTTTAGCAAAAGAGTGAGGTGTGTCATGTTTAGAAAAATGAGAAGATTTAATCAGCAAATATCAGATTCAGAGTGTATAGAGATATTGAAGAATACTAAGAGAGGGGTACTTTCACTAATAGGTGATGATGGTTATCCTTATGGACTTCCTATAGATCATTGGTACTGCGAAGAGGATGGGAAAATCTATTTTCATGGAGCCAAAGAGGGACATAAGATTGACGCAATCAAAACATGCGATAAAGCAAGTTACTGCGTTTATGATGAAGGATATCGCAAGGAAGGCGATTGGGCTCTCAATATTAAAAGCGTTATTATCTTTGGCAGGATCAGACTTGTTGAAGATGAAAAAAAGGCGAGGGAAATCTGTACTGCACTAACCAGGAAGTTTACCGATGACGAAGAATATCTGGAAAAAGAGCTTAAGAATGCATTTCCGCGTGTGCAATGTCTGGAGCTTGCGCCAGAGCATATGACAGGAAAGCTGGTTAATGAGTCATAAGTGGAAAAAGTAACCGGGAATCGGGAATTTGTTTCGTGTTTGAGGCTCAAGCAAAATATTACAGAAATGCAAGTTGACTCTATTTACGCCTCACCTCATTTGAGTCAACCAATTACCAGTGGTGAAATGACTCGTATCGCAATTTGTCTTATTTGAGTCACTGTATTTGGGAATCAAGATTGACCGCAAATTGCAATGGTACAAAATGAGTCAATCATTTAGTTGAAAAGGATTGACCGCAAATGAAGGTTGAAGCTTATGAGTCATCTGAAAACATGATTAGATATGACTGCAAATTATATAATCGGATATTGAGTCAATCGCAAGCGCTTATAATTATGACTGCAAACATAGAAAGCGGATTGAGAAATGAGTTGAAAAATTAAGAAAAAATTGTATACAAAAGTTCTTGACATGTTTTTTATACAGGAGTAAACTTCATATTCATAAAGACAAAGGCGTCTTAGAGAGTACTCTCTAAGGCGCTTTTTGCATATATGGGTGCATGATCCGCGGACTACACATTTTTGTGTATACATGTATTCCATAAAAACTAAAAATAATACAGCATAAAGATTAAGACTAAGCGATGCAATGGGGCATCATACTACAAAAAAGTAGTGTGCCGTTGCATCGCTTTTTTTACCGGGAAATCTGTGAGGGTTTGAATTTTATATTTTTCCCGGGAGAGAGGAGAAAAAGTATGAACGAGGAAATCTTAAGCGCAATTGACAGCAGTGTTTTTGGTGTTTGGTTTCTTATAGGTGCAGCATTGGTTTTCTGGATGCAAGCCGGATTTGCAATGTGTGAGGCTGGTTTTACCAGAGCAAAAAATACAGGAAATATCATAATGAAGAACCTTATGGATTTCTGTATTGGAACAGTAGTATTTATTCTTATCGGTTTCGGATTATTTCTTGGGGAGGATTTAGCCGGAATAATCGGAAAACCGGGATTTGATATCTTTACTAACTATGCAGGCTTTGATTGGTCAAACTTCGTATTTAACCTTGTTTTCTGTGCTACAACAGCAACAATCGTTTCAGGATCAATGGCTGAGAGAACAAAATTCATTTCATATTGTGTGTACTCGGCAGTTATCTCAGCAATCATTTATCCTATTGAGGCTCACTGGACATGGGGCGGTGGCTGGCTTTCACAGATTGGTTTCCACGATTTTGCAGGTTCTAACTGCATTCACATGGTTGGTGGTATTTCAGCTTTAATCGGAGCAGCCTTCCTTGGACCTCGTATTGGTAAGTTCGAAAGAGATAAAGCAGGAAAAGTTACAAAGGTAAATGCTTTCCCTGGTCACAATCTTGTAGCAGCTTCCCTTGGAGTATTCATCCTTTGGCTTGGCTGGTACGGATTTAACGGAGCAGCTTGTACATCAGTTGATCAGCTCGGCAGCGTATTTGTTACAACAACAATTGCTCCTGCACTTGCAACTGTTACCTGCATGATCTTCACATGGCTCAAATATGGAAAGCCTGATGTTTCAATGTGTCTTAACGCTTCTCTTGCAGGACTTGTAGCTATTACAGCTCCTTGTGATGTAACAGATGCTTTTGGTGCAATTGTGATCGGTATCGTAGCAGGACTTCTTGTTTGTTTCGGTGTATGGCTTCTTGATTACAAGCTTCACGTTGATGACCCTGTTGGTGCAGTTGCAGTACACTGCCTCAATGGTATCTGGGGAACAATTGCAGTAGGTCTTTTTGCAACTAATTCAGCTCCCGGCTATTCAATAGCTGATGCCGCAGGAAACGAAATGGTCGGCCTTTTCTTTGGCGGCGGCTTTAAGCTTCTTGGAATTCAGCTTCTTGGAATGATTGCAACAGCAGCTTGGACAGCAGTTACAATCAGCATCACATTCCTTGCCATCAAGGCAGTTCTTGGACTTCGTGTTTCAGAAGAAGAGGAGATCCTTGGACTTGATTCTACAGAGCATGGACTTGCATCAGCATATTCAGGATTTGCAATCATGGATGTTTCAAACACATTGAACATGTCAGTAAATGAAAACACAGATCTTGGTGTAAGCGACTACGAAGAGGCTTCAGAGTTCCAGAAGAAAGCTTCAGTTCCTGTCGTTACAGCACCTGTACATACAGAATCAGGAATTCATAAAGTTGTTATTATCGCAAAGTTATCCCGTTACGACAAGCTTAGACGCGCTATGAACGACCTTGGCGTAACCGGAATGACTGTTACTCAAGTCATGGGTTGTGGCGTCCAAAAGGGTTCCGGCGACATGTATCGTGGCGTCGAAATGGATGCCACACTCCTTCCTAAAATTAAACTGGAAGTTGTTGTGAGCAAGATTCCGGTTGAAGACGTTATAGAAGCAGCTAAGAAAACTCTTTATACAGGCCACATCGGAGATGGCAAGATCTTCGTTTACAGCCTCGACAATGTAGTCAAGATCCGCACCGGAGAAGAAGGTGCTGCGGCTTTAGCTGACGTTGAGTAGAGCACTTAGCGAGGTTCTGTCGAGCTTAGTGAGAATCCCAGAATGATGTAGCATGACGAGAGCGAAGCGGAGTCATGCGTATATCATTCAAATATATATAACTAACCACCCAGGAGGAAACAGTATGTGCGCAATTCTTACATACGCAAGAGAATCGGTAAGTGAAGATTTCTTTGAAGAAATGCTGGAAAAAACAGCATCTCGTGGACCCGACATGACAAGGATCCAAAAGGTAAAAGGCGGATGGATGGGCTTTAATCGCCTTTCAATCATGGGCCTTTCAGAGGAAGGTATGCAGCCATTCAATAATGGAAAAAATACCGTTATCTGCAATGGAGAGCTCTACGGCTTCAAAGATCTGAAAAAGTACCTGACATCTCTTGGCTACAGCTTCAAAAGCGAAAGCGATTGCGAGATACTGCTTCCTTTATATGAAAAGCTTGGTACAAAAATGTTCAGTATCCTCGATGCAGAGTTCGCATGCGTTATCTATGACGGGGAGAAAAAGAAATTCATAGCAGCCAGAGATCCAATCGGTATCAGACCGCTTTACTACGGCTATGACAGCGAAGGATACATCATTTTTGCATCAGAACCTAAGAACCTGGTGGGAGTCACAGATAAAATAATGCCTTTCCCACCAGGGCATTACTATGAAGATGGAGAGTTTGTCTGCTATAGGGATCTGACTAAGGTAAAAGAAATATCAACAGACAGTCTCGAAGTCGTAACCGAGAAGATTCACGACAAACTCCTTAATGGAATAAAAAAGCGCCTGGACGCTGATGCGCCTGTGGGATTTCTTTTGTCTGGAGGTCTTGATTCGTCGCTGGTATGCGGTGTGGCAGCGAGCCTTTCAGATAAGCCACTTGAGACATTTGCGATCGGCATGGACATAGACGCCATTGACCTTAAATATGCAAGAGAAGTAGCTGATTACATTCACAGCAACCACCATGAAGTGATCATCACAAAAGAAGATGTCATTAAAGCCATAGAACCTGTTATACATGCCCTTGGAACCTACGACATCACTACCATAAGAGCTTCAATCGGAATGTATCTTCTGTGCAAGTGGATCCATGAAAACACAGACATCAAAGTGGTTCTTACCGGTGAGATATCGGATGAGCTCTTTGGCTACAAGTACACAGACTTTGCGCCAAGTGCGGAAGCTTTTCAGGAAGAAGCAGCCAAAAGAATCAGAGAAATCCACATGTATGACGTCTTAAGGGCAGACAGATGCATAAGCGTAAATTCACTCGAAGCAAGAGTTCCTTTCGGAGATCTGGATTTTGTGGATTATGTAATGAGCATTGACCCTGAAAAGAAATTAAACACTTACGGAATTGGGAAATTTCTTTTGCGAAAGGCCTTTGAAAAGGATGAAGTGATACCCCATTCAATCCTTATGAGAGAAAAAGCAGCTTTCTCAGATGCTGTGGGTCATTCCCTTAGAGATGACCTCATGGAATATGCAGATGAGAAGTACACCTATGCGGAATATGAGGGCCTCAGGAAAAAATACATTCACGCGAAGCCCTTCACAAAGGAATCACTTCTTTATAGAGAGATATTTGAAAAATACTATCCGGGACAGTCGGATATGGTTATAGATTTCTGGATGCCAAACAAAAACTGGGAAGGCTGTAATGTCAACGATCCATCAGCAAGAGTCCTTTCCAACTATGGAGCTTCAGGTGAGTAGAGCACTTGCTGAGGTAATATCGAAGCTAGTGCGAACCATGGGTGAACACTTAGCGAGGTATTAACGAGCTTAGTGAGAATCCCTTAAATAAATTTTAACGGAGGAGAAAAGAATGATAGAAGCAAGCAAATTAACAGAAGAATTTGGAAGCCTTGTATTTAATGACAAAGTAATGAGAGAGCGTCTTCCAAAAGACATTTATAAGGCAGTTCATAAGACAATTGAAAAAGGAACACACTTAGAGCTTGAGGTTGCAAACTGTGTGGCAGCAACCATGAAGGAGTGGGCTGTTGAGAACGGAGCAACTCATTTTACACACTGGTTCCAGCCTATGACAGGTCTCACAGCAGAGAAGCATGACAGCTTTATTTCTCCAACAGATGA
>NZ_SVFW01000003.1:0-114522 GCF_015056685.1 Butyrivibrio sp. | reverse complement strand
CATTTTACACACTGGTTCCAGCCTATGACAGGTCTCACAGCAGAGAAGCATGACAGCTTTATTTCTCCAACAGATGACGGAAGAGTCATTATGGAGTTTTCAGGAAAAGAGCTTGTAAAGGGCGAACCTGATGCATCAAGCTTCCCATCAGGAGGACTTCGTGCAACATTTGAGGCAAGAGGTTATACAGCATGGGATCCATCATCACCTGCATTTATCAAAGACGGATCACTTTACATTCCTACAGCATTTTGCTCCTACGGCGGTGAAGCTCTTGATAAAAAGACACCTCTTTTAAGATCAATGGAAGCTCTGTCGGATGAGGCTGTAAAACTCCTTCATCTCTTAGGCTATGAGGATGTAAACAGAGTAAATACAACAATCGGTTCAGAACAGGAATATTTCCTTATTGATAAAGATTATTACAAAAAGAGAAAAGACCTTCTTTTCACAGGAAGAACTCTTATCGGTGCTCCTGCTACAAAGGGGCAGGAGATGGAAGATCACTACTTTGGCGTTATCAAGCCAAAAGTATCAGCATACATGCACGACCTTGATGAAGAACTTTGGAAACTTGGAATCCCTGCAAAGACCAAGCACAACGAAGTTGCTCCTTCACAGCATGAGCTCGCACCTGTATTTGAGACAGCAAACATCGCTGTTGATCACAACCAGCTCACAATGGAAGTTATGAAAAAAGTTGCTGACAAGCACAATTACGCTTGTCTTTTGCATGAGAAGCCATTTGAAGGAATCAATGGTTCAGGTAAGCACAACAACTGGTCTGTTTGCACAGATACAGGAATAAACCTTCTTGATCCGGGCAAAAATCCCGGAGAGAACACTCCTTTCCTTGTATTCCTTATGGCTGTAATTGCAGCTGTTGATGAGTATGCACCAATCCTCAGACTTTCTGTTGCATCTGCAGGAAACGATCACAGGCTTGGTGGAAATGAGGCACCCCCAGCAATCATCTCAATCTTCGTTGGTGATGAGCTGGCAGAAGTACTTAAGGCAGTAGAAGAAGGAAGTGCATACCAGAGTGCAGGCAAAGTTCAGATGGCAATGGGGGCAACAGTCCTTCCACACTTTACAAAAGATAACACAGACAGAAACAGAACATCACCATTTGCTTTCACAGGAAACAAGTTTGAGTTCCGTATGCCCGGTTCATCAGTTTCTGTAGCAAATGCCAACATCGTCCTCAACACAGCAGTTGCAGAAGAAGTTGCAAAGCTTTATGAAAAGCTTGCTCCTTTCAAGGGCGAAGAACTTAAAGCAAAGATAGCAGAAGTTCTCAAAGAGACACTTGTAGCTCACAAGAGAGTTCTTTTCAACGGAAACGGATATACAGAGGAATGGGTAAAAGAGGCAGCAAAAAGAGGTCTTCCAAACCTTAAATCACTTCCTGATGCAATGCCATACTGGATTTCAGATGAGTCAATTGAGCTTTTCACAAAGCACGGCATCTTCACAAAAGAAGAGATCCATTCAAGATACGAGATCCTTCTTGAGAATTACTCAAAGTCAGTTCACATCGAGTCTCTCACCATGCAGGAGATGGTAAGAAAAGACCTTACAGAAGGCATCGTTGCTTACGAAAAAGACCTCAGCAAAGAAGTGGCTCAGAAGAAGAGTGTTATTGCCAGCGCCAGCTGTAAACTTGAATGTGGTTTACTTGAAAAGCTTGATGAGGCTTCTTCAAGAATGTGCGATGCTCTTGCAAAACTGGATAATGATACAAAGACTGCTGAAGGTAAGACTGAGCCACTTGAAACTGCAGCATTCTATCAGAGCACAGTCCTTGCTGACATGGATGAACTAAGAAAATACGCAGATCAGGCCGAGGCACTTATCCCTGACAAATATCTTAGTTACCCAACATACGGACAGATGCTTTTCTCATTAAGGTAAATTTGATCAAAAAAGGAAGGAAGCCCACATGGAACCATGGATGAATGAAAGAGATGCCTGCGGCATCGGAGCAGTTATCAATATAGATGGAAACCCGGATAATAAAGTTTTGGACGATGCCCTTTCTATCGTCGAAAAACTTGAACACAGAGCCGGAAAAGACGCCACAGGCAAAGTAGGCGATGGAGTTGGAATACTTCTTCAGATTTCTCACAAGTTCTTTTCAAAAGAAGCAAAGAAGCAGGGAATAACACTTAAAAATGCCGGAGATTATGGAATAGGAATGTTCTTTTTTCCCCAGGACTCCATGAAGCGTATGTTTGCAAAGCGCATGCTTGAAGTTATTGCACAGAAGGAAAATCTTAGGGTTATCGGATGGAGAGAAGTACCTGTCCACCCTGAAATTCTGGGAGAAGTTGCAATAAACTGCATGCCACATATTGAGCAGTGCTTTATTGAAAGACCCTCGGATGTAGAAACTGGAATTCCCTTTGACAGAAAGCTCTATTGCCTTAGAAGAGAGTATGAGAAATCCTCTGAGGATACCTATATTTGTTCTTTTTCATCCAGAACCATTGTGTATAAAGGAATGTTTTTGGTAGGGCAGTTGCGCAATTTCTACGAAGACCTTTTATCACCTGAATACGTTACAGCAATCGCCATGGTTCACAGCCGCTTCTCTACTAATACAACTCCTTCCTGGCAGCGTGCTCATCCATACAGGATGATCGCACATAATGGTGAGATCAATACTATCAGAGGTAACAGCGACAGAATGCTGGCCCGTGAGGAGACCATGTCTTCCGATATGTTTGGCGAAGAGCTTGGAAAAGTATATCCTGTTATCGCTTCCTCAGGATCAGATTCCGCCATGCTTGATAATACCCTTGAATTTTTGTACATGAACGGTATGGACCTTCCCCTTGCGATGATGCTCACAATCCCTGAACCCTGGAAGCACAACGACTTCATGGCTCAGGACAGAAAAGACTTTTACCATTACTATGCAACAATGATGGAACCATGGGATGGCCCTGCAGCAGTTCTTTTCACCGATGGGGAGGTGTTTGGTGCAACCCTCGACAGAAATGGACTGCGTCCATCCAGATACTATGTGACGAATGACAATAGGCTTATCCTCTCATCAGAAGTGGGAGTGCTCGACATCCCTGAAGAGAGCATTGTGAAAAAATCACGCCTGTCCCCCGGGCATATGCTTCTCGTCGATACCAAGGCCGGGCGCATCATCTCAGATGAAGAGTGCAAAGATAAATACTCAAAGGCAAAACTCTACGGCGAGTGGCTTGACCGCCACCTGCTTCATCTGGGTAAACTATCGATTCCCAACAGAAAGATCCCGACCCACTCCCAGGTGATGAGAGATAAGCTTTATAAGGTTTTCGGTTATTCCTATGAAGATGTAAAAAATCAGATCATGCCGATGGCCATGAATGGCATAGAGCCAACAGTTTCAATGGGAACGGATATCCCACTGGCTATGCTTTCCCAGCACCACCAGCCGCTTTTTTGCTATTTTAAGCAGCTCTTTGCCCAGGTAACCAATCCGCCTATCGACTCACTTAGGGAAAAAGTGGTCACAGATACTACGGTTTATATTGGTTCTGATGGAAATCTGTTAAAAGAAAAAAGTGATAACTGCAGAGTCCTTGAAGTCAATAATCCGATCCTGACAGGTGTTGACCTCATGAAGATCGAGGCCCTTGATCAGCCTGGATTTAAGGTAAAAAAGATATCTCTTTTGTACTATAAGAACACACCAATGGAAAGAGCTCTTGAGCAGCTTGATGTCTCCGTTGACAGAGCTGTGGCAGATGGCGTTAACATCATCATTCTCTCAGACAGAGGCGTAGATGAAAACCACATGCCAATTCCATCACTTCTTGCTGTTTCATCAGTGGAGCAGCACCTTGTAAGGACCAAGCAGCGCACAGCGGTTTCTCTCATACTTGAGAGCGGAGAACCAAGAGATGTTCATCAGATTGCGACTCTCCTTGGCTTTGGTGCGAGAGCTATCCATCCTTACCTTGCCCAGGAGTGCATAGCTGAGCTCATTGATATTGGAATACTTGATAAAGACTATCACACTGCTATTGCAGATTATAATAAAGCCCTCCTTGGCGGCGTTGTGAAGATCGCTGCAAAGATGGGAATCTCAACACTCCAGTCATATCAGTCTGCAAGAATATTTGAAGCTATAGGCCTGTCAAAAGAGTTTGTTGACAAGTATTTTACCGGAACAACGAGCCGTGTTGGCGGTATTGGAATCGCAGAAATTGGCGAGGATGTAGAATCAAGGCACAATAAAGCCTTCGATCCGCTGGGACTTCCGAGCGATACGACACTTGATTCTATAGGCTTCCACTCCCTTAGAAGTGGTGAAGACAAAGAAGACCACATGTATAGCCCAAAGACCATCGTAACACTCCAGAGAGCAGTAAGAGAGGGAGATTACGAGCGCTTTAAGGAATACACTCAGATGGTCGACGACGAGGACAGACCTCATACTTTAAGGGCTCTTCTTTCATTTGTTCCGGCAAAAGAGCCTGTGCCACTTGATGAAGTTGAGAGCGAAGAGCAGATAGTAAAAAGATTCCAGACAGGAGCCATGTCCTACGGCTCCCTTTCAAAGGAAGCTCACGAGACTCTTGCTACAGCCATGAACAGACTTGGGGGTAAATCCAACACCGGTGAAGGCGGCGAAGATGTGGAGCGTTTTGGCACTGAGCGCAACAGCGCTGTTAAGCAGGTGGCCTCCGGAAGATTTGGCGTTACCAGCCAGTATCTTTTGAGTGCAAAAGAAATCCAGATAAAAATGGCCCAGGGCGCAAAGCCGGGAGAAGGTGGACATCTTCCCGGTAAAAAAGTGTATCCGTGGGTTGCAAGCACCAGATTTTCAACGCCGGGAGTGGCACTTATTTCCCCTCCACCTCATCATGACATTTATTCAATTGAGGATCTGGCACAGCTCATTTATGACCTTAAAAATGCCAATGACAACGCTAGAATTTCTGTAAAACTTGTATCAGAAGCAGGCGTTGGAACTATTGCTTCCGGCGTTGCCAAAGCTGGAGCACAGGTAATCCTGGTATCCGGCTATGACGGCGGAACAGGCGCAGCTCCTTCATCTTCTGTCCATCATGCAGGACTCCCTTGGGAGCTTGGAGTAAGCGAAGCACATCAGTCTCTTTTGGCCAATGGCTTAAGAAGCAGAGTAGTGCTTGAGACCGACGGAAAGCTCATGACAGGAAGAGACGTTGCAATCGCAGCACTTCTTGGTGCAGAGGAATTTGGCTTTGCCACAGCGCCACTTGTATGCATGGGCTGCATGATGATGAGAGTCTGCTCAAAAGACACATGTCCTGTGGGAATTGCTACCCAGAACGAAGAACTCAGAAAAAGATTTAAGGGAAAACCTGAGCATGTCATGAACTTTATGCTCTTTGTTGCAAGACAGCTCCGTGAGATCATGAGCGTCCTTGGCTTTAGGACTATAGAGGAAATGGTAGGACGCACGGATTGCTTAAAGGTCAGAAGCTATGATGGCAAAGACCCTGACATCAAGAGGAGAAAAGAGGCAGCAGACCTTAGCAGGATTCTTGATAAGGCCTTTGCGGAGCGAAAAGACAATCATTTTGATCCAAAGGATGTCTATAACTTTGAACTTGAGAAAACTTTGGATTCAAGAGTTCTTATTCCTGAGTATGAGAAGAACAGGAAGAGCCTTGAAAAGTCAAAGACTGCATCACAGATAACAATGAAAGTGGAGGTATCAAGTACTGACAGAAGTTTTGGAACACTCCTTGGCAGCAGGGTTACAAGAGACTTTGGAAATACCTTAAGTGACGATTCAGTTTATGTTGAAGCTTTTGGAGGTGGCGGACAGTCTTTTGGCGCGTTTGTTCCAAAGGGCGTGACCTTAAAGCTCTACGGTGATGCCAACGACGGATTCGGAAAAGGCCTGTCGGGAGGAAAAGTCATCGTAAGACCTTCTGAGAAAGCAACTTATAAAGCTCATGAGAATATTATCGTCGGAAACGTGGCTCTTTATGGTGCAACAGCAGGAAAGGCCTATGTATGCGGTGTTGCCGGTGAGAGGTTCTGCGTTAGAAATTCAGGTGCAGTGGCAGTAGCAGAAGGCTGCGGTGATCACGGACTTGAATATATGACAGGCGGCCGAGCAGTGATCCTTGGAATGACAGGTAAGAACTTTGCTGCAGGTATGAGCGGCGGAATTGCTTACGTACTGGACAAAGAACACACATTATATCTTCGCATGAACAAGGATATGGCATCTCTTTATGAACTAACCGAGAAGTATGACATCGCAGAGCTTAAGAGTATTCTTGAGGATTACGAAAAAGAAACAAACTCTGAGTTTGCAAAAGAAATACTGGATAACTTTGAAGCATATATTCCTGATTTCAAAAAGATAGTTCCAAACGACTACCAAAAGATGATAACATCAATCGGAAAGTTTGAGGAACAGGGAATAGACCATGACCATGCCGTTCTTGAAGCCTTTAAGGAACTTGCATAAAGTGGGACTTTAAATAGGAGATTATAGGAATTATGGGAAAAGATACGGGATTTCTTGAATACAAAAGAACAAATAACGGTGATGTACCACCTGAAGAAAGAATAAAGAATTTTGAAGAATTTCATACACCTCTTGATACACAGCCAAGAAGGGAGCAGGCGGCCAGGTGCATGAACTGTGGAGTGCCTTTTTGCCAGTCTGCAATGAACCTTGGGGGAATGGTAACAGGGTGCCCACTTCATAACCTTATCCCTGAGTGGAATGATGAAATTTATAAGGGTCATGAAAAACACGCCTTTGACAGACTCTATAAAACCAGCAATTTCCCCGAGTTTACCGGCCGTGTATGCCCAGCCCTTTGTGAGAAGGCTTGCATGTGTGGACAGAATGGTGATTCAGTAACAGTGCATGATAACGAACTCTATCTTGTGGAAACAGCTTTTTCAAAAGGATATATAAAGCCTGTTGTTCCTGCAATCAGAAGCGGAAAAAAAGTGGCAGTTATAGGAGCCGGCCCGTCAGGCCTTGCAGTAGCAGATGAGCTTAATCACAGAGGTCATACTGTAGAGGTTTTTGAGAGAGAAGATGAAGTTGGGGGGCTTCTGATGTATGGAATCCCTAACATGAAGCTCGATAAAAAAGTCATAAAGCGCAGAAGAAAGCTCATGGAAGAAGAGGGAGTAGTATTCCATACAGGAGTGAATATTGGAGCCGGAGATATTTCCTGTAAAAAAGATAGCGCATCCGGTGCCACAAAAAGTGCGGATAAAACATGGTCATCCAAAGATATGCTTGATAAGTTTGATGCCGTAGTTTTATGCTGCGGTGCCAAAAAGCCAAGGCCACTTCCAGCAGCAGACCCGGACAAAGTGCAGGGCGTTTACTTTGCAGTAGATTTCCTGACAAAGACAACAAAAGCTCTTTTAAAGAGTGAAGACAGAACTGTAGAATCTCTCACAAAGCAAGGCGGTTATATTGATGCTCACGGAAAAAATGTGGTCATAGTCGGCGGAGGTGACACCGGCAATGACTGCATCGGAACAGTTGTCAGAATGGGAGCAAAATCCGTAACAGCACTGGAAATGATGCCAAAGCCTCCGGTTGAAAGGGCTGCAAATAACCCATGGCCTGAGTGGCCAAAGACCCTTAAGACCGACTATGGTCATGAAGAAGCTATTTATGTATATGGTAGTGATCCGAGGGTTTTCGAAACCACGGTAAAAAATGTGGTCACTGACAAAAAAGGAAATATCAAACAGCTTGAAACAGTGAAAGTGTCTTTTAAAGACGGAAAACTTGTAGAAGTACCCGGTTCAGAAAAGACACTTAAGTGCGACCTTTTACTTATCGCAGCCGGATTTATTGGATGTGAAGACTACTCTGCAGATGCGTTCTCTTTAAAGAGGAGCCCGCGCGGAACAGTAGTAACAGCTGATGATGGCTATCATATTCCAAATACAAAGCTCTTTTCTGCAGGAGATATGCACCGAGGCCAATCCCTGGTAGTATGGGCAATTGCCGAGGGCAGAGCCTGTGCAAAAGAAGTAGATGAGTACCTCATGGGATATACAAATCTATGAACTGATATAAAACAAAAGCCTTGTTTTCTGATTAAACATGAAAGAAAACAAGGCTTATTATTTTGATTTTTGGAACGTTTTTATATTGTCAGATGAAGTGCCCTTGTGGCGATGTTGAAATAAACCAAAAGTGAAAGGGCATCAACAATTGTTGTGATAAACGGGCTTGCCATTACAGCCGGGTCAAATCCAAGTTTTGAGGCAAGCATAGGAAGGCAGCAGCCAACCATCTTTGCAATAAGAACTACTATCAAAAGTGTCACGCAGATTACTGCGGCAACTGTGATAGATAATCTGTCAAGGAAGATAAGCTTTACGAAGTTTGCGCCTGCCAGTGTAAGTCCGCACAGAGCAGCAACTCTTATCTCTTTCCAGATGATCACAAAGATATCTTCAAACTCTATTTCTTTAAGTGAAAGTCCACGGATAATGGAAACGCTTGCCTGTGAACCAGCATTTCCGCCTGTGTCCATAAGCATTGGAATATATGCGGTTAGTACAACGAAAGCTGACAGTGCATCTTCAAATCCTGTGATGATGGCGCCTGTGAATGTAGCGCTTATCATCAAAAACAAGAGCCAGGGTATTCTGCTTCTGTAGGTTTCAAAAATACCAACCTTGGGATATGGCTTGTCGGATGGCACGATAGCTGCCATCTTTTCGATATCCTCTGTTGCCTCTTCTTCAAGGATGTCTACTACGTCATCGATAGTGATGATACCGACCATGCGGCTCTCATTATCAACTACAGGCATAGCAGTGAATCCGTATTTCTGGAAAACTCTTGCAGCTTCCTCCTGGTCAGTCATGGTGTTGATGCTGATGACGTTGGTGTTCATGATGTCGCCGATTATTTCATCAGGCTTCATTATGAGCAGATATCTAAGTGCAACAGTACCAACCAGTACCTTTTGCCTGGTAACTACATAGCAAATATTGATGGTCTCTGAATCTACGCCTTTTTTCCTGATCCTTTCAATGGCGTCTGCTACAGTCATGTCTTCGCGGAGATCTACATACTCCACAGTCATGATACTACCGGCAGAATCCTCAGGATACTGAAGAAGGTGATTGATATCAGCTCTGGTCTCAGGGCTTGCATTGGCCAAAATACGCTTAACTACGTTTGCGGGCATTTCCTCAAGCAGGTCAGTAGCATCATCGGCCATCAGATTGTCAATAATGTTGGAAGCTTCACGATCAGATAGTGATCGGATAATATATTGCTGAGCATCCAATTCCAGATCAGCGAATACATCTGCAGCCATGTCTTTTGGGAGAATTCTGAACATTTTAAGAGAATCCTCGTTTTCCATCTCTCCCATAGCAGTAGCGATATCTACCGTGTTCATCTCAGAGATAGTCTGGCGAAGCTTAGTATACTGTCTGGATTCAAGAAGCTCCTGCAAGATTTCAGCGATTGTTTTTTCTTCTTGTAATTCCATGATAATAATCTCCTATGAATTTGTTAATGGTGGTTAAATTGGTACTTCGACCGGGAGCAGAATCACTACTGCATATATGTGAATCAGACTTCATAAAAACCACCACCTTTCATACGAGATTTAATACCGAGTTTAATGTAACACAATTTATATTAAAAATAAATAAAGTTTTTCAATGGAATTTTTATCGGTTTAGCGTTATATTAATAGTAACATTGGAGGTGCTGTATGGGGCTTTTTGATAAGTTGTTTAAAGGAAATGACATAGAAGTATCATCACCGGTAAATGGTGAATTGGTGCCGATAGAGACAGTTAGTGATCCTACCTTTGCACAGGAAATGATTGGAAAAGGGGTAGCCATTCAGCCTTCTGAAGGAAAATTTTATGCACCGGCAGATGGGAAACTTATGGCTCTTTTCCCAACGGGTCATGCATATGCTATGACTACCAAGGACGGTGCCGAGATACTTGTACATATAGGAATTGATACTGTTAAATTAAACGGTGAACACTATACAATTCATGCCAAACAGGGCGATGATGTGAAAAAAGGCGATCTGATCGTCGAAGTAGATCTTGAGGGCGTTAAGAATGCGGGGTTCGATACTGTTACGCCTGTCATCATTTCTAATTCAGGAAAGTTTTCAAAAATCGAAAAGAAGAGCGGAGCCGTATCCGCAGGGGACACAGTAATTCTTTTGACTCAGTGACCATTGTAATGAAAATTACAATAATATAAGGAGGAACAAAAGTATGATGAAGTATTTACAAAAGATCGGGAAATCCCTGATGCTTCCAGTAGCTGTTTTACCGGCAGCAGGTATTCTTTATGGTATCGGCTATTGGATCGATCCAACTGGTTGGGGCGCTAACAGCGTTGTTGCAGCATTTTTCATCAAGGCAGCATCTGCTATTATCGACCAGATTCCTATTCTTTTTGCCATCGGTGTATCTGTAGGTATGGCGAAAGATCACGATGGAACAAGTGCTCTTGCAGGTCTTGTTTCATTTCTTATGATCACCACTTTGCTGAGTACAGGCGCGGTTGCCATGTACAGAGGCGTGGATGCATCTGAAGTACCAGCAGCCTTTGGCAAGATCAGCAATGCCTTTATCGGTATCCTGGCCGGTGTTATTGGTTCAAGCTGCTACAACAGATACAAAGACACCAAGCTTCCGGATTGGCTCGCATTCTTTAGTGGAAAAAGATGTGTTGCAATTGTAACTGCCGCAGCTTCTATTGTGTGTGCTGTTATCCTTTACTTTATATGGCCAATTATCTTCGGTGCTCTTGTTGCTTTCGGAAAAGCTATTTTAGGACTTGGCCCTGTCGGAGCAGGTATCTATGCAATGCTTAACCGTGCACTTATTCCTCTGGGACTTCACCATGCCCTCAATGCTGTATTCTGGTTTGATACAGCAGGAATCAATGACCTTGGACTTTTCTGGTCAGGAGCTGATGGCGCAGTTAAGGGCGTTACAGGACAGTACATGACAGGCTTCTTCCCTGTTATGATGTTCGGCCTTCCTGCCGGAGCTCTTGCTATGTATCATACAGCAAAAGACAGCAAAAAGAAGACAGCTGCATCTCTTCTCCTTGCAGGTGCTCTTGCTTCATTCTTTACAGGAATTACAGAACCCCTTGAGTTTGCATTTATGTTCATGGCTCCGGGACTTTACCTTGTACATGCAGTTCTCACAGGTATCTCAGCTATCGTGTGTGCAATGCTTCCTTTTAGAATTGGTTTCAATTTCTCAGCAGGTTTCGTTGACTGGTTCCTGAGCTTTAAGGCACCTATGGCAGTTAATCCTTGGCTCCTTCTTCCTGTAGGACTTGTGTTTGCAGTAATTTACTACGTTGTATTCCGTATTGTCATCGTTAAATTCGACCTTAAGACACCGGGCCGTGAGGATGACGAGGAAGAAGAAAACAAGATCGAGCTTTCAAATGATGATTTCACCACAATGGCTAAGTTCATACTGGAAGGCCTTGGCGGAAAAGAGAACATCAAGGAATATGATTACTGTGCTACAAGAGTTCGTGTAGAAGTTAATGATTATACTCAGGTTGATGAAAAGACTATCAAAAAAGCCGGAGTTGCCGGAGTTGTACGTCCATCCAAGTCAACTGTTCAGGTTATCGTTGGACCTAAGGTTCAGTTTGTATTCGATGAAATAAAGAAAATGATGTAAAAATATGCTTTAGAAGGGACTGCGAAAAATGAGAGATCATTTTTTCGCAGTCTTTTTTATTGCCAGATTGTAATAGACTCATACTTTTTACAAATCAATATCTTGTGCCACAAAACCATGTTCTAAGGCTATGTTGTGGTGGCATTTTTTACACCTGAAAACAATTGATAAAATTTGAAAAAATACGATAAATTCGCGCAAAAAACCGTTTAATAACTCCAAAAAAAGAATTATAATATTAGTACGAAATGGAGGTACTTTCTATGGGTAAGAAAAGTATTGTGGGTATGTTTCTAGCTGGCGTATTAATGTTAGGAGTGGGAGTAACAGCTTTTGTTGCCAATGTCGCCAATGTCCCCCAGAAACCAAGTGATAAATGCATAGCAGGGCGCGATCTTAAGCCTGTGATCTATTTGTACCCTACGGAAGATAACACAGAGATCTCCGTAAGTCTTGATTATGATGGAAATCTCGTTGATCTGATCCCTGAGTTTAATGCAGAGAATACCTGGAATGTTACTGCTAACACTGATGGAAAGATAACCTTTGAAGGACAGCAGTATGATTACCTTTTCTGGGAGGGAGATCCAAACTTCTCCTATGATTTCTTCTCAGGGTTCTGTGTAGCAGGAGCGGATACAAGTGCTTTCCTTGATGAAAAACTTCACGCTTTGGGACTTAACGACGCAGAGACATCAGAATTTATGGATTTCTGGTTACCTATGATGGAGGGTAACGAATACAATATGATCAGCTTCCAGACGGATGCTTACCAAAATGGAGCAAAACTCTCAGTTTCTCCTGAACCGGATACAGTTATAAGAGTATTTATGGCGTGGTATCCGACAGATAAATTTGTGAAGATCAATCCTCAGTATATTGAGGGGGCTGATAGAAGCGGATTTACAGTAGTTGAATGGGGTGGAAACAAGGTGAAATAAAAGCTCTTGAAACATTTACAATGATAGTCTAAAATGTTGTGCGTAGTATTGGTTTTTTACCAACCTACGCACGATTTTTTTTGATATAAAATATGAAATGGAGTATTTAAGTATGATGCAATCACGTACACATAACTGTGGCGAGCTGCGCATGGAAAATGTCGGCGAGAGCGTTACTCTTGTTGGCTGGCTCGAGAACATGCGTGAAGTTGGAAGCGGACTTGGCTTTGTAGTTTTAAGAGACTTCTATGGCACAACACAGATCGTCCTTGAGACAGAGGAGATGGTTAAGACAGCCAAGGCCATCAACAAGGAATCAACTATTTCAGTAAAGGGTGTAGTAAGAGAGAGAAGTTCTAAGAACCCTAAACAGGCAACAGGAGACATAGAAGTTGTTCCTGAAAACATTACTGTTCTTGGACGTTGCCGTTATAACGAGCTTCCATTTGAGATCAACCACTCAAGAGAAGCAGATGAGACAGCAAGACTTAAATACAGATATCTTGATCTTAGAAATCCTGAAGTTAAAAAGAATATTATTCTCAGATGCAATGTTGTTGCAGCTCTTCGTCAGGCTATGACAGAGCACGGATTTTTGGAGATCACAACTCCTATCCTTACAGCATCATCTCCTGAGGGAGCAAGAGATTACCTTGTACCTGCAAGAAAGCATCCCGGTAAGTTCTATGCACTTCCACAGGCTCCACAGCAGTTCAAACAGCTCCTCATGACAGCGGGATTTGACCGCTATTTCCAGATTGCACCTTGCTTTAGAGATGAGGATGCAAGAGGAGACAGAAGCCCGGGAGAGTTCTACCAGCTTGATATGGAGATGGCTTTTGCTTCTCAGGAAGACGTATTTGCAGTGCTTGAGGATGTTCTTCCTCCTATCTTTGCAAAATACGGTACATACAATCGTGCATCAGGCGCTCCATTTATGAGAATTCCATATCTTGAGGCTATGGAAAAATATGGTTCAGACAAGCCTGATCTTCGTATAGATCTCACAGTTGATGACGTTACAGAAAGCCTTGCTGATTGCGGTTTCGGACCTTTTGCAACAAAGGCTGAGGACGGCAGCGATACAAACGTAAGAATCAAAGCTGTAGTTATTTCTGATTTCAAGGAAAGCAGAAAGTTCATCGACAAGACAATCGCAGATGTAGAAGTTCAGTCAGGCAATAAGGCTTACTGGTTCAGAATGGATGAGAACGGAGAGCTTGTTGGTGGTATCTCCAAATTTGTTGCACCTATTAAGGATGCAGTTGTTTCAGCTCTTTCACTTAAGGCTGGCGATCTCGTAGTCCTTTCAAGCGGAAAGCTTGGTGCAGCTCAGAAGACAGCCGGTGTTATTGTTAAGACATTCGGTGCTGCAGTACCTGGACATATGGACAAAGAGCAGTATGCATTCTGCTGGATCGTAGACTTCCCTATGTATGAGATCGGTGAGGAGTCAGGCGAGCTTGAGTTCTGTCACAACCCATTCTCAATGCCTTCAGGTGGACTTGAGACACTTCTTAAGGCAGAGAGAGGTGAGATAGATCCTCTTTCAATCACTGCTGATCAGTATGACCTTGTATGTAATGGTGTAGAGCTTTCATCAGGTGCTGTTCGTAACCACGATCCTGAGATCATGATCAAGGCCTTCGAGATGGTAAGACTTGGCGAGGAGGATGTTAAGGCTAAGTTCCCTGCTATGTACAACGCATTCTGCTATGGCGCACCGCCACACGCAGGAATTGCTCCCGGTGTAGACCGTATGGTAATGCTTCTTGCAGGTGAGGATTCAATCCGTGAGATCATTCCTTTCCCTATGAACAAGAATGCACAGGATATTATGATGGGCGCTCCAGGATACGTTACAGACAAGCAGCTTGAAGAGCTCCATATTGCTGTTACAAAGACAGAAGACGAAGCTTGATAATATGATGAATAAAAGCACTGTCACTGATATAATGGTGATAGTGCTTTTTTACACTATACTTTTTGGGGGAGCAATGATTCTAAATCTTCGAAAAATAAAAGATTCAAAATATTTCTATACAGTTGTTTCTGTAGTAATGCTGGTTCTTGCGCTTATCTTGAGATTATATAAACTTAGTGATATACCACGAGGCCTCCACGTTGATGAGATAGGCATGGGGTATGATTCCTGGTGCATAGCTCACTTTGGCGTGGACAGATATCTTAACAGTTTTCCCATGTACTTAAGCAATTATGGCGGCGGACAGAGCGCATTATATTGTTATCTCACAGTTCCGTTTATTCTTTTAGGCGGATTTACACCGCTTATGCTACGACTCCCATCGGTCATTTTTTCAATGCTTGCCGGAATCTTTGGCTGGCGCCTCGTTCGCATAGTTTCAGGTAAAAGAGCCAGTATCATATATCTGTTTATATACCTGACAATCCCTTATTTTACGCAGGCCGGGCGCATAGCTCTTGATTGCAATCTTATGCTGGGGCTAAGCGTTATAATGCTCAATGTCTTGGAGTATTGTCTTAGAGACGAGAACTATGGGAAAAAGACCTGCTTTGTTCTTCTTGGGACAGTAACAGGAATAACCTTTTATTCCTATGCCCTCAGCGATGTGGTTCTTCCTTTATTTTACTTATTCTTGATAATCTACCTTATCGCCATTAGAAAAAAAGTCGCTATAAGCTCAATGATAGCCTTTACGATCCCGGTTATTATCTTTGCCATTCCACAGATACTTCTTCAGGTTGTGAATATATATGGACTTCCTGCGATACACATAGGACCCATGACAATTCCGATAGTCTTAAATTACAGACTTGATGACATCGTCTTTGACCAGGTTAAGCCAAACCTTAGATGGACCTTTGATAGTCTCTTCAGGGCGGACAACACTGATTTTGATTCATTTCCTCAGTTTGGAGCCCTTTATATGTTCTCGCTTCCGATTATCGCTTTTGGTGGGCTATATACTCTGACAAGGCTTGTAAAAAGTGTTCGCGAAAAGAAGATAAGATTTGAAAGTGTTATCCTTATCTACACTTTTTCTGTGCTTCTTTTTGGACTGTTCATACAAGGGGTTACCACATACAGGATAAATAGCGCGTTTTTTGGTCTGGCCTTCTTTATTGTAGCGACTGTTGAATTTCTTTTTGACAGAAACAGGCAGAAGTTTGCGTCAACTGCCCTTGCAATCTGCCTTTTGGTACTCTATCTGATAAATGGTGTGCAGTTTGTAGATTTTTATTTCAATAAATATGCAGATACAGTTTACCCACAAAGACTTTTTGCAGAAGACCCGACAGATGTATATAACTTCCTTGATGACCAGCCGGAAAACGTAAAATCAAGGCTTACATATGTGGGTGGAGCCAATGAAGCCTATATTTATTACCTTTGGGCAAAAGAAATATCTCCATATGAATACGATCACAATAAATATGGCAACAATGGAGATGGGGTAAAATACAGTTTTTGGGCCCCGGAGCCATATGATGTGTCCTGCAATTACGTGATGTATCTTCCAGAGGAAAGCGAGATAAATGCTCTAATTAAACTGGGGTTTATCGAGTATGATTTTGGCCCATATAAAGTATATATTTTTGAATAATAATACAAGCGTCAAACGTGCATAGTTTGGCGCTTTTTTTAATGTTGCATATTTAATATTAAATATACATTTAATTTATATTTCGTTAATTATTGTGGACTATACTATTATTGTGACATTTTTTTAAGGAGGCGAACATGTCAGATAATAGTAAGAAAGCAAAAAGACAAGGAAAAAGTATTAGTGCTCAGCTTTTGCTTGTGATGTTGCCTATGGTGATGGCAGCCATTGCAATTGTTACAGTATTTATTGCAATACAGGCAAAAGGGGTAATTGAGCAGCAGGCTACAAATGGACTTGCTCAGGAAGCAAGAGCTAATGCTGCTGAGATTAGCGGGACAATTGAGAGTATTAAAGTTTATTTTGATGGAATTGCAGACAGCGTGCAGAATAACACTTTTGAAAATGATCAGGAACTAATTGATGCCTATCAGTACACGCAGTCACAGTTTACTGAGACATACACAGGTTTCTATATTGGACTTTCCAATAAAGATTATATTGATATATCCGGATGGGTTCCCGATGCAGGATATGACCCTACAGCAAGAGAATGGTATACATATGGTAGTGCTAACAGCACAATGACATTGAATCCTCCTTCAGTTGACCTTAGTACAGGTGAGATGGTAGCGGCCATATCAAGAAAAATCACTCTGAAAGATGGAAGATCCGGCGTAATTTCATCAGATGTGTTCCTTAACGATGTTTCAAGTGAGACAAGTGCGTTTAAGCCTCTTGGAACAGGTTCAACAATGATGTTTTCAGGAACTACAATGATCGCATCTCCTGCAGAAGACCAGATAGGAAAAGATGTATCTGAGTATCCAAATGATTCTTTTATACAGGAAGTTGCGCAGATTGTATCTGCAGGTGGAACTAGTGAAATAAAGACAATTCATGGAACAGACGGCGCAGATTACTACGTTGCATTCAATAACGTAACAGGAACAACCTGGTATCTTGTATCCTTTACTAAAGTATCTGATGTTTTGGCATCTCTTTATAGATTTATAGCAATAACAGTTATTATAGCCCTGATAATGATAATAGCTATGGGTGTAATAATGTACATTATCATCAATAAGATGATAACAAAGCCGGTAAGCAGCCTTACAGACAACATTACAAGAATCGCAAATGGAGACTTTACTGTTGATATCCAAAAAGGCGGAGAAAACGAAAATGAAATTGGCGTAATGAACAACAACATGTTCAACTATGTCAACCAGATGCGAGATACTTTGGCGGAACTTAAAAATGTTACGGGTAAGTTGGCTTCAGAAGCAACTAACTCCAAGAATGCATCCAGCGACTTAAATGAGCAGGCAGATGAACAGAGTAAGGCAATGCAGCAGATTCAGGGTGCTATGGACGATATGGCGGACGCTGTTACAGAGCTTGCTAATCAGGCAACAACACTTGCGCAGGAAGTAAGTAACCTTACTGACAAGAGCCATCAGACTCAGGATACAATGGACAGCCTGGTAACAAAGGCAAAAGAAGGACAGCGAGATATGGAAGCTGTCCAGACAGGAATGACAAATATCTCATCTTCTATGGAAGATATGAACAGAGTTGTTGGAGATGTAGGAGAATCTGCTAATAAGATCAACTCTATCATAGAAATGATAACTTCAATCGCTGAACAGACTAACCTCCTTTCACTCAACGCTTCAATCGAGGCAGCAAGAGCCGGAGAAGCAGGAAAAGGCTTTGCTGTTGTTGCTACAGAGATTGGACAGCTTGCCAATAATAGTGCTGAATCAACTACACAAATTGCAGAAATCATTAAAGATATCACATCACAGATTCAGGATCTGTCAGATAAGTCCAAGACAAATATGGAAGAAATCAACTCCAACATGGAGGCTGTTACAACAGCAGGGTCTACATTTGAAGAAATCTTCAGAAGTCTTGACGAAGCAAGCGACATTGTTGGCGATATGATTGCTAAAGTAGGAAATGTTGATGAGATTGCAACTTCTATGGCAGCAATTTCAGAAGAGCAGTCAGCAAGTACTCAGGAAGTCAGCGCTACAGCTACTACACTTGCTACAAGTGCTGAGCAGGTGGCTGTTAACTCCAAAGGCGTTGATAGCAGTGCTGCTGCGGTATCTGACTCATCAGATGCAATCGAAGGGCTCATCAACCAGTTTAAAATTTAAAGAACAATAACCGAAATTTTGATAAAATATTTATAAATATTATGACCGGAGTCCGAGAATTCACAGAATTATAGCGGACTTCGGTCTATTTTTTATAAAGATAGAAAAGTCGCACAAATTGTCCAACAAGGTTGAGAATTATAGGCAAAAAGTGTATTATTAACTTGTTATACTGTTTATTTTATGCTCAATAAACGGTTTTGCGACAACAACGAAAGGAGTAAAGCCCCAAAATGCAGGCAAAGCGAATGTCAGAAATATTAAGTCAATTTGCTATGGTCGGACAACTTGGCCTATCACTCCTTATGCCACTACTTATGTGTTTATTCATCTGTTATCTTCTATGCACCAGACTTTCGGTCGGGGCTTGGGTTTATATACCGGGGTTCATATTGGGCCTGGGAGGATCTATGACAACTGCCTATAAAGTTTATCTGGCAGTGATTCACAGGGAAGAGAAAAAGAAAAAAGAAAAATCCAGTACAGAAGTCTATTTTAATAAACACTTCTGATATTTAATTCGACAGGAGACAAAGGAAAGTATGAAATTACAGGATGCTGTAAAGAAAGAAACGGGGATAATTGCAGCAGGAACAGCAGTTGGGGTTCTTGTGATATATGTAGTGTTTTATGTTTTGCACATGGTTGTTCCGGATTGGGCACCATTTGACATAAAGGTCATCTTAGGTGGAATAGGCGGCTTTATAGTGGCCGTTGGTAATTTTTTCTGGATGGCTGTATCAGTGCAAAAAGTTGCATCAATAACGGATGAAGAGAGAGCAAGAAGGACTATGAGCGTAAGCTATAGATATAGGACCATGCTCCAGTTCCTGTGGGTGATACTTGCTATTGTTTTGCCGGTATTCAACCTGGTGTCAGGAATTGCACCGCTTTTCATCCCGAGCATCATAATCAAACTACGCGGGATCTTGTCTGCGGGGAAAGGAGGTTGAAGGCGAAGATATGAGTAATGATTTCTCAGTCGTTGGACCGAAGATATACTATACGATCCACACAGGAATTCCGATTCTTGGTGACTTCAATATTACAGAGACGCTGATCGTCAGCTGGCTTGTAATGATAATTATCACAGGATTGTGTATCTTCCTCACAAGAGACCTACGTATTGAGAATATTTCCAAACGACAGGCATTTGCAGAAATGCTTGTGGAAATGGGCAATAATTTTGTCCGTAACAATACTGGAGGCAATAAGTTCGATAAATTGATACCATTTGTGTCAGCTCTTTTTGCCACAAGTGTAATATCAAATCTTATCAGCCTTGTGGGACTGCGTAGTCCTACAGCAGACTTATCGACAGAAGCCGGTTGGGCTGTAGTTGTTTTCATCATGATCACAGCTACTAAGATCAAGACCAATGGAGTTGGCGGATACTTAAAGGGATTCACAACACCTATAGCAGTTATGACACCATTTAACATCTTGTCAGAGCTTGCTACACCGGTTAGTATGGCTTGCCGTCACTTTGGAAATATCCTTTCAGGCGTAGTAATCGACGGACTTATCTATTGGGCTTTGGGTCTTGCGTCCGCAGCATTGTTTGGACTCATCCCCGGAGTTGTTGGCAATTTCTTATCCAACATACCAATTCTTAGCGTAGGTATTCCGGCAATTACAGGCGTATATTTTGACTGGTTCTCAGGATGCATGCAGGCATTTATCTTCTGTATGCTGACCGTCATGTACATCGCCAATGCGGCAGAAGAAGGCTAAGCAAAATTTAAAACCAAATATTGAATCATTTATTAAACTAAAAACCATATTTTAGGAGGCAAAAAACATGGGTGATTTTCAGATTTTAGCAAAAGGTATTGCACTTGCAGGATGCGGTATTGGTGCTGGATGTGCACTGATAGCTGGTATCGGACCTGGTATTGGTGAAGGAACTGCTGTTTCTAAGGCTCTTGAAGCTATTGGACGTCAGCCTGAGTGTAAGGGCGATGTAACAAGTACTATGCTTCTTGGTTGTGCCGTTGCAGAGACAACCGGTATTTACGGTTTCGTTACAGGTCTTCTTCTTATCTTCGTTGCACCTGGAATGTTCATGGGATACTTAAACTAATCTCTAATTTTTTAAAAGGAGAATATATATGCAATTACAGGCTCTAATGATGCTTTCTGCGGAAAACACGCAGGAGCTGGTTACATTGGTTCCCTGGACATTTATCGCAACGATAATCAACTTGTTCATTCAGATGTTCCTGATAAAGAAGTTTCTTTTCAAGCCTATCAATGACATTCTTGAAAAGAGAAAAAATCTTGCTGATAAGACGATCAGGGAAGCTAGAGAGGCCAAGGAAGAAGCCGATTCTCTTAAAGATCAATACGAAGATAGCCTGACCAGCGCTCATGCTGAGGCTGCAAAGATTGTATCTGACGCACAGAAAGAGGCGCAGAGCAAAGCTGATGCCCTTGTAAAAGAGGCACAGGAAGAGGCAGCAGGCATCAAAGCCAGGGCGGCTGCTGATATTGAGCAGGAAAGGAAAAAGGCGGTCAACGAGGCCAAAGACGAGATTGGCTCACTTGCAATGGATATTGCAGGCAAAGTTGTTGAAAAAGAGATCAACGAAGCCGATCATAAGAAACTTATTGATGAGTTCATCAATCAAGTTGGAGCATAAATTAAGAGACAGGAAACAGCCCGAAAGCACTTGCTGCTGAGGGCGTAATAAGGAGAAAAATTAGAATCAGCCCGAAAGCACTTGCTGCTGAGGGCGTAAGAAAATGAAACAAGGGTGAGCATGCCCTTGCCGAAGGCAAATTTAATGGCATGCGAATCAGAGTTTCGACGAAGGAGAAACTATGAGTAAAGCTGGAGATCTTTATGGGCAGAGCCTATATGATCTGGCAGCGGAATCAAACCTATCGGATGAAATATTGGGCGAAATGGAGGTAATAAACGGAATCTTCAAAGAGAATCCGGATTATGTAACACTCCTCTCGGAACCCTCAGTCCCAAAGAAGGAAAGGCTTCAGCTGGTTGACCAGGCACTTGGTGATGGTTGCCAGGAGTACCTTTTAAACTTCATCAAGATTCTCATTGAGAAGGGAATCCTAAGAGAGTTTTCTGCATGTCAAAAGAGATACAGAAGATGCTACAACGAGGAACACGGCATCGCTGATGCCCTTGTTACCACGGCAGTAGCCTTAGATGATTCTCAGCTTTCACTTCTCAAGGCCAAACTTGAGAACATAAGCGGCAAGAAAGTATTGCTACGACAGAAGGTTGATAGCAGCGTTCTTGGCGGCGTGAGAGTAGATCTTGAGGGACAGCTCTTTGACGGAACAGTAAAGGGAAGGTTATCCGAGCTTCGCAGAAGAGTCGATGAGACAGTCATCTAAAAAATATATCGGAGGATGATATGGAACTAAAACCAGAAAAAATATCCGAGGTCATTCGAAGCCAGATAAAGAATTATCAGAATGCAATTATCCAGAATGAGACTGGTACAGTTCTTACAGTTGGTGATGGTATCGCACGTGTAAGCGGACTTTTGAACTGTATGTCCGGTGAGCTTTTGGAGTTTGAGAATGGTACATTCGGAATGGCTCAGAACCTCGAGGAAACAGTAGTATCTGCGGTTTTGTTCGGCGAGGATGTAGGAATCAGCGAAGGACAGACCGTTAAGCGTACAGGAAGAGTCGTATCTGTTCCTGTAGGAGAAAAAATGATTGGACGTGTTGTTAACGCCATTGGTCAGCCAATCGACGGAGCAGGCCCAATCGAAACAACAGAATTCAGACCAGTTGAATCACCAGCTCCTGGTATCATTGACAGACAGCCGGTTAAGGAGCCTCTCCAGACTGGTATTAAGGCTATCGATTCAATGATCCCTATCGGTAGAGGTCAGCGTGAGCTTATCATTGGCGATAGACAGACAGGTAAGACAACAATTGCCATCGATACAATCCTTAACCAGAAGGGCAAGGATGTTATCTGTATTTATGTTGCTATCGGACAGAAACGTTCAACAGTAACAGCTCTTGTTGAAGACCTTAAAAAGGGCGGAGCTATGGACTACACAATCGTTGTAGCAGCTACAGCTTCAGAACCAAGCCCACTGCAGTACATTTCACCATACACAGGCTGTGCTATGGGTGAGTACTTCATGTATAAAGGAAAACACGTGCTTTGTATCTACGACGACTTGTCCAAGCATGCCGTAGCTTACCGTGCACTCTCCTTGCTGATCAGAAGACCACCGGGACGTGAAGCTTATCCTGGAGACGTTTTCTATCTGCATTCAAGACTTCTTGAAAGAGCTGCCAAACTCTCAGAAGAAAATGGAGGAGGTTCACTTACAGCCCTTCCTATCATCGAGACACAGGCAGGTGATGTATCAGCATACATTCCTACAAATGTTATCTCCATCACAGATGGACAGATATTCCTTGAGACAGAGCTTTTCCACTCAGGAATCATGCCAGCGGTTAACCCTGGTATTTCAGTATCCCGAGTTGGTGGTAATGCTCAGATCAAGGCTATGAAGAAGGTTGCCGGTACACTTAAACTTGTATATTCACAGTACCGTGAACTTCAGAGTTTCGCTCAGTTCGGTTCAGATCTAGATGAGGATACCAAGGCACGTCTTGCTCAAGGTGAACGTATTGTTGAAGTTCTTAAGCAGGACAAGAATCAGCCTGTTCCTGTAGAAAAGCAGGTAGCTATTCTTTATGCTGTTGTCAACAATATCCTTATCAAGGTTGCTGCTTCTGATGTTGCAGAATATGAAGCCGGACTTTATGAATTCCTTGATAGCAATCCTACCGGAATCGCAGCTATGCGTGAGATCCGTGAGACAGGAAAGCTTGAGGGTGAAACAGAAGCAAAGCTTAAAGAGACACTGAACGCTTATACTGAAAACTTTTTAAAGAGAAAATAATCAGGAGGAAAACTAAATGGCTGGATCAATGAAAGCTGTTAAACTCCGAATAAAAAGCGTCCAGAGCACAATGCAGATAACGAAAGCAATGCAGCTGGTTGCAGCTTCAAAGCTTCGTAAAGCTAAAGAGAGAGCTGATAATTCGAAACCTTATCTTGAGACAATTCTTGCAACACTTACAGATATAGCCAACGGAAACAATGATTTCCGTTCAATCTACACCAAGAGTGGAAATGACAGATGGCTGTATGTTGTAATTGCCGGAGACAGAGGTCTTGCAGGCGGCTACAACTCCAACCTGTTTAAATTTGTTGAAGCTGAGATCAAGGACAAGAGCAATGTAACAGTTCTCCCTATCGGTAAAAAATCTGTGGAGTTCTTTAAGCATAGAAATGTGCCTATCCTCACAGAGGAATACGCCGAAGTTGCCAAGGTAAACATTTCAGACTGTTTCCAGGTAGCAAAGCTTATCTGCGGATCATATGGTGGCGATGGCTTCGGACACGTCTTCCTGTGCTACACAAACTTCGTGTCCATGCTATCTCAGGTACCTACATCCACATCGCTTCTTCCTCTTTCAGATTTGAAATCTGAAAACCTGGAAAAAGATGGAAAGGCAAAAGACCTGATACTATATGAACCTGACAGTGAGACAGTGTTCAATGAGATTGTTCCAGAGTATCTGGCAGGAATATTATATTCAAGTATCAATATTTCTTATGCATCTGAGCTTGCTGCTCGTAGAACAGCTATGGAAGCAGCTACAGACAATGCAGAAGAGATGATCGATAACTTGAGCCTCTACTATAACAGAGCCCGTCAGGCAAGCATTACTCAGGAAATTACTGAGATTGTTGCTGGAGCGGAAAGCTAATCACCTAGCGAGATGATAATCGAGCTTAGTGTGAAGCTTGTTCTGGCGAGTGCAAAGCACGAGAGCAGAACATCCGCAGATTCTGGAATTAACAAAACAATACTTTAAGGAGTTTAACAATGAGTGAAAATCATGTTGGAAAGGTAATTCAGGTTACAGGTCCTGTACTTGACATCCGCTTCAAAGAGGGTGAACTTCCTGATCTTCACAATGCCATAGAAATTATGATTGGAGATCGCAAACTTGTTGCAGAAGTTGCGCAGCAGGTCGGCGATGACGTAGTTCGTTGCGTAGCCATGAGCTCAACAGACGGACTTGTTCGTGGCGTTGATGCTGTAGACACAGGAAGCCCAATCACTGTACCGGTTGGTGACAAGTGCTTAGGAAGAATTTTCAACCTTCTTGGAGAACCTGTAGATAATCAGCCTGCACCTGAAGGAGTAGAGAGATGGGCAATCCATCGTCCGGCTCCTGCTTATGAGGATCAGGTTCCTGCTACAGAAATCTTTGAGACAGGTATTAAGGTCGTTGACCTTATTTGCCCTTATGCTAAGGGTGGTAAGATTGGTTTGTTCGGTGGTGCCGGAGTAGGTAAGACCGTACTTATCATGGAGCTTATCAATAATGTTGCTAAGGCACACGGTGGTATTTCAGTATTTACCGGTGTTGGTGAGCGTACTCGTGAAGGTAATGACCTTTATGGAGAAATGAAGGAAAGTGGAGTTATTGACAAAACTGCCCTGGTTTATGGACAGATGAATGAGCCACCGGGAGCCAGAATGAGAGTTGGTCTTTCCGGACTTACAATGGCTGAGTATTTCCGTGATGTAAAAAATCAGGATGTGCTTTTATTCATTGATAATATCTTCCGTTTCACACAGGCTGGTTCAGAGGTTTCAGCGCTTCTTGGACGTATGCCTTCAGCCGTAGGTTATCAGCCTACACTGGCTACAGAAATGGGTGCTCTTCAGGAGCGTATCACATCTACAAAGAAGGGTTCAATCACATCAGTTCAGGCCGTATACGTGCCTGCCGATGACCTTACTGATCCTGCTCCTGCTACAACATTCACACACCTTGATGCTACAACCGTTCTTTCAAGAGATATTGCATCTAAGGGTATTTACCCGGCTGTAGATCCTCTTGATTCAACAAGCCGTATTCTTTCTCCTGATATCGTAGGAAAAGAGCACTATGAAGTAGCTAAGGGAGTTCAGCAGGTGCTTCAGAGATATCGTGAACTTCAGGATATCATTGCTATCATGGGTATGGATGAGCTTTCAGAAGAGGATAAGCTTACTGTTTACAGAGCTCGTAAGGTTCAGAACTTCCTGTCACAGAGCTTCTCAGTTGCTGAGCAGTTCACAGGTCTTCCTGGAAAATACGTTCCTCTCAAAGAGACAATCAGAGGCTTTAAGATGATCCTTGATGGCGAGTGCGATGATCTTCCTGAGAGTGCATTCCTTCTTGTAGGAACTATTGATGAAGTCTTCGAGAAAGCAAAAGCTAACAAGTAATAGCAAAGGAGTAACCTATGTCCACTTCTTATCATTTACAGGTTGTGTCCCTGGATGGTCTGGAATTTGAAGGTGAAGTTCAGAAAATACTGCTCCGTACAATAGATGGTGATGTGGAGATTCTTGCCCGCCACACCAACTACTGTACTGCTATTGGTATGGGAACTGCCAAAGTGACCATGGACGACGGCCAGGAAAGAAAGGCTGCCTGTATCGGTGGAATGCTTTCGGTTATGAACGGAGAAGTCAGAGTTCTTCCTACTACGTGGGAGTGGAGCGAAGACATCGATGTAGATCGTGCTAAAGCTGCCAAGGCAAAAGCTGAAGAAACTCTTAAGAATCAGCAGCTTGATAAAGAAACACGTATCCGTGCAGAAGCCAAGCTCTACAGAGCTCTCGTAAGAATCGGTTCCTCCGGACAGGAAAGTAAATATAACTAATATCTAAAGCCGTCAGAGCTTAGCCTCTGGCGGCTTTTAAGTTATATGCTAAGGCAAAAATACTTGCGTTTTGTATAAGCGTAAGTAATTGGCTTCGTACGCCACCATTGACTGAGCCTGAGGAAAACGCCCTGCAGACTCTGCCGACGGTGAGGATGATGGGAACAGTAGATCTTATCTCACCGTCGGATTCAGCATTGTAGCGTTTTCCTCAGAACCCGTCAATGGCAAGCACCTTGCGGTGTGGCTGGGTATAAGTGCCTCAGGCTCCAAATCCGAGAACAGTAGGGACGGCTAGTTTCAAGGATGTATGGCCGAAGCTTTCCAATGCAAGCGTGCTCACATTGGAAAGTTTTTGGGCATATATTGTTTTTTGAAGTCCACTCATTGCTTATAGATTTTCTCCTTTTCATCCCGTCATACGGATAATTCCAGCACCATTCTTTATTTTTATCCGTACAATATGGTTATTTTTTGCTCAATGATCTTTCATTTTACGGATAAGATTGCACGATGTATGCTGTCTTATCCGTATGCCACGCGGGAAATGAAGCTTATACTGACCGATTTTACGGATAAGATGACGCTTTATCAGCATTCTTATCCGTACATCTGCCAGAAGTATCGGAATTTTCATAGACAAAAATGTCGTTCCGGGCATATAGCTATTTTTTCAAGTTAACACATCCATCGGCAAATTTTCAGGAAGTGAAAAAAGCCACCACTACTGTTCCTGGATTCAGAGCCTGAGGCATTAGATTACAGCCACACCGCAGGTGCTTGCCAATCAATCACTAATTTCTTAATTTTATACATAGAATCATCCTGCCTAATATCCAACAACTTACGCATATACAAAGAGAGAGCATTATGCTTTAGGTAAAACTCATTCAATGATAATCTTCAATATTTAAAGGTGTAATCCTATGCAGCTTATGCTATTTAAGATAAAATTGCTATTGTAGAGTTCTTCAGAATTTTTGATAAAATGAACATTATATTAGCAAATGCTGAAGGAGAATTATATGAGGATACTTGTTGTTGGTGGAACGAGATATTTTGGGATACCTATGGTCAATACATTGCTCAAAAACGGCCATGAAATCACGCTTGCAACAAGAGGCAATTCAAAACCGATTTTTGAAGGTTCTGTAGACTATGTTGTTATGGATAGGACGGATGGGGCAAGTGTCAAAGCCGCTTTGGATGGACAACATTTTGATTTGATAATAGATAAAATTGCCTACAGTTCCAATGATGTAAAGGCGCTTTTGGAAAACGTAAGCTGTGACAGATACATACAGATGTCTACATGCTCTGTTTATTTTAAAGATCATGCTGAGATTGTGGAAGATGAATTTAAAGCTGAAGAATATGAACTTCATTGGATTGATAGGATACAGAACTATGGAGAGTCAAAGAGGCAGGCAGAAAGAGCAGTATTTGAGTATATGGACCCGGCCAATATTTCTTTTGTCAGATATCCGATTGTTATGGGTGAGAATGATTACACCGGAAGATTGGATTTCTATATAGAGCACATAAGAGATCAAAAGCCGATGAATGTTGATGACCTTGATAAGGAGATGGCATTCATATATGAAAAAGATGCCGGTGACTTCATCGCATATCTGGCAGATCATTTTGTATCAGGCCCGATAAACGGCTGCTCAAAAGAAACCGTTAAGATTTCAGATATCATTGAGCATATAGAGAAACGTCTCGGCAAAAGCGCTGTGATAAGTAGTCAGGGGGATGAAGCCCCATATAATGGTCTTGAAGATACACTCAGTTTTAATACTCAAAAGGCTGAATCAGCCGGTTATAGATTCCTTGAGCTTAATGACTGGTTGTATCCTTTGATTGACGGTAAGACGATAACATTAAAATAATTTCGTAACAACAAAACGGTTGACATTAAGTTTTCTGTCAATTATACTAACAACTAATAATTTTTCAGAAAGAGAGACAATATGATAAGACTTAATCTCGTCACAATGAATATAGTCAATTTGACATCCGTGAATGTGATTCAGGGGTCTGTTTTTGATATGTGTGATGAGGATAAGATTATTTGTAAGGCATAGATAGTGCCTTACAAACTGATATAGTATACAGGGCCTCATCAAGCGATAGTTTGATGGGGCTTATTTTATTTCAAAAAATATAAAACCTTATGGAGGTGGCTATGAGAATAAAAGAGCAGAAATTTCTTTTACCTGATGGACGAGAGGTAACTATAAAGAGTGCAGGTCCTGAGGATGCAATGAAGGTAAAACTTCACAGGGAGGCAGTTTCAGCTGAGACGCATTTTATGGCGAGGGAACCTGAAGATGGTCCATTCAATCTTGAGAGAATCAAAGAGATACTTGGAAGTATTGCAGAAAGTGACAGAGACTTCATGGTAAGTGCTTATCTCGGCGATGAGTTGATTGGAGATTTGGGAATAACACTCATTAGGCCACATGTAAAATATCTTCACCGTGCATATCTTGGGATGTCTATTCGCCTGATGTACACAGGAATGGGACTTGGAAGTTTCATGATGAAGACCGCGCTTGAGCAGGCGAAAGCAAATGGCTTTGAGCAGGTAGAGTTGGGAGTTTTCTCTGACAATGACAGAGCCAGGCATATGTACAAAAAGATGGGATTCAAGGAATACGGGATGAATCCAAGAGCTTTCAAGCTAAAGGACGGAACCTACAGAGATGAGATCATCATGGCGAACATATTTGAGACAGGAGGAAACGCATGATTATAAAAAACGAGATACCAATACTGGAATATGACGATTTTTCACCGGAGGTCATCGCCCCAGATCATGACTTGGAAGAAGTAGTATTACCTGAAAAGTGTCTGTTTGCTTTCCTTGGAGATGTGGTCCATAGGTATGCCAGGGAGAATAATGCTGAAGTGGTAAAAGAGCTGATTACAGTATCTCACAATATCCAGATATATGTGCTTCACGAAGAAAATGAAGATATCTGCCTTGTGCAATCTCCTATAGGTGCAGCGTCGTCAACACAGGTCCTGGATACTCTGGTAAGCTGCGGCTGTAAAAAGGTAATAGCAGTAGGGTCCTGCGGAGTACTGGCTAAGATACCGGAAAATGCTTTTCTTGTCCCAACCAAGGCACTTAGGGCAGAGGGAACATCTTATCATTATCTTCCGCCTTCAAGGTACATTGAGCTTGATGAAGAACCAAAGGGTGTTATCGAGAAAGCTTTTGCGAAGCACGGACTTCCTTTTAAAACATGCACAACCTGGACTACGGATGGCTTTTTCAGAGAGACAAAAGACATGGTGAAGTACCGATTGGATGAAGGCTGTTCCGTAGTAGAGATGGAGTGCTCTGCTCTTGCAGCATGCTGCAGAAAGCGAGGCGCAAGCTTCGGGCAATTCCTGTTCACAGCCGATTCACTTGCAAATGTCCATGAGTACGATGCAAGAGATTTTGGAATGGATTCACATGAAAAAGCACTGCTATTGGGACTGGATATCCTGAGAGAATATAAGTAATGGACCATGGACCGCTAACCCCGTCCCATGGTCCATTCCAATGGTCCATTTATTTTTCTTCGTTGTATACAGCCATTATGGCGTCCGCAACGTCTTCTCTGTACCAGGAGCAGTCGTTTCTGTTGAAGATAGCGAAGTGCTCATTGCCTGATTCGAAGAGACCATTGTCCCACCAAAAGCATGGGATGCCAGCCTTTTTGGCTCTTGTAAGATATTCTGTAACCCAGTTGCAAACTTCTTTAGAGTTTCCATTTTTGTCTTCGGCGCCATACTCTGTAAGGAGTACCGGGATACCTTTAGCTCCAAAGATTCTCTGAAGATCCTGCATTACACCAGCAATATCTCCCTTGTGGGAACCGTCCCATGTGTCATAGGAATTGCCTGATGCAGAGTAAGTAAAGTCATAAGGTGTATATGCGTGGATTGAAACAGCAAGGTGATCATCTTCAGGAATCTTCATGCTTCCAATAGTAGGAATAACATGGGATGATGCAAAACTTGTAATAAGTACAAGTCTCTTTTCATTGTTGCCGCCTGTTGAGCGAACAGCATCTACAAAAGTCTGATTAAGTCTGTCCAGGCACTTTCTGCCTTCACCTGTTCCGCCGTTCCATTCATTTGTGCCGCCTTTTACTCGGGGTTCGTTAAGGCCTTCGAAAATAAGGTGGTCGCCGTATTTTTCAAATCTGTTTGCAATCTGAACCCAGATAGCTTTTACTTCTTCGTCTACGGCATCGATGTGGGCATTATCAGGGATTCTCCACTCCTCTTCGTGGTGAGAGTTAATGATAACGTACATATTGTCATCCAGGGCGTAGTTTACGACTTCTTCAACTCTGTCAAACCAGGCTTCATCGATGGTATAGTCAGGTGCTGCGCCTAAATGGTCAGCCCATGTCACAGGGATTCTTATGCAGTCAAAGCCTTTTTCGTTAACTGCGTCGATCATTTCTTTTGTTGTCTTTGGATTGCCCCAATAGGTCTCGGCCTCAGCTCCTGATGTTCCGAAGGAATCGAATGTGTTTCCCAGGTTCCATCCGGTTTTCATCTCTGCAACAAGATCTGTAGGTGTGATATCTCGCATATCGTATTTGTCCTTTGCCGGTTCTGGTTTTGCAGTTACATCGTCGGCTGTTGATTCACTGCTTGCCTCTGCAGAAGCGTCGTTTGCCGCATTTGCACTTGCTTCAGTAGTAGATGCCGCTGCAGCTGAGGATTCTTCTGATGCCTGCTCAGTGGCAGTTTCCGCACCATTGCTGGCAGCTGCACTACCTGCATTTCCGGAAGCAGGCTGTGCAGCAGGTGCCCCGCATCCTGTCAAAAGAGCCAGGATAAGAGGCAGGGTCAATAATTTCTTTCTTTTCATAACAAACTCCTTGTAAATTAATGTAAAATTTCTATTGAAGCAAGTGAGCAATTTCCTGTGCCCTTGTAAGTAAGGTAAATAGGGTATGTTCCGCTTACCTTGGCAAAAGAGCTTTCGAAAGCTGTCCAGATATTTGAACCATGAGCGCCGATGCTGCATATAGGCTCACTATCCAGAGCTGTCATTACTTCAAATATACCGTTAAAATATGCTCGGGTCTTAATGCGAAGACCTGTTGCATCCTTTAACTCAAAATACTTAAATCCAATGGTTGTGCCATCGACGATATCCTTGATGTAGCCATTGTTTGGTGTGTTGCCGCCGCCTTCCTGTACAACTCTTGGGGCGTTTGCTTCAACATATATTTTATGGTCATTAGTGAATATGTTACAAGCAATATATGATGGATATTCACCAATATCAGAGAGCGGTCCGCCGTTAAGTCCGCAGGAAGTGATCTCAACCTGCTTGATGGACCCGTCACTTTCAAAATGAATCTTTTCAGCACAGCCCTGTCTGCTGAACCAGGTTCCGTTTGTATGTCTGTGGTAAAAGATATACCAATCACCGTCAATCTCCACAATGCTTCCGTGGTTGTTGGCACCATAAGCTGTAGCTTCGTCAGCCTTTTTATAGCTGTTGATATGAAGATCACAGTTACTTACGATAACACCGCCGTAGGTGTATGGTCCATAGATGCTCTTTGAAGTAGCATAGCAGAGCTCGTGCATTACCTCTGAAGAGTAAACAAAATAGTAGGTGTCATCATGCTTTCTGATAGAAGGCGCCTCGAAGAAAGCGTGCTTTTCAAAGCCTGTACCTTCGCTGTAGCAATTGCCGGGAGCAATAAAATCGGGAGCTTTTTTAATGGTAAGCATGTCCTTATCAAGAACAGTGAGCATAGCGCCATGTCTTGACTTATCGCCTTGTCCGCAGAAGCCTGTGAAAAGATATGTCTCATCCCCTTCAGTTAATACACCCGGATCAAACTGCGGCTCATCGCCTTTTTTGTCACCAAGTCTGGTTCCATCTTCATAGTGCACGTATCCGTAGAACTCAAAAGGTCCTGCAGGTGTGTCACTTACAGCAACAGATACAACGCAAACTTTATCAAGGACGTAGTAGAGATAATATCTTCCATCAGGACCCACTGTGACGTCAGGTGCGTACAGGCACATATGTCCGTCAGTGTTAAGTGGATCAGCTGTCTTTGGATAGATCACGCCTTCGTATTTCCAGTTGCCAAGGTCTTTTACAGGTGCTGACCAGCATACGTAATCGCCGAGGCAGAAGGTTTCGCCCTGATACAGATCGTGTGATCCATATACGTAAACTCTGTCGCCAAATACGTAAGGCTCGCCGTCCGGGATATATTCCCATGAAGGAAGATAAGGATTTACTGCCTGATTGCGGCTGTTCTGTCTTATACCGCCCTCAAGTTTTGGCGTAGCGCCTCTGCCAAGAAACTCCATCTCGTGAGGAGATGAGGTCTTATAAGGCTCCCAAACAGGAAGACCTTCTGCATTCGGGTTACCTGTCTTTACAAAGTTTGCAAAATAGCTGCTCATCTGGTCTGCCAGATCAAAATGTCTTCCCTTGTAAGGTCTGTGGCACATTCCAAGTGTGTCGAAAAAGAACCACAGATCGCATGAATGGAAGGTTCCGGGATAAGCATCACCCTTGTGTCCATCGCCAGGGATATCAGGATTGAATCTGTAGTAGTAGAACTTCTGATTCTCGTCATTTTTATTCGCATCAGTAAATGCGCTCTTTACAGAAGACTCAACCATACTGATACCGTCTATTGTAAATTCATCTGCAGTGTTTCCTGAGATAACAGGAACGTCTGCGCAATCTCTTTTTACAAATCTTTCAACAGGATCTCCTGTGCAGAACTTGCCATCCACAATTGGATACATTCTGGGATGGTCTTTGATAAATTTGTTATAGCCATCAAGAAGTTCCTTGGAAGAGAGTTTCCTTGCTTCTTCAAGGTCTTTTACGCCGAGAGATTCAAAGAATTTCTCGCCAAGGTCCTCGGCTTGTTCAAGATTAAGGGGCCTGAATATATCATCTTCTGCATTTACATGTCTGATAATCCCGCTAAAAATGGCAGCGCCCTTAATAATGTTACGGTTACCATCGTGAGTGAGCTGGTGCATAACGCTTGATCCGCCGGCAGACTGACCTGCTATTGTGATCTTTGAAGGATCTCCGCCAAAAGAAGAAATATTTCTGCTAACCCAGTGAAGGCCTGCCTTCTGGTCAAGAAGACCAAAGTTTGCAGGTGCATCAGGATTTTCTTTTGTTATCTCCTTGTGAGCCAAAAAACCAAAGCATCCAAGTCTGTAGGCTATGCTGACAACAACGATTCCTTTTTTTGCAAGAGCTTCTCCGTTAAATTCCATTTCAGCGGTGTATCCCCACTGAAAACCGCCGCCGTAGTACCATACTAAAACAGGAAGCTTCTCATCAGCTCTTTTTGCTGGTGTCCAGATATTTAAATACAGGCAGTCCTCGGACTTGACGATGTCAGGATCTACATGCCATTCTCTGTCGTAGAGTCCATCTCCGGTTCCTGGAGTGTCCTGATATGATATAGGGCCAAATTCAAAGGCATCAAGTGGCTCCTCCCAGTCTTTGCAAGGTTGTGGAGCCCTGAAACGATTTTCACCAATTGGTGCTTCAGCAAAAGGAATGCCTCGGTAAACAGTTACCCTCGGGTCATTGCCCGGAAGGCCATTAACAAGCCCGTTTTCTACGCGTGTTTTTCTAAGCATTTTATAATCTCCCCAATACATAATAATAATGTTTATACCCTACCGTAATTTTCTATTTTTTCAGCCTGGCCTTCCAATCAAATATTGCTACACACTGCGTAAAGCTTGCTAAATTGAGGCTTTCCGCAATTACTGAAACAAAATCAGCAACTTTTTGGTGGTTTTGAACATGTTAAATTCGCTATATTTTCTTTTGACAAACTCTAAAGAAGCAATGGGGCAGGGCTATGCATTGGTTTAAATCGATAAAAACCGGGAATCCTCTTATACACCTAATTATCATGGCTTTAGCCCTGTTGCTACTTGGAGGTTGCGGAAATTATGAGGGAGAGAGGCCATCTTTTGCGAATGCTGAGATGGCGGGGGAAATTTCAATGGAAGTTTTAGATAGAGTGGAGATTATGAAGAGTTACAAGAAGATTACAGAACACAATCCTATTATGGTTCAGAGATTTGGTGCCGATCCTTATGCACTTGTATATAAAGACCGTGTCTATATCTACATGACAGGTGATAAATTCTCTTACAATGCTGATGGAACAGTAAAAGAGAATACTTATGGCAACATAAACACTATAAATGTAGTGTCTTCAGACGACCTTGTAAACTGGACAGATCACGGAACAGTTTATGCAGCAGGAACAAATGGAGCAGCATCCTGGGGAGCTAATTCATGGGCACCGGCAGCAGCTTACAAAACAATAGATGGCAAGGATAAGTTCTTTTTATACTTCGCAAATAATGGAAACGGAATCGCTGTACTTACAGCAGACAGCCCGGTTGGACCATTTACTGATCCAATTGGCGGCCCGCTTATTTCAAGGGAGACTCCAACATGTGCTGAGGTTACATGGCTCTTTGATCCTGCTGTACTTATGGACGATGACGGAGAAGCCTATATCTATTTTGGCGGTGGAGTTCCTTGTAAGGAAAAAGCTTCAAATCCGGGAACAGCAAGAGTAGCAAAACTTGGAAAAGATATGATTAGTATTGATGGTGATCCAAAACCAATCGAGAATGTGCCATATCTGTTTGAGGATTCAGGAATAAACAAAATTGGCGGAGTTTACTACTATTCATATTGTTCTAACTTTGATGTGCCACAGGGAGCAGAGTCTGAACTTGGCTTCTCACAGGGAGAAATAGTGACAATGAAGTCAGATTCTCCTATGGGACCTTTTGAACCGGCCCACGCCGTTCTTAAGAATCCTCAGGTGTTCTTTGGTCAGGGTGGAAACAACCATCACTGCATGTTTGAATTTGACGGACATTGGTATATCACATACCATTCAAGAATTCTGGAAAAAGAAATGGGAATCCTTCAGGGATACAGAAGCACAAATATCGACAGCCTGATGCTGGGCGGAGACCTTGAGCCAACAGCCAGCATAGGCACAAGACATGGTGTTGACCAGACAAAAGCCTTTGATCCATATAAAGAAATTCCTGCAGTAACCATGAGCAACTGCGCTGATATCAAGACTACACAGTATGGCGATGTTGCTAAAAAGTATGGCTCAGGAGAGATGATCCTTACAGGAATCCAGGACGGATCATGGACAAGCCTTTCAGGAGTTGAGTTTGGAAATGGCGGCGCTGCTGCGCTTGATATTAAAGCTCTAGGCAACGGAACTGGTAAGATTTATGTCAAATTAGACACTCCTGCATCTGATGCTATTGGAACAATATGTGTAGATCTTAATACAAAAGAGCCTGAGACAATGCATATGACATTTGACGATACAATAAAGGGTAAGCATGACGTTTTCTTCGTTTTTGAAGGTGAAGGATATCAGGTTTACTCATGGGAATTTACAAGATAAGAATGCGAATCTGATAATGCAGAGATAGATAGTATGGATTGTGTATTTTTACGAATCTTACGCAGGCGGAGATGATTTACAAAATGAAAAAACAGATAAATGTCGACTGTTTTGAATAAGCATGAAAGGAGACATTTATCTGTTTTTGAATTTTAGTAAATCACGACAACGAGTAGTGAGTAAAAATACACAATCCTACAACTTATTTAGCTCGCACATCTCCGCGTTCTCGGCCGAGGCCACCGGAATAGAGGGCACGGTATTCGCCAGGAGTACAGCCCTTCTTTTGCTTGAAGGTCCTGTTAAAGGTAGAAATACTTGAAAAGCCTGCCTGCAGCGCAATGTCTGTAATTGAGAGACGGTCATCGGTTAAAAGAACTTCTGTGGCCTTGATCCTCTGATTTATCAGGTAGTCATAGAAAGTGCAATTCATGTATTCCTTGAAGAGCCTTGAAAAATGGAACTTTGAAAAACCGCTGAGGGCAGCAGCATCTTCAAGGGTAATATCATATACATAATTGTTATCAATATAGTCGATGACAGAGTTGAGCTTTTCAAAATACTCATTCCTCTTAACCGGAGTGCTCTCAGTAAAGAGATTGATCTTGCTGAGATGATATCTTGAAAGCATTGTCATTATCTGGAAGAGGTGTGAGTAGATTGAGAACTCATAGAACTCTGTTTTCTGGAAGTATTCCTGCCAGATCATTGAAAAGCTGTCATATATTTCGTTGTATATAGGAGCATAGTTTTCAGGTGTGATGTGAATGCATTCCTGAAGTAGCTGCATAAGGCTTGTGTAGCCTCGAAGTGATGAAAAAAAGTCAATGTCAAAAAGGCATACATATCTGCATCCTGTCTTGGGTGCATGAAGAGCGTGAGATTTCCTTGGAGGAACGATAATGATCTCGCCGGGCATTACATGGTGTGAAACGCCATCAATCTCAACATCATAATAATTCTCAATAGGAGAGATGATTTCCAAAGCATTGTGCCAATGAGATGAATAGTCACATGAAAGTTCGTTGTACCAAATACGAAGCGCACTATCTTTTGGGAAAATCTGTTTTTCAACATTGTTGACCATTACTCGTGTTTTGTAATCGGTATTCTGTTGATAATATTCAAGCTTAACGGCCGGGTCTTTCCTAGGTGGCATAGCTGTAACCTCTCTTATTTCAGATACTATTTTACGAATAATTCATAAATTATGATAACATCTTATGATTAGTAAAACTTCTCAAAAATTGCTATTCTCTATTCTTTTCTGCTCATATTAGATAATACATTCTAGAACATCCCTATGCCAATTGTGAAAAATGCACAAAAAACAAAGGGCAATTTCTGCCACCTAATCGCAATATCTGAATGTCGTCTGGCAACAACTGGTAAGCGAGTCAGGCCTGTAGCCTATATGCTATACATTGTCAACTTTAATATGTTTTAGCAAAAAGTGATTACTAGAAAGCGGGGAGGAAAGTTGATGGTAAAGGGGAAGTATCTGGCAGTGATGGCTCTGGCAGCCGTAATGATGTCAACATCGGCCTGCGGCAGCGTGAGCAGTACAGCTGCATCTTCAGCAGAATCCGGCATAGAATCCAACATAGAATCAAATACAGAGTCAGGTGCGGAAGCAAAGGCACAAGAAGTATCAAATACAGAAGCATCTGCAAAAGAAGATACGAATATAGAAGGAAGTACAGCGATGAGCACAGCAGAGCAGCAAGATGTGGTAAAAGAAATTCCGGCGCTTCGTGACGCAGTGGAGAAAAAAATGGGCTGCAGGATCGGATGCGCGATAACCGGAAAAGAGCCCTGGGACTCAAAACTTTGGGATCTGGTAACAACTCACTTTAATGCAGTTACCCTCGGAAATGAATTAAAACCCGATTCACTTTTCGGATACAGCGTAAGTAAATGCCCAGGAACAAAAGAGGCAGAACTAAACGGCGAAACAATTACAGTTCCCGTTCTTAATTACACGAATCCTGAAAAGATCCTGAACAAGATACTTAAATGGAATGAAGCAAATCCTGACAGACAGATAAAGGTAAGAGGCCATGTTCTTTTGTGGCATTCGCAGACACCGGAGTGGTTCTTCCATGTTGACTACGACAAGACAAAAGATTATGTGACAGCCGAAGAAATGGACAAGAGACTTGAGTGGTACATAAGAGAAGTCCTTACACACTTCACAGGCGACGGCAGTCCATATAAAGATCTTTTCTACGGATGGGATGTTGTAAATGAAGCTGTATCAGATTCGACAGGAACTTACAGGACTGATACTGAAAGACCTGAAGAAGACCTTTTGGAAGACAGACACGGCGGCAATTCAAGCTGGTGGCATGTATATCAGAATGAAGACTTCATAATAAATGCTTTTAAATATGCCAACAAATATGCACCTGCAGACCTTGAGCTTTACTACAACGACTACAACGAATGCGATGCAAAAAAGAGAGAAGGAATCATCAAACTCCTTGAGAAAATAAAGGAAAATGAAGGAGCTCCCGGTGAAGGAACAAGGATTTCAGCCATGGGAATGCAGGGACATTACAGTATGGAAGGTCCTTCAGCAGCTGAGATGGAAACATCAATAAAGGCTTACGGAAAAGTCGTAGGAGTAGTTCAGGTTACAGAGTGGGATTTAAGAGCTACAGATGGTTATGATGGAAGCCCTGAAGCGATGGAAGAAGAGTATGAGAAGCAGAGAAAGATCTACAACCTCATGTATTATGCTCTTCAATCCGCCAAGAACTCAGGCGTAAACATAACAGGCATGACTTTCTGGGGAACAATAGATACGCTTTCATGGCTTCAGTTCAGATCAAATGTAGGCGGTGGAAGCAATAAAGAGCAAAAACAATGTCCATTGCTTTTTGATGGAAATTACGAGCCTAAGCCGGCTTTCTGGGTATTTGCTCAAGAATAATAACTGTAAAAATAGGGACTAAAAACATGAACAAAACACTTAAAAAAGTTTTAATAGTTGTGGGAATCCTGGCAGTTATAGTATGCATATGCATTGGTCTTTCAAGCAGAAAGATCGAAGACTTCAGTGCCAAATATGCAGATGCCGATCTTACCGAAGAAATAGAAGGCATGGAAAGAGTTGGTGCCTACACCGGATATATAAATGAACATGCAAAAGATGCTTATCCACAGGAAAACGTGGAAGTTAGCCTTTTTGATTATCAGTCAACAGGTGAGGTGTACAAAGAATCAGTTGCATCAAGAGATGGCGTTTTCACAGGAACCGGTTCAGAGATCACCTGGAACGTAAATGTTCCAACAGCCGGAATGTACCAGATAGATATCGACTACTACATTCCGGAGTCAAGAGGTGTTCCTGCAGAAAGAACTGTACTGGTAAACGGCGAGATTCCATTTGAAGATGCAAGAAACATTTCTTTTACCAGAATGTGGATGGACGGTGGAGAGAAAAAGATAGATAACCAGGGAAATGAGATCCGTCCAAGGCAGGTTGAGTACTTCGATTGGCAGAGTGCATTCTTTAGAGATGACATGGGATTCGTAGCTGAGCCTTATGTTTTCTACTTTGAAAAAGGTGACAACACTCTGACATTTGTAGCAGACAATGAACCTATGGTCCTTTCAAGGGTTGAGCTTTGCGGAGTAAAAGAAACACCGAGCTACGAGCAGTATATCGCAAGCAATCAGGGCAGTGAAGGAACAGAAGCTGCAAAAACTTATCTTGAAGTAGTTCAGGGCGAGGATTCAACATTAAGGTCAGAATCTTCACTTTATGCAAAATATGACAGATCATCACCTACAACAGTTCCAAACAGTGTTACAACAACAGTCCTTAACTACGTTGGCGGTGAGGCCTGGAGAGCTTCCGGACAGTGGATTGAGTGGAATTTTGAAGTTCCCGAAGATGGTTATTACAACATCACGGTTAAGGCAAGACAGAATTATGCAAGAGGTTCTGTATCAAACAGAAGTGTCCTTATAGATGGAAAGATTCCATTTAAAGAACTTGAAGAAATCTCTTTTGCCTACAGTAATGACTGGGACTCAATGACACTCTCAGATGTAGATGGAAATCCTTATAAGTTTTATCTTACAAAAGGAGCACACAACATAAGACTTGAGGCAACTCTTGGCGGCATGGGTGCGATCCTTGAGGAAATGGAAGATTCAACTTACAGACTGAATCAGATATACAGAAGAATTCTGGTATACACAGGTGCAAGACCTGATGTGTACAGAGATTATCACATTGATACAACTTATCCGGAAATTATGAAGGCCATGGATCTTGAAGCAAAAAGACTTTACAAGATCGTCGATGATATGGTTGCTTACTCCGGACAGAAAGCAGATAACATCGCAACAGCGCAGACTATCGCGCAGCAGCTTGAAAGATTTATAGAAAAGCCTCAGAAGATCACAACAGAGTTTGTTACATTCAAGGACAATATAACATCTCTTGGTACCGCGTCTCTTAAGATGAGTGAGACAAAGCTTGATGTGGATTACCTGGTGATTTCAGGAACTGATGCAAAGGTAAAAAAAGATAAGGCTAACTTCTTTACTAAAGCAGGTCATGAGATAAAGTCTTTTATCGCATCATTCTTTGTGGACTACAACTCAGTTGGTGATGTTTATGATGAAAACTCAAGCGACAAAGTAGTTAAGGTTTGGGTACTCACAGGTAGAGACCAGGGAACAATCCTTAAGTCCATGGTTGATGATGATTTTACTCCAAATTCAGGAGTAAAGGTAAACGTAGAGATTGTAGATCCCGGAGCACTTCTTAATGCAGTACTTGCAGGACGAGGACCAAACGTAGTTTTATCAGTTGGTGCCGATCAGCCTGTAAACTACGCCCTCAGAGGTGCAGCAGAGGATATAACACAGTTTGATGGATGGGAAGAAGTTTTATCTCACTATTCAGAGAGTTCATATGAACAGTACAGACTTGACGGACATATTTACGGTATTCCTGAGACACAGGGCTTCAACGTAATGTTCTACAGAAAAGATGTACTTGAAGAGCTTGGTCTTGAGACTCCGCAGACATGGAAAGAACTGATCGAGATGCTTCCGACCATTCAGGGAAATAACCTTTCAATCGGTATCCCGACAGCAGCAGGAAGTAGCGGAGCTGCAGCAGCGTCAACATCGATCATGTCAAATGTGCCTGACCTTTCGATGTACTTCTCACTACTTTACCAGTATGGCGGAGACATGTACAACGAGGCGGGAACAAAGACAACGGTTAATACCGAAGCCGGAGTAAAGGCATTCGATGACTACGTAAGATACTTTAACGACTACGGAATCCCAACTATCTACGACTTTGTAAGCAGATTCCGTGCAGGAGAAATGCCAATAGGTGTAGCACCATATTCAACCTACAACACACTTATGGTTTCTGCTCCTGAAATAAGAGGCCTCTGGGATTTCACACTTATCCCGGGAACCGAGAGAGTAGATGCAAATGGTAAAAAATATATCGACAGATCAGACTTCATCACAGGAAGTGCAACAATGATGATCGCAACAGAGGATGAAGAGCTCAGGCAGAATTCATGGGAATTCATGAAGTGGTGGGCAAATGCTGATACACAGGTAAGATTCGGTAGAGAGATCGAGGCACTCCTTGGTTCATCTGCAAGATATGCAACAGCAAACAGAGATGCATTTGAGAATCTTTCCTGGAGCGCTGACGATATCAAAGTTTTGAGCGAGCAGTGGGACAACACAGTTGGTATCAGAGAAGTTCCGGGTGGATATTTCACAGGAAGACACATCTCAAATGCCATAAGAAAAGTAATCAACGAAAAGGTTGATTCCAGAGAGACAATCATCGATTACTCGATTCTCATTGACGAAGAGATCAAGAAGAAACGTATTGAGTTTGGTATGCCGGTTGAATAAAAACAAGGACCGATGGAGAACTGACAATGAAGGAATATCTGCAGAAGTATATAAAGCTTCGAAAGCATAATTTTACAGTGGCACTTAAAAAGGCCAAAAACCGCAAGATGTGTTATCTCTTTCTTGCTCCATATGCAATATTGTTCACTATGTTCTATGTGTTCCCTGTAGTTGCATCAATCTACTACAGCTTCACATATTACAACATCCTTGAACCGCCGAGATTTATCGGACTTCAGAACTACATAAGCCTTGTGCTTCAGGATGATATCTTCCTGATAGGTGTAAAAAACACACTGATGATAGCACTGATAACAGGGCCTTTGGGCTACATTCTTTCTTTCCTGTTTGCATGGCTTATAAATGAGCTTCCAAGATGGATCAGAAGTATAGCGGTAATCGTGTTCTATGCGCCATCAATTGCAGGTAACTGTTATGTTATCTTCTCAGTGTTCTTTAGAGGAGATGCTTACGGATACGTAAACGCTTTCCTGATGAGTGTGGGAATCATTGATGGTCCTAAGCTTTGGCTTATTGATCCACATTACATGCTTCCAATATGTATGCTGGTTATCCTCTGGATGAGTTTGGGAACAGGATTCCTTTCATTCGTAGCCGGACTTCAGGGCGTAGACAGAGCCCAGTTTGAAGCAGGCTACATGGATGGAATAAAGAACAGATGGCAGGAGCTTTGGTATATCACACTTCCAAACATGAAACCAATGCTTATGTTCGGTGCAGTTATGTCAATCACATCATCTTTTGGTGTCGCAGATGTAACCATGGCCCTTTGTGGATATCCAAGTACAGATTATGCTGCACGTACAATTGTTACTCATTTGTTTGACTATGGTTTTTCAAGATTTGAAATGGGTTATGCCTGCGCAATAGCAACAATATTGTTCCTTATGATGATACTTTGCAACAAGGCAATCCAGAGTCTTTTAAGGAGAGTTGGAACTTGATATGAGCAAGAAGCTAATTAAGAAAAGAAAACCGAACAGATCAATTGCAGGAGATATAGCGCTTTACGTTTTCCTTGTACTTGTTGCCATAGTCATGGCTTTTCCGATCATATACGCAGTCAGCAGTGCACTTAAGCCTCTGGATGAACTTTTTAAATTCCCACCGAGAATTTTTCCTCAGCATCCTACGCTTGATAACTTCTCAGATTTGTTTGTAACAATGGGAAAATCCTGGGTCACATTTACAAGATACCTGTTCAACACAGTTTTCATCACATTTGTTGGAACAGCAGGGCACCTTATCATTGCCTCAATGGGAGCTTTCGTTCTTGCGAAATATGATTTCCCGGGAAACAAGGCATTTTTCAAACTTGTAACAGTAGCCATGATGTTCACAGGTTGGGTAACACAGATTCCTAACTACCTGATACTTAATAAACTCGGATGGATCGATACCTACTGGTCAATTATCATCCCGGCCTTCGCTTCACCAATGGGTCTTTTCCTTATGAAGCAGTTCATGGAAGGTCTTCCTACATCACTTATAGAAGCAGCCAAGATTGACGGTGCCAATGAGTGGAAAGTATTTTCAGGAATAGTAATGCCAAACGTTAAGCCTGCGTGGATGACACTTATTATATTCTCAGTTCAGGCTCTTTGGAACAACAAGGCATCAACATATATCTATTCAGAAGAAAGAAAAACTCTTGTATATGCCCTTCAGCAGATCCAGAGCGGAGGAATTGCAAGAACAGGACAGGGAGCAGCTGTTCTTGTTGTTGTTATGATCGTTCCAATCATTATCTTTGTATTCTCTGAGAGCCAGATCCTTGAGACAATGGCTAGCTCAGGTCTTAAAGATTAAAGCGAAAGGTCAAGGCGATATGCGTAAAAAGAATTTATTCATAAGAACTTTAGCAGCATTCATTGGTGTATCAGTTGTGCTTTTACAGCCTGTTACGGCCTGCGCAGAAGAGAAACACTACACATATAACTACGATTATTGGGGAGACGTTCAGGAGAGTCCTGATCTGTATTCTGTCAGCAAAGTACTCACATCTTCTGAGCTTGGACTTGATGTCAAACTTAAAAATCCTCAGGGACTGTTTGCTGTCGGCAATTCTCTTTATCTGTGTGATACAGGTAACAACAGGATCATAGAACTGAACAGAGTATCACCTGAGAAGCTTGAAGTTGTAAGAGTTGTAGATTCAATAAAAGGCGGATCAGGACCTGCGACCTTTAACAATCCCACTGATATCTCAGTTTCAGAAGATGGAAATATCTTCATAGCAGATCAGGGAAATGCAAGGATACTGAAGGTTGATAAGGATTTCAACTATCTGATGGAATTTATCAAACCTACAGATAATACCCTTGATCCTGCCCTTGTTTTTCAGCCAAATAAACTGGTAGTTGATACGGCAGAGAGAGTTTACTGTATTGCATCCGGAATAAACAAAGGTCTTGTGAAGTACGAAAATGACGGCACTTTCTCAGGATTTGTTGGAGCCACACCGGTTAGCTTTGACTGGACGGACTATATATGGAAAAAGCTCGCTTCTCAGGAACAGAGAGCAAAACTTGAGTCATTCGTTCCTACAGAGTATGAAAACATCTACATGGATTATGAAGGCTTCATATATGCAACAAGAGCGCTTACAGAAGATCAGGCAAGAGCTGCTGAAGCAGCTGTACGAAAGCTGAATCTTATGGGAGATGACATTTTGGTTGCAAATGGTAACTGGTTTATAGGCGGAGATCTTTACCTTGGATCCGGCGGTGGATATGAAGGACCTTCAATCCTCACAGATGTAACAGTTATGGACAATGACATCTATGTGTGCCTGGACAGAAACAGAGGAAGACTTTTTGCATATGATGACCAGGGCAGAATGGTATTTGCTTTCGGTGGAAACGGTAACATGGATGGATACTTTAGAAGACCATCAGCAATTGAGCACATCGGCCATGAGCTTTATGTTGTAGACAGCCTTGACTGCTCGATAACATCCTTTGTTCCTACTGAATTTGGAAACCTTGTGTACAGCGCAATAGAGGAGTTTGACAAGGGAAATTACGAAGCTTCAAGTGATTACTGGCAGCAGGTCATGGACCAGAACGGTAACTACGACCTTGCTTATATCGGAATCGGAAGAGCACTTCTTCGTCAGGAACAGTACAAAGATGCCATGAAGTACTTCGAACTTAAGTATGACAGAGAGAATTACTCAAAGGCATACAAACAGTACAGAAAAGAGTGGGTTGAGGCTCATATCGGATGGATAGTAGCAATTATCCTCATACTTTTCCTTGTGCCTCTTACCATAGGAAAGATAAAGAGTATCAAGTGGCAGATTGATAATGCTGACATATTCAAAGTAGAAGAAAACAGGTGAAGCTATGATAGCAAATGTTAGAGAAAACCTTACTCCAAAGGAAAAATATATAGATTCCCTCAAGTTTGCACTTTACTGCACGACTCATCCTCTGGATGGATTCTGGGATCTTACTCATGAAAAAAGAGGTACATACGCAGCAGCGAATACAATACTTGCCCTTGCGCTTCTTATAAGAATACTGAAGCTTCGCTATACGAGCTTTCTGTTTATGGAAGTTTACTGGGAAGACTTAAATATCTTCATGTATCTGGCAAGTATAGTTTTCCCGCTTACGCTCTGGGTACTTGGAAACTGGGGACTTACAACACTGTTCGACGGAAAAGGAAGACTTGGACAGGTCTACATGGCAACATGTTACGCATTTACTCCATATGTCCTGATACAGTTTCCGCTCATGATATTCAGTAATTTTGTAACGGTTCAGGAAGCAGAATTCTACTCGGTTGTAAGCTTATTATCATTAGTTTATTCAGCTCTTTTGATAATAGCGGCAATGGGGCAGATCCACGAGTATTCTGCAGGAAAGAACTTATTGTTCGTTGTAGCAACACTTTTTGCAATGCTGGTAATGATATTCATCCTGATGATCTTCTTTAGCATGGTCGCTCAGGGAATTGCATATTTCATTTCCCTGGGAAAAGAATTGATGTTCCGAATGTAGTAATAACAAGAGGTGACGGATTTGAAGACAGAAAATAAGAAACCAATAAAAATATATATAGGTTCATTCCTGACAACTATAGTAAAGCATTTGCCCTCGATTATTCTGGCTTTGATCATAGTTATTGCAGCCATATTTGTTATTAACTACAAGCCTGCAGTAGAAGAAAAAGAGCTGGTTCAGCCCTATACATTTGAGGGAAATGACACACCTGTTGTAGTAGACAACGGTGAACTGAAACTAACCATGGATCCTTTGACAACAGCCTTTGAACTTGAGGTTAAGGATTCCGGAAAAGTATGGCGCTCAAATCCTGCTGACGTTTTAGAGGATACGGCAGCTCTTGATGATCAGAAGTCATTCCTTCAGTCTCCACTTGTTATGTCATATTCCATAACACAGGGACTTGAGACAACCTACAGCACTTTTGGCTATAGCACAAACAACGGAATATACGAGATCGTTCCGGGCGACAATGAGATCAGAGTCAACTACTCACTTGGTAATGTAGAAAAAGAATATGTGGTACCGCCGGTTATCACTGAAACAGAGATGAATGACTGGCTTTCAAAGATGGACAAGAAAGAAGCCGATCTTGTTAAGCAGTATTACAAGAAATACGACATCAACAAGCTCACGGCAAAGGACAACAAGGATGAGCTCTTAGCAAATTATCCAAGCATGGAAAATGAAGTTATCTACGTTCTCAGAAGCGGAACAAAAGAAAACGTGAAAAAAACCATCGAAGAAAAGTTTGCAGCAGTTGGTTACACATATGAGAATTACCTTGCGGACAAAGAGCTTGATCTTTCAGTTAAGACTTCAGAAAACCCAGTGTTCAATGTCAGCGTAGTTTACAAGCTCGAGGGAAAAGATCTGGTGGTAGAAGTTCCACTTAAAGACCTTGAGTACGACAAAGAAACACCTATCTATACAATAACTCCTCTTCCGTATTTTGGAGCAGGCGGTCCAAACGATAAAGGATTTATGTTTGTTCCTGAAGGTGGCGGAGCAACAATTAACTTCAACAACGGTAAGACTTCACAGAGCAGCTATTACACAAACGTTTATGGCTGGGATATGTGCCTTTCAAGAGATGCTGTAGTACACAACACAAGAGCATATTACGGTGTGTACGGTGTATCTGAAGGAAATGATTCTTTTATCTGCATCCTGGAGGAAGGAAGCCCATACGCATCTATTCAGGCAGACATTGCAGGAAAGAACCACAGTTACAACTACGTAAATGCAAAATACAGTATCTGTCAGAGAGAAAAATATGATGTAGGCGATATCGCCAACTCAGATATTTATGAATACATAAAAGAGTTACCTGATGAGACTCTGACTCAGAGGTACACCTTCGTAAATTCAGGAGATTATGTGGACATGGCCAAGTGCTATGGTAAATATCTCCAGAACAAGTACGCAGGATATATGGACCTTGTTAGTGATGAAAGCACTCCTGTTGCTATTGAAATGGTAGGAGCCATCGATAAGGTTAAGCAGGTTGTGGGTGTTCCTGTATCAAGACCACTTAAGCTCACAAGTTATAAAGATGCAGCAAATATAGTTGAAGACCTTAGTGCAAACGGCGTTTCAAACATGAAAGTAAAAATGCTTGGCTGGTGTAACGGCGGTGTTCAGCAAAAGATACTTAAGAAAGCAAAAACAATTTCTGATCTTGGAAGCAAAAAAGACTTAAAGAACATGATAGCCTCTGCTGATGAAAAAGGAGCTGAAGTCTACCTCAACGGTGTAACAGAGTATGCATATGACAGCAACCTTCTTGATGGATTCTTCTCTTTTAGAGATGCAGCAAAATTCATAAGTAAGGAAAGAGCTGAACTTTACAATTACAGCCATGTAACTTATGCACAGAGGGAAAACACAGATAACAACTACTTCCTTCTTCACACAGATCTTTCAAAGAAATTGTCAGATGTACTTGTAAAGAGCAGTAACAGTCTTGGCGCAGGTGCCTGCTTTGAAGACTTGGGAATGGATCTTTCTTCTGACTTTTCCAGAAAGAAGACCTACAGCAGAGAAGCTGTAAAGAATCTCCAGGTTGAGCAGCTTAAAGGATACGCAGATGGCGGATCAAAGCTCATGATAAACATGGGTAACGATTATGCAATTCCTTTCTGTTCCATGGTTACAGAGATGGATTTAAGAGGAAGTGAATACACAATCCTTGATGAATGTGTTCCATTCTTCCAGATAGCAGTTCACGGAAGAGTTGATTATACAGGCAATCCAATAAACATTTGCGGTAATGCTGAAAACGAAGTTCTATATAGCGCTGAGTATGGAGCAGGCCTTTGCTTCTCATTTATGGAAGAGAGCTCTTTTGCCACTCAGAAAACTCTGTACACAGATTACTATGGTTCAACATATGATTCCTGGAAAGACAAGATGCTTGGTATCTACAACAGATACAATGCAGAACTTGGACACACATTCAATCAGGAAATGGTTGGACATAAGAACTTAAATTCAGATGTTTCATGTACAGAATATGCAGATGGAACACAAGTATATGTCAATTACGGTTATAGCGACTTTACTACAGATGAAGGCGTAAAAGTACCGGCAAGAGACTATATCGTTAAGAGATAAGGAAGGCATCCTTTATGAGTAAGCAGAAAAATAAACTGGCAGGATTACAAAAGCGAAAAGCCATATCGGGATATTGTTTCATATCACCATTTATTCTTGGTTTTTTGCTGTTCATGATAAAACCGCTTTTTGAATCCTGTTACATGAGTTTTTGTAACGTTGATCTGTCAGCAGGAAAGGTTACAAAGACATTTTCAGGAATTACCAATTACATATTTGCGTTCAGGGTTGATCCGGAATACAACAGGCTTTTGTGGGAGGAACTTTCAAGAATGATGGTTTACTCACTGGCGATCATAGTATTCAGCTTCTTTGTGGCACTTGTACTGAATCAGAAATTTAAAGGAAGAGCCCTGGTAAGAGCAATATTCTTTTTACCTGTTATCCTTTCATCCGGCGTGATCGTAGGACTTGAATCAAACAACCAGCTTATGGCAAATCTGGCACAGAGTATTGAACAGACAACAGAGGGTGTGAGTATTACAGGAGCTCTTGAATCAATACTTAGAACAACAGGCGTGGGCGTGAGAGCTTTTGAACAGGTATTTGAAGTCATAGATAACATTTACGATGTGGCACTTGCTTCCGGAATTCAGATCATTATCTTTTTATCAGGTCTTCAGACAATCTCATCAAGTATGTATGAAGCCGCTGATATAGAAGGATGTACAAAATGGGAGAGTTTGTGGAAGATAACATTCCCAATGATAAGCTCATTGTTCCTTGTTAACTGGATCTACACAGTTGTTGATTTCTGCATGAGATCAGATAACGGAGTAATCGAAAAGATCCAGAAGGTAATGATCGAGCAGCAGCAATATGGAAATGCTTCAGCAATGTCATGGATCTATTTCATCCTGGTACTTGCATTTGTGGGAATAACATCATTCTTTATTTCTAAGAGGGTTTACTACTATGACTAATGTAAAAACAAATAGTGCCTACGCAAAGCAGAGCTTTTGGGAGAGGAACAAACAGTCCGGAGGATATCTGCTTAGAAAAGTAATAGGAGAGAGAGCTGTAAGCATTGTAAGATTCATTCTTCTTTTTGGAATGTGCTTCATGATCATTCAGCCGATCCTGAATAAAATATCTGTCAGCTTCATGACAGAGCAGGATCTTTATAATCCGGTTGTTATCTCGATTCCTGAGCACTTTACAACAGCTAACTACAGACTGGCAGCAGAGCTTATAAGTTTTAAAGAAGCGCTTTTTAATTCAACTCTTATATCACTTACGATAGCAGCGCTTCAGATTGCAATGTGCACACTGGTTGGATACGGGTTCGCAAGATTTGAATTTCCATTAAAGAAATTCTGGTTTGCATGTGTGATACTTGTTATCCTCATTCCGCCACAGACCATTGCCAGCTCACTCCATCTGCACTTCAGATTTTTTGATGTACTTGGTCTTTCACAGCTCATAACAGGTCAGACTATTAACCTGAGGGGTTCAAAACTCCCATATTATCTTATGAGCGCCGGATGCATGGGACTTAAGAACGGTTTGTATATTTACATGATCCGTCAGTATTTCAGAAATATCCCTGGGGATCTGGAAGAAGCCGCTTATGTAGATGGCTGCGGAACATTTAAGACTTTTATCAGGATCATGCTTCCACAGGCAAAGCCAATTCTTACATCATGTTTCCTCTTCGCCTTTGTTTGGCAGTGGACAGATGGATTTTATTCAAGAATGTTCCTTGGAAACACAAAGCTTATAAGTACAGGTCTTTCAAGAATTGTGGATAGTCTCGGAGCATATATTCAGAGAATAAACGGTGTAAAAACAACAATTTCAATAGCTTATTCAAACTGTATTCTCGCAACAGGAACACTTATGATCATCGTTCCGCTCATTGTTCTTTATCTTTTTGCACAGAGAGCATTTGTTGAGAGTATCAGTAGTACAGGTATCAAGATGTAAGGTTCCACCCGGACAATAAGTCTGGATAACAATAATATTACCTTAGGGGGTAAAGGAGGATTTTTAGAGTATGAGAAAGTCTCTAACAAACAAAGCAACAGCCGTTATTACAATGGCAGCTATGCTTTTTAGCATGGCAGCTTGTGGCTCACAGGAAGCAGCACCTGCAACAACTGATTCTGCTCAGCCAGAAGCAAACACAGAAACAGCTACAGCAGAAGCTACTACAGAGGCAGCTGCCGAAGCTACAGAAGCACCATCTGATGAATATGATCCATATCAGGTAATCACAGATGCAAGCGGCAACCCAATTGACCTTGGCGGAATGGAAATCATCATTCGTGACTGGTGGTCATCAGAGGAGCCTGCAGCTCCAGCTAACGATTATGAAGAAGCACTTCAGGAGTACAGAGATTGGATTCAGGAGACATACAACTTCACTATCAAATCTCAGGCATTTGGTGACTGGGGTTCAACACCTACAGATTTCGTAGATTATGCTACAACAGGTGGCGACGAGAACTATCTCTTCACACTTCGTGATGACCCGGCTATCACATCAGCTATGGCTAATGGTCTTATGTATGACCTTTCGACACTTGACTGCCTTGATTTCAATGACATTAAGTTCCAGAGAAACAAGCTCCATGAGCAGTATTCTAAAGGAAACAGCATCTATGCTATGTTCGCTGGATATTCAGAAGCTCGTACAGGTGTATATTTCAACAAGAGACTTCTTAAGGATGCCGGAATCGATCCTGAGTCACTTTACGATATGCAGGCTGACGGAACATGGACATGGGATAAGTTCGAAGAACTTATGCAGAAGGTTCAGCAGGATAAGGACAATGATGGTACTGTAGATGTTTGGGGCCTTACACTTAACGAAGGTAACATGACAACAGCAGCTGTATTCTCAAATGGTGGATCATACATCGACAAGGATGCAAGCGGCAAGTATGTATATAACCTTGAGTCTCCTGAGACACTTGAAGCTCTTGAGTGGACAGTAAACATGTTTACAAACTATGACATGCCAGATCCAGAGGGCGCTGAGTGGGATTACTACAAGGAAGCATTCATCAATGGTATGGCAGCATTCATGGTTGATGATGAGTATTGCGCAACACCTGGTAACTTCCTTGAGGATATGCAGGATGAAGTTGGATTCGTTATGTTCCCTAAGGGACCTAAGATGGACGACTACATCAACGTTTGGACAAACAACCCAATTGCTATTCCAGCATGTTACGATGCAGACAAGGCTTGGAAGATCGCATTTGCATGGAACCTTTATACAAACGCTCCTTCAGCTGAGTACCTTGATTACAACGGATATCTTTCAACAGCCAGAAATGGTGTCTTTGATGAGAGAGCAGTTGATGAGACAATCGCTATGATGACAGAAAAGGGAACAATTGCTTACCACGGAATGATTCCTAACCTCAGTCTTGGCTCAGACTTTGTATGGAACATTGGACCAGGCGTAGTTGTTTCAGAGCAGGTAGAAGCAATCCGTGACACATGGAAAGCTTATGTTGACGAGGCAAACGCTCAGTAAAACTGTTGGGGGTCCTAAGGCCCCCAAAGATCCTACAAAGAAAAGACCTTTCTTTTTCATAATGCAGGGTAAAGAAATATTTGGAGCGCCTCAGCCTGATGGCCGGGGCGTTCAGTTTCTTTATATGGACTGTGGAAGACTTATAGATGCTGCAAGATTATCAGGCAACATCGAAGATGACTACATGTTAGAGCTGCTTAAGTCAGCTCAGGGCTTTAAGACAGTTGTCCATAGCATAGGTGTCAGTGTTTCAGGTCGCGATGCCAAAGAACCGGTGAAATTCGTACTTGAAATGTATCCTGAACATCCGGGAGAAAAAGCTACCCAGATAAAAAAGGAGCTTTACATGGATGGGATGGAGACAGTCATAAATCTTGAGGATATAGAATGGGAAGCTTCAGATAAAGAAGTGGGGCAGATAAGATTTGAGTTTGGAACTTCAGGAATCCAGGCAGCTGCGGATGTCAGATTCTATCTTAATCAGGGCTTTATTGCTCCTGTTCAGCCAATGGAGCAGCTTGTTGATTTTAAGTCTTCGAGATACAAAAAGATGATTTCACAGAGCTTATTGCATGCAGGAAACACGGCAAGGCTTGAAAAAGTTTTAAGTAAGGCCGGAAGTGGTGAGAATGTCACTCTTTCTTTTATTGGAGGATCTATTACACAGGGAGCCGGAGCTATACCAATAAATGAGAAATGCTATGCAAAAGTTTTTGCAGATGAGTTCCAGAAAAGATATATCAAAGGCGGGAAAGTAAACTTTATCAAGGCAGGTGTAGGAGGAACTCCTTCAGAGCTTGGAATGATAAGATTTGAAAGGGATGTCCTTAGGGACTACGCCGAGAAGCCCGACCTTATAGTCATTGAATTTGCTGTAAATGATGAAGGTGATGAGACCAAGGGAGTCTGCTATGAAAGCCTTGTAAGAAAGGCCTTGGCACTTCCATGGAAGCCAGCAGTAGTATTACTTTTTGCAGTATTTTCTTTTGACTGGAATCTTCAGGACAGATTGGGGCCCGTAGGAATCAGATACGATCTTCCTATGGTGAGTGTCCTGGATGCAGTAACAGAGCAGTTTAAGCTTCTTCCGGAAGATGGAAGGGTTATATCCAAGAATCAGTTCTTTTATGATGTATATCACCCAAGTAATCTTGGTCATCAGATAATGAGCGACTGTCTTATAAATCTGATCGACAGTGTCAATGAATCAAGGGATACTTCATATGAAGAAGATGATAAACTTCCACATCCGGTAATAGGTGGGGACTTTGAAAAGGTTGAACTGCTTGATAAAAAAGAGTTAGAGGCTCTTAAAAAGAAATACAAGATAACAAAACTTGACGCCGGTTCTTTTGACGATGTTGATAAGGATATTCAGCTTGTAGAAATGGATGAAGAGATCATTCCACGACCTGAATTTCCGAATAACTGGGCTTATAATGGGAAAAGCTCAGATCCTGAACCATTTGTAATGAGCATTAACTGCAGTAAGCTGCTGTTGGTGTTCAAGGATTCAGGAAACGCATCCTTTGGTACCGCGCAGGTTTTTGTGGATGAAAAAAAGATAAAGGATGTCAATCCGTTAGAGGTTGGATGGACACATTGTAATGCCGTGATTCTTTTCAATGAAGAGAAAAACAGACAGCACAAAGTCGAGATTAAGATGGCGGACGGCATGAACGATAAGAAGTTTACAATCCTGGGGTTCGGAGTTGTAAGATAATATGAGAAAAGTGCGTGTAGAGGAAAAAGCTCTGCACGCACTTTTTTTGTAAGCAATAACTGGGGAGTTATTCGCACTTATAATGAGGTAAAAAAATGCGTGCACAAAGTATAATCAAAATAAATATAAATGGGAAAGGTTATGATTATGTCTACGCTTAGATTACCGCGTTTATTATCTGACGGAGCAGTTATTCAGAGAAGAAAAAGTATTCATATATGGGGCTGGGATGAACCCGGCACAAAGGTTACAGCTACACTTGAGAAGGATCAGGTTAGTGGGGATACGGATGCAAATGGAAGATTCAATCTGTATCTGCCGGCCCGCGAGAGTGGCGGACCTTACGAGCTTATAGTAAGTGATGATAAGGGCGAGAAAAAGGTTGTTAAGGATGTAATGCTTGGTCTTGTCTGGCTGTGTTCAGGTCAGTCCAATATGGAACTTCCCCTTACAAGATGTAAGGATCAGTATCCTGAAGTTGTAAAAAACGATGTTAATAACAGAATACGTACTTTCAAGATTGTTGAGGAAACTTCTTATAGTGGACCTTTGGAGGAGCATCACACAGGCAGCTGGAAAGAAGTAAAACACGAGACAATAATGGATTTTTCCGCTGTTGGGTACTTTTTTGCCAAGCATCTTCAAAAACTTACAGGTCAGACTGTAGGAATAATCAATGCAAGCCTTGGTGGATCAAGAATCTTTGGCTGGATGGGCAGAGAAATGCTTGAGGGTTATGATGAGCTCTTGGAAGAGGCTGATAGATATGCAGACAAAGAGTTCTATGACGGACAGATTGCTAGAAATATTGCAAACGGCGACGCATGGAGAAACTCTCTTTATCAGAAAGATGAAGGAATAAAGAACAACTGGCAGCTTGAAAATACAGATGACAGCGACTGGAAAACCTTTGAAGTTCCGGGTTTTTTCAAGGAAACTGAGCTTGACGGATTTATAGGCTCTGTGTGGTTTAGAAAGAAATTTGATCTGCCAAAAGAACTTGCGGGAAAATCAGCAAGGCTCTTTATGGGAACAATGGTAGACAGCGACACTATTTTTGTAAACGGGCAAAAAGTCGGTGAGACCGCTTATCAGTATCCACCACGTAAGTACGATATTCCTGAAGGACTTACAAGAGAAAAGGACAACGAAGTAGTTATAAGACTTTGTGTGGAGAACGGCCTTGGAAGATTTACTCCGGAAAAAGAGCTAAAGATCTTTAATCAGGATGCAACCGTTTATCTGAATGGTACTTATAAATATAGGATTGCCGCAGAGTGCGAACAGATCCAGCCTACAGACTTTGTTAACTGGAAAGCGACAGGTCTTTTCAATGGAATGACAGCTCCCTGCAAAAACTATCCAATAGATGGTGTGGTCTGGTATCAGGGTGAATCAAATGTTGAGAGAGATGAGGACTACGCAGATCTTACCAAGAGAATGGTCCTTGGATACAGAAAGCTTTGGAATGATGAGAACCTTCCATTCATTGCGGTTCAGCTTCCAAACTTTGTAATAGACCAGCTCCCATGCACGGATGATTGGGGAAGATTCAGACTTGTTCAGAATAGGATACTGGATATTCCAATGACTGGGCTTATCGTGACATTGGGACTTGGAGAGGACAATGACCTTCATCCTACGGTAAAAGAGCCTATTGGAGAGAGAATGGCTCTCTGGGCAGCTTATATGAAATACGGCTGCGGCGCAGAATACAAAGGACCTGAAATTGAGAGTGCAAAGATTATCACAGAAGATGATGAAGCTTATGCCGAGATAAAACTAGCTCATACTGCGGGGCTTAAAGTTGCTGATGAAGGCAAAGGATGCGAGCTTCTTGATTTTTATATTGAGAATGAGGAAGGCACTTCCCAAAAGGCAGAGGCAGCTCTTTTGGGAGATAAGGTATTAGTTAAGATAGATAAGGACAGCAAAAAAATAAAACTCAAATGGTGCTGTGAAAATACTTACCACGGCGGCCTTATTGAAAATGAAACAGGCACGCCCCTTGCACCATTTGAGATTACGGTAGAATAATTATTTATGATTTTAAGTCCGCGCCTGCTCTGTAGAGCTTGCGGTACTCAGTAGGTGAGCAGCCGTTGGTGTCTTTGAACACTCTGTTAAAGGTTGAAAGACTAAAGAATCCTGACTGCATGGCAATGTCCATAACGGATAGATCCGTGTCACCTAAAAGTTCCTGGGCCATGAGCACGCGGCGCTTGGTAATGTACTGATAACATGAGATTCCCATGTAAGACTTAAAGAGCCTTTCAAAGTGGAACTTGGAAAAGCCTGCAATCTCAGCAAGCTGTTCAACGCTAAGATCATCTGATCTGTGGGAATCGATATAGTTGGTAACGGAAACAAGCTTGTCGATGTTCTTGCGCTGAGGGTCATCATTTACGACAGCAGATGTTACATCGTTGGGATGCATGCTTCCTATCTGGGCAAGAATTAGAGTCACCAGTGAATAAACAGATATATGAAGGAACTCATCACTTTCACCATAAAGCCTGTCTATTTCCCAAAAGTAGTTCTGAAGACGGGCGTTCTCAAGAGGATACTCATTCTGCTTGATGTGAACATAAGGCGGAAGAGTTTTAAGAAGAGGAACAAGTGATGAAACCTGAGAATATCCACCAATATCAAAAAGAAGAATCAGTTTTTCACCGCCTGGAGTATCTGAGAGATATTCATGCAGGGTTCCGGGTGCGATAAGCACAATGTCTCCGGGATTGCAGCAAATCATGGACTGGGTATCATTGTGAAATTTGATATTTAGCGTTCCGGAAACTATGAGAATAAGTTCCACTTCATTGTGCCAGTGCAGAGGATATTCCGAAAGCGTGTTGTGATATAAAAGAACACCCTTTAGTGTGTCATAAAAGATGTCTTCACGAGCCTGTTCATTGATGTCACTTATCATGTTAATTACGCTCCTTATCTAGGAAACTGCAAGATTACGTGGAATATTTTATCATAAAAGAAGATTTTTTAGGAGAAAGGATTATAACTAAAATGGGGAATAAAGAATGGACACAGCTTTGGCTTGGTTATAAGAATGTAAGCAGTGATAACAAGACTGTTAGCTGTGAAGTGGTAGGGTTTAACAAGGATTCACAGGTGATAAAGAGTGCACTTTGTGAGCTCAAAAGTGGATTAAAGGGAATTGTATCAGATGAGGTTGTGGATAACGCAGGCTCTTTTGACATTGCTCTTACTATTAAAAAAGTGGATGCCATCGCAAAGGAAGGTTTCAGGCTTGAGAGCGATTCCTCATCTGTAAGCATTTTGGCCTCAGATGATAACGGCGCATTATATGGAGCTTTTGAACTTTTAAGACAGCTTTCCTGTGGAAAAAAGCTTTCTGAGATCAATGTGGAAAAAACTCCATCCAACCCGCTTCGTATGATGAACCACTGGGACAATATGGATGGCAGCATTGAAAGAGGCTACTCAGGACAGTCTTTCTTTTTCGAAAATAAAGAGATCGTGGTTGATGAGAGAACCCGTGACTATGCAAGATTCATGGCAAGCATCGGTATCAACGGAATTGTAATTAACAACGTTAATGTAAAAGACGCAGCAACTTACCTTATTACAGACAGATATTTTGATAAGGTAAAAGAGCTGTCAGAAGTATTTGCAGATTATGGCATAAAGACATATCTGTCCCTTAACTTTGCTGCACCAATAGAGCTTGGCGGACTTGAAGTCTGTGATCCTCTTGATGAAAAAGTTATAGGTTGGTGGAAAGAGAAGGCAAAAGAAGTATTCGGAAAGCTTCCACACCTCGGTGGATTCCTTGTAAAGGCTGACTCAGAGGGAAGACCCGGACCATTTACATACGGAAGAACACAGGCAGACGGCGCAAATATGCTGGGAGATGTAGTTGCTCCTTATGGCGGAATCATCATTTGGAGATGCTTTGTTTACAACTGCACTCAGGACTGGAGAGACTACAAGACAGACAGAGCAAGAGCCGGATATGATTACTTCAAGGATTTTGACGGAGCATATCATGACAACGTAATCCTTCAGATAAAGAATGGTCCTATGGATTTCCAGATCAGAGAGCCTATTTCTCCACTTATTGGTGGACTTACAAAGACCAATCAGATGCTGGAAGTTCAGATTGCACAGGAATACACAGGACATCAGATAGATCTTTGCTATCTTATGCCAATGTTCAAGGAGGTTCTTGGATTTAAGACCTACTGTCAAAAAGAAAATGATACTGTTGCAGATGTAGTGAGTGGAAGGGCATTTGGCAATAAGCTTGCAGGAATGGCAGCAGTTATCAATACCGGTAATGACAAGAACTGGACAGGTAATTACCTGGCAGCAGCTAACCTTTATGGTTTTGGAAGACTTAGCTTTGACACGGAGCTTTCCTCTGAAGAAATAGCAAGAGAGTGGATAAGACTTACATTTGCCCTTGAAAAAGTGGATGAAGATAAGCTTACAGATATGCTCTTAAGATCTCGCGAGATATATGAAAAGTACACAAGTCCTCTTGGAATCGGCTGGATGGTTACACCACATGATCACTACGGCCCAAGCGTTGATGGATATGAGTACTCAAGATGGGGCACATATCACAGGGCAGACCACCTTGGAATTGGTGTTGACAGATCAGATAAGGGAACAGGATACGCTCAGCAGTATTACAAAGAAAATGCTGAAAAGTACAATGATCCTGAAAAATGTCCGGAAGAGCTGCTTCTTTTCTTCCACCACATTCCATATACATGGAAGCTCAAAACAGGAAAGACACTGATCCAGCACATCTACGACAGCCACTTTGAAGGAGAGGCTGAGGCTGAAGAGCTTTTTGAAACCTGGAAGAGTCTTGAAGGAAAGGTTCCTTCAGAAGTTTTTGAAAATGTTTCTCACAGATTCGAACTTCAGATCTACAATGCAAAAGAGTGGAGAGATCAGGTGAACTCTTACTTCTATAGAAAGAGTGGTATTTCTGACCAAAAAGGCAGAAAGATATATTAAATATAATAAAAGCTGGTAACTGCATGGACAAAACCTACAGTTATCAGCTTTTTGATTTTGTGCACTGTGCACAAAGCGCGCATTTATTAGTAAGTGATAGTCAATATTTGATAGGAATATCTGACGTCGATAACTTACAATAAGAGAGTAGAAATTGTGCAATATTTCTATAAAAGAATATAGGGGTTTTAGGAGGAGTTTATGAGCAGAACCAAAACACAGAGGAAGGGGAGTAATCAGTCCTTTGGTGTATACATCAAGCGCTACTGGCAGTTATACGTTCTTCTTGCTCTGCCAATCATCTATCTGATTGTTTTCAAGTACATTCCAATGCTTTATATCATGATCGCGTTCAAGAAATACAGCATTGTCCAGTCTATCTGGGAAATGCCCTGGGCCAAGAATCATGGTATGGAATACTTCATCAAAGCATTTAGTACAAAAGACTTTATCAATTCTTTGAGAAACACAATTGTTCTTAACCTTTTTGATCTGATTATCGGATTCCCAATACCGATCATATTTGCTCTTATTTTAAATGAGCTCAGATTTAAAACGTTCAAAAAGACAGTTCAGACTATTGCATATATGCCTCATTTCCTTTCATGGGTTATTATTTATGGTCTTGCACTTCAGCTTTTTACACCGACAGATGGTCTTGTAAATATGGCGATTAAGGCTTTGGGCGGTGAAGCAGTTCCTTTCCTTAATGATCCGGCTCACTGGGTTGGAACATATATCGGCCTTGGTGTATGGCAGAGTTTTGGATGGAACTCAATCATATATCTTGCTGCTATTGCAGGTATTTCACCTGAGCTTTATGAGGCAGCCAGTGTAGATGGTGCCGGACGTTTCCAGAAGATGTGGCATATTACACTTCCGGGAATCAAGCCTACTATCGTAGTTCTTTTGATCATGGCTCTTGGTAATATCATCGGATCAAACTTTGACAGACCATTCGCACTTCAGAACAACCTCGTTATGAAGTATGCAGAAGTTATCTCTACATATGTATATAAAGCTGGTATTAAGGGACTGCAGTTCAGTTTGACAACTGCAATAGGTCTTTTCCAGTCAGTAATAAATGTATTCTTCCTGCTTGCTGCTAACTGGCTTTCACGTAAGCTGGGTGAGAGAGGAATCTGGTGATATATTGCTGGCAAGCGCATAATTTTAAAGGAGAATATATAAAATGGATGAAAGTAGAACTATAAGATCCACCAAGACACAAATTGGGGATTGGGTTTTCGTTATTATATGTGTACTTATAAGTCTTATCTGTGTGATTCCTATGATAAATCTTTTGGCAAGATCACTTTCAGGTACAGACTATCTTGTAAGGCATGAGGTTTATCTTATACCAAAGGGACTTAACTTCGATGCTTACAAAACAGTTCTCGGCGATGTGAAATATATTCATGCATTTGTATGGACTGTATTTTTGACAGTAGTATGCACAATCTTTTCACTTTTTATGACAACAATATGTGCATACCCCTTGATCTTTGAAAACTTAAAAGGCAGAGGTATTATCAATATCTTTATCACAATTACAATGTTCTTCTCTGCAGGTACTATTCCAAACTACCTGCTTATGCAGAAGATTGGCTTTTTGGATAATCCGCTGGTACTTATCGTTCCATATTGCATGAGCGTTTACAACATGATCATCATGAGAAGTTTCTTCTATGGAATACCTGAGTCACTTAGAGAATCAGCCGAGATTGACGGAGCATCATACTTCAGGATTCTTTGGTCAATTTACATTCCATTGTCCAAGCCTGTTCTTGCAACACTTGCTCTTTTCTATGCAGTAGGACGTTGGAATGGTTATTCAGATGCTCTTATGTTTATGAAAAACAAGGATTTCTATCCTTTGCAGCTTCTTCTTTACAATATTCTGAACAATATCAATTCAGTAGAAGTTGCTACACAGGAAGGTTTCTCAGCACCTGGTCTTAAGGATTCACTTAAGTCCGCAATAGTTATGTTTTCAACTATTCCTATTTTGTGTATTTATCCGTTCCTTCAGAAGTACTTCATCCATGGAGTTACTCTTGGAGCGGTAAAAGAATAAGCACTTAGTTAACTCCCCCTTCGGGGGTAAAAGATAAATGGAGGTATGTTATGAGGAAAAAGGTATTATCTATGTTACTTGCATCTGCAATGACTCTTTCACTTGCAGCATGCGGTAGCCAGGGCGGTGAACAGGCCGCTGAAAGTGCTCCAGCTAGCACTGATGCACCAGCAGCTCAGACTGAGGCAACTCAGGCTGACACAGCAACAGAACCAGCAGTTGCTTCAGAACTTACAGATGGTAAGTTCGCAGACACAAGACACATCACAGTTGAGGTTTATGACCGTGGTAACGACGGCGGATCAGACCCAACAAACAACGTGTACACAGACTACATCAAGAAGGGAATGCTCGAGAAGCATAACGTAGAAGTTGAGTTCGTAGCAGTTCCTCGTTGGACAGAGGTTGATGAGATCAACAACCTTCTTGCAGGCGGTACAGCACCTGATGTATGTGTAACTTATTCTTATCCAACAATCAAGACATATGCTGACATGGGCGGTGTTCTTGATCTTAGACCTTACATTGATGATTACAAGGATGAACTTCCTAACCTTTGGACATGGCTTGGTGAGTCAAACCTTTACTGGGATGCTGATCCTGAGAACGGCCAGACATGGGCAGTTGAAGCAAAGCTTGCTAACATGAACAGAATTCTTACATTCGTTCGTAAGGACTGGCTTGATAAGCTTGGTCTTGCTGAACCTACAACAAAGCAGGAGTTCCATGACATGCTCGTAGCATTCAAGGACAATGCTAGCGAACTTCTTGGAGCAGACGCTGACAAGATGGTTCCTTACTCAGTTTCTTACGATGTAGGTTGGAGAGCTGGTACTCTTATCGAGTCTTTCATTGATCCAGATATCTCTGACAAAGAGTTCTATGTAAACGGCTTCGATGACAGAAAGCTTACACAGAACGGAACAAAGGAAGCAGTTAAGCTTCTTAACCAGTGGTACAACGAAGGTCTTATGTGGAATGACTTTGCTATCTACGGATCAGGCGACACAACAGAAGATGACATGATGAAGGCTGGTTATGTTGGCGCATTCACACACAACTGGGATTATCCTTTCAGAAACGGTGAGGATTCAATCCAGGCTAACCTTAAGAGACTTGTAGGCGAAGACGCTAAGTACGTTGCAATCGATCCATTCGAAGACAAGAACGGAACACACAACAAGTTCCTTGCAGGCCCTATTGATCGTAAGATCTTCTTCCCTGCAACAAACGATGAGCCTCTTGCATCAATGCTTTACCTTGATTTCATCTCAGAACCTGAGACAATCCAGTTCTTACAGCTTGGTGAAGAAGGTGTTACATGCAACAAGCTTGATGACGGTGGATATGAGATCGTTGCTGCAACAGGCGATGCAATCCAGAACTCTGGTATGAACATTGACTACACAATCACATGTAATGGTCTTCACCTTACATCTGATGACCTCACAGAGAAGACTCTTGCTCACTCATATGCAGGAATCGACGTTGAGGATGTAATCAAAGCTAACGAAATTGCAAAGACTGACACAAGAATTGGTATCAATGTTAAGACTGGTGACATCGAAGCAGAAGGTGGCGTAGGCGATACACTTTCAGCTAAGAGAGATCAGATCTATGATCAGGCTATGAGCGCAAGCGTAGATACATTCGATTCTGTTTGGGATGAGGGTATTGCTGATTACCTTGGTTCAGGCGGACAGGCTATCATTGATGAGAGAACTCAGAAATGGGAAGCTACATACGGCGATGCTGAGAATATCAGATAATTAGTATTGGCAAAAGAAATTTTGAGCAGCTGTCACTTAATTGTGGCAGCTGTTTTTTGCATATAAAAATCTGCATGGAACTAACAACAATAATTAAGCTAATAAAGGCAAAATATGGTAAGAAAATTATATGCTCCACCTATACAATAAATATGGTAAACAAAAGAAACTTAAGGGGTATAGATATGAATAGACAAGAAGCAAGAAAGCGTGCAAAAGAGCTTGTTGCTAAGATGACAGTTGAAGAGAAGGCATCTCAGCTTCGCTATGACGCACCTGCTATTGACAGACTTGGAATCCCTGCTTACAACTGGTGGAACGAGGCTCTGCATGGGGTGGCAAGAGCCGGCACAGCTACCATGTTTCCGCAGGCAATCGGTCTTGCTGCAGCTTTCGACGAGGAGCTGATGAAAGAAGTCGGCGAGATTATCGCTACAGAGGGAAGAGCCAAGTATAACGAGCAGTCTAAGAGAGAAGACAGAGATATCTACAAGGGACTTACTTTCTGGGCACCAAACGTTAATATTTTCAGAGATCCAAGATGGGGCAGAGGTCATGAGACCTATGGTGAGGATCCATTCCTTACAAGCAGCCTTGCAGTTCCTTTTGTTAAGGGAATTCAGGGCGATGGAGAGTATATGAAGGCAGCCGCATGTGCCAAGCACTTCGCTGTTCACTCAGGTCCTGAGGGCGAAAGACATTTCTTTAACGCCAAGGCTTCTAAGAAAGATCTTGAAGAAACATATCTTCCAGCATTTGAAGCATGCGTAAAGGAGGCCGGTGTAGAGGCAGTCATGGGTGCTTACAACAGAACCAACGACGAGCCTTGCTGCGCTAACAAGCCACTTATGGTTGACACACTCAGAGGCAAGTGGGGATTTGAAGGCCACTTCGTATCTGATTGTTGGGCAGTAAAAGATTTCCATGAGAATCACAAGGTTACAAAGAGTCCTGAAGAGTCTGCTAAGCTTGCGCTTGAAATGGGCTGCGATCTTAACTGCGGATGTACATACCAGAAAATTATGAATGCCTACAGAGCAGGTATTTTAAGTGAGGAGACTATCACTACTTCCTGTGAAAGACTCTTTACAACAAGGTTCCTTTTGGGCATGTTTGATAAGACAGAGTACGATGAGATTCCTTTCGATGTTGTTGAGTGCAAAGAACACCTTGAAGTTGCGCACAGAGCGGCAAAAGAGTCAGTAGTTCTTTTGAAAAACAACGGAATCCTTCCTCTTGATAAGAGCAAGATAAAGACTATCGGCGTAGTTGGACCAAACGCCAACTCAAGATTGTCACTTATTGGAAACTATCACGGAACAGCTTCAAGATATATCACTGTTCTTGAGGGAATCCAGGACAAGGTTGGAGGAGATGTCCGCGTTCTTTACTCAGAGGGCTGCGATATTTTTAAAGACAATATAAGTAACCTTTCTGATCCTAACCTTCCTGACAGACTCTCAGAGGCTAAGGCAGTTGCAGACTACTCAGATGTAGTAGTTGTTGTGCTGGGCCTTGATGAGAACCTTGAGGGTGAAGAAGGTGATGCAGGAAACCAGTTTGCATCAGGTGATAAGATCAACCTTAGCCTTCCTCTTCCACAAAGACAGCTCCTTTACTCAGTGCTTGAGTGTGGAAAGCCTACGATCGTCATCGATATGGCCGGAAGTGCAATAGATCTTTCAAAGGCTCAGGATGATGCAGATGCAGTTCTCCAGGCATTTTATCCGGGAGCAAGAGGCGGAAAAGATGTAGCTGATATCCTCTTTGGTGATGTATCACCTTCAGGAAAGCTTCCTGTTACTTTCTACAAGTCAGCAGATGATCTTCCTGACTTCAAAGACTACTCAATGAAGAACAGGACTTACAGATACTTTACTGGAACACCTCTTTATCCTTTTGGATATGGTCTTACATATGGTGACTGCTATGTTAAGCCTGACAACCATTTACATATGGATAATGGTAGTGAACCTGATACATTTGATGCAGAGCTTACTGTTACAGTAGTAAATGATGGTAAAGTGGACACAGACGAAGTTGTACAGGTTTACATCAAGGATCTTGATTCTGAGTTTGCCACAACTTATCCACGTCTCTGCGGATTTAAGAGAGTACATGTTAAGGCAGGCGCAGAAACAGAGGTAACAATAAAGCTTGATAAGAAGGCCTTCACATCTGTCAATGAAGATGGTGAGAGAAAGATATTTGGCAAGAACTTCAAGATTTATTTTGGAACACAGCAGCCTGATGCCCGTTCAGAGGAGCTTACAGGACATAAGTGTGCAAGCTTTGATGTTAAGTTGTGACATTGATTGCGTACAATATGAATAAAAAAGTGAAGTGTTTTTCTACATTTTGCAAGATTGTATTTTAGTCAGCAATGACAGATAATATTTTAGATGCAAATAAAATAATTAGGGGAAAACAATATAAGTTTTAAGCGTTTTACGCGAGAAAGGGGATTTTTATGATTAACATTCCAGAAGTAAAAATTGGACTTGTTGCAGTAAGCCGTGACTGCTTCCCAGCATCACTTGCTGTAAACAGAAGAAAGGCTTTGGCTGAAGCCTACAAGAAAGCGTTTGGGGATAAGGACGTTTATGAGTGCCCTGTATGCATCATCGAGAGCGAAGTTCAGACACTTGAGGCTCTTGAAGATGTTAAGAAAGCAGGATGTAACGCTCTTTGCGTATATCTTGGAAACTTCGGACCTGAAATTTCAGAGACACTTCTTGCTGAGAAGTTTGATGGACCTGTAATGTTCTGCGCAGCTGCAGAAGAGTCACAGGGCGACCTTATTGATGGCAGAGGAGATGCATACTGCGGTATGCTCAACGCAAGCTACAACCTTCACCTTCGTGGAGTAAAGGCATACATTCCAGAGTATCCTGTTGGAACAGCTGATGAGTGTGCAAAGATGATCAACGAGTTCGTTCCAATCGCAAGAGCAATCGTTGGACTTAGAGACCTCAAGGTTATCAGCTTTGGGCCTCGTCCTATGAACTTCCTTGCTTGTAACGCTCCTATTCAGCAGATCTACAACATGGGTGCAGAGATTGAAGAGAACTCAGAGCTTGACCTCTTCGAGAGCTTCAACAAGCATGCCGGAGATCCTAGGATCGCTGATGTTAAGGCTGATATGGAAAAAGACCTTGGTGCAGGCAACAAGAAGCCTGAAATCCTTGAGAAGCTTGCTCAGTATGAGATTACACTTCTTGACTGGATCGAAGAGCACAGAGGCGGTAAGAAATATGTATGTATCGCTGGTAAGTGCTGGCCTGCATTCCAGACACAGTTTGGATTCGTTCCTTGCTATGTAAACTCAAGACTTACAGGCCGCGGAATTCCTGTATCTTGTGAAGTAGATATCTACGGCGCAATCAGTGAGTTCATCGGAACATGCATCAGTAACGACGCTGTTACACTTCTTGATATCAACAACTCTGTTCCTGCTGACATGTATGAGCAGTCTATCAAGGGCAAGTTTGATTACAAGCACACAGATACATTCATGGGCTTCCACTGCGGAAACACATGCACAAGCAAGCTTTCAAGCTGTGAGATGAAGTTCCAGAGAATCATGGCTAGAAACCTTCCTGAAGAAGTTACACAGGGAACACTTGAAGGAGATATCATTCCTGGTGATATCACATTCTACAGACTGCAGAGCACATCAGACAACCACCTTCGCGCATATGTTGCTCAGGGTGAAGTTCTTCCTGTTGCTACACAGTCATTCGGTGGAATCGGTGTATTCGCTATTCCTGAGATGGGCAGATTCTACAGACATGTACTCATTCAGCAGAACTTCCCTCACCATGGTGCCGTTGCATTTGGTCACTTTGGAAAGGCTCTTTACGAAGTATTTAAGTATGTTGGCGCTGAGACAATCGGTTACAACCAGCCAGCATCACTTCCATACCCAACAGAAAACCCATTTGTGTAAAGTACTTGACGAGGTATTATCGAGTCTAGTACGCACCACTTCTGTGCACTTAACGAGGTTATTTCGAGTTTAGTGCAGCAGAAGATCTATATGTATAGGGTATAGCAGATTGACAATAGAAGCCACTTTGGAGGTTGCTCCAAGGTGGCTTTTCCTTTATAATTAAAATGTTAAGAGTTTTGTAAAAAAGTTGAAGGGGAGTTTTTTAAATGAAAAAAGCTAGAAAAATCTTTTTTTCTATGGGTTTGCTAGTAGCGGTTATAGCATTCCTATCTTTTGTTCCTGCCTTTGGAATCAAAGCCGCAGCAGGAGCATCCGGCCCGGAAGTGGCAGTTGGTATCGACGTTTCTAAGTATCAGGGTGCGATCAACTGGCAGCAGGTCAGGGCAGCAGGCGTCAGATTCGCCATGATCAGAGTAGGCACAACCAAAAAAGGACTTGATGAGCAGTTTGCTAATAATATAAACGGAGCTAATGCAGCAGGTGTAAGAACAGGTGTCTATATTTATTCTTATGCGACAACACCTGAGGCAGCGGCGGCAGAAGCCAACCAGGTTTTAGCATGGATCGCACCATATACAGTAACATTCCCGGTAGCAATTGATATAGAAGATTCCTGTCAAAAGAACTTAAGCTCAGCGCAGCTTCAGGCAATTGCGGATACATTTTGCGGTATCCTCAATGCCAACGGATACGAGACAATGGTATATGCAAGCAGAAACTGGTTCCTTAACAGGATGCCTAATGTAGCTTCTGCAAAGTGGGTTGCACAGTACAACTCTTCCTGTGATTACGCAGGCGAGTATGCAATGTGGCAGTCAAGCAGCCATGGTTCTTACTCAGGAATCCCTACAAGAGTAGATGTTAACCACCTTTATGTTGACTATTTCTCCAGAATAATCGGCGAAGGCTTCAACAGCTGGGGCGGACATGTATATTATTACAGCAACTACCGTAAACAGTACGGATGGCTTAACCTTGCAAATGGCAGATATCACACGGATGAAAATGGATTTGTTCAGACCGGATGGTTCCAGGACGAGAGCGGTATCTACTACTTTAAGCCAGCTGAAGGTGGTCTTGCAGCTGTTGGATTTAATGATATCGACGGATCACGTTTTTACTTTGATGCCAACGGCGTAAGATGCACAGGTCTTCTTAATCTTGGAGAAGCCGGTGTTTATTATGCCAATGCTGACGGCGTATGCCAGAAGGGCTTTGTTCAGTTAGAAGACGGAATCCACTTCTTTGATGATAACTATGCAATGCATGTTGGACTTACACAGGTTGGAAATAACCTCTACCTCTTTGACGGAAACGGCGTAATGCTCACAGGAATGCATGCACTTGAAACAGGTAAGTACATGTTTGGAGCAGACGGTATTGCTATAAGCGGCTGGTACTCCAACGAGCAGGGACAGAGATTCTATTTTAATCCTGAGACTCACACCGCACTTGCAGGACTTCAGACTGTAGAGGGAGCTAATTACCTCTTTGGTGATGATGGAGTAATGCAGACTGGCTGGTCAGGAGATGTAGCAAGCAGATATTACTTCGGAGCAGATGGCAAGATGGTTACAGGCTGGAACGTGATAGACGGACAGTCCTACTACTTCGGAGCTGACGGCAAGATGGTAACAGGACTTGCAAAGATTGCAGACGGAACCTACTACCTTGAGCCAACAGACGGACATATGACACTTGGATGGGTACAGACAGCAGAAGGCTGGAGATTCTTCGATGGCAACACTGGCAAGATGCTCACATCTGTGACAGTACCTCTTGATAATGTAAACTGCACATTTGATAAGAACGGAATCTTAGTTGATCCTGCAGGCTGGACACCGGGAACACCGGCTCCTGCACCAGCACCTGAGGCTGATGCTGCAGCAGCTGCTTCAACTACAGCAGGCTGATAATTATCGAATATTTAAGCGTAAATATTAAAGGCGTACATATCACATTTAATACGTGGTATGTATGCCTTTTTTGTCACCTTGTAAAAAGTCTGCTAATCACTTAAAATGTTCCTTGGAGTTTTTATAATTTGAAAGATGAGGGAAACGTTAATGAATTTCGAAGAAGCTAAAAAGAAACTTGAACAGTTCGGTCAGGAACATGTTCTTAAATACTACGATGAACTCAGCGAGGCTGAGAAAAAGGAACTTTTGCAGCAGATTGATGAGACAGATTTTGCTGTACTTGAGAACTGCAAGAACCTTGGTAAGAGCGAGGGAAGAGGAAACTTTGCTCCACTTGCAGCAATGCAGATCTCTGAGATTGAAAAGAGAAAAGAAGAGTTCACAAAGATTGGTGTTGAGACTATCAAAGCCGGAAAAGTAGCAGCTTGTCTCCTTGCAGGCGGAATGGGAACAAGACTTGGCTCTGACAATCCAAAGGGTATGTATGATATCGGACTTACCAAGCATGTTTACATTTTCCAGAGAATCATCGAGAACCTTCTTGATACAGTTAAGCAGGCAGGTGGAACATACTTAAGACTCTTTATCATGACAAGTGAAAAGAACAATGATGCAACAATAAACTTCCTTAAGGAGCACAACTATTTCGGATATCCTGAGGAAAAGGTTACATTCTTTAAACAGGACATGGCACCTGCTTCTGACTATGAAGGAAAGGTTTATATGGAGGGCAAGAACAGAATCTCCACATCACCTAACGGAAATGCAGGCTGGTATTCATCAATGCTCAAGGCAGGTCTTCGTGATCTTATTTTAAAAGAGGGCATCGAATGGATCGATATCTTTGCAGTAGATAACGTTCTTCAGAGAATAGCAGATCCTTGTTTCGTAGGTGCTACAGTTAATGCAGCAGTTGACTGTGGTGCAAAGGTTGTTAGAAAGAATGCTCCTGATGAGAAGGTTGGCGTTATGTGCCTTGAAGATGGCAAGCCATCAATTGTTGAGTACTATGAGCTTTCACAGGAAATGATGGACGCCAAGGATGAGAACGGCGATCCTGCATATAACTACGGAGTAATCCTTAACTACCTCTTTAACGAGAAGGCACTTAATGAGATCGCTAAAAAGACACTTCCTCTTCACGTAGTTGAGAAGAAGATTCCATACATCGATGAGAATGCTAATCTGGTAAAGCCTGAGAAGCCAAACGGTTGCAAGTTTGAGCAGCTCGTTCTTGATATGATCCACGAACTTGACAGCTGCCTTCCATATGAAGTAGTAAGAGAGTACGAGTTCGCACCTATCAAAAACAAAGAAGGAATCGACTCAGTAGAGTCCGCAAGAGAGCTCTGCAAGAAGTGTGGCATAGAACTATAAGAAATAATAGTTAACAAAATGACAGCTTGATTTAACAATAGAATGTTGAAAAGAAACAAGGCTGACCATAATATATAGAAAGAACCAAGCAGTTTAAATAAATTCTGATGGATTTTTTGTGTGAGCGATCGCACAAAAATATCCATCGCTTTATAGAAAGAGGTGGATTATGGCAATTCTTGTAACGGGTGGAGCAGGTTATATTGGATCACATACAGTAGTAGAACTTCAGAATGCAGGCTACGATGTAGTAGTTATGGATAACCTTGTTAACTCCAGCAAAAAAGTAATTGGAAGAATAGAAGCACTTACAGGTAAAAAGGTACCATTTTACGAGGCAGATATAAGAGACAGAGAAGGACTTGAGAAGATTTTTTCAAGTGAGAAGATCGACAGCGTAATTCATTTTGCAGGTCTTAAGGCTGTTGGAGAATCTGTTCAGAAACCATGGGAGTACTATGACAACAACATTACAGGAACTCTTACACTTGTAGATGTTATGAGAAAGCATGGCTGCAAGAACATAATCTTCTCTTCATCAGCAACAGTATATGGCAACCCTGCATTTATTCCGATCACTGAAGAGTGCCCTAAGGGAACATGCACAAACCCTTATGGTTGGACAAAGTCAATGCTTGAACAGGTTCTTACAGATATTCAGAAGGCAGATCCAGAGTGGAATGTTGTTCTTCTTAGATACTTCAATCCTATCGGAGCACATAAGAGCGGAACGATCGGTGAGAACCCTAACGGAATTCCTAACAACCTGATGCCTTATATCACACAGGTTGCTGTTGGAAAGCTTCCACAGCTCAACGTATTTGGTGATGACTATGATACTCCGGACGGAACAGGCGTCCGCGACTATATCCATGTTGTAGACCTTGCTCTCGGACATGTTAAGGCTCTTAAGAAGCTTGAGCCAGGCAGCGGACTTAACATCTACAACCTTGGAACAGGTGTGGGCTACAGCGTTCTTGACATTGTGAAGAACTTTGAAGCTGCTACAGGAGTTAAGATTCCTTATGTTATCAAGGAGAGACGTGCCGGCGATATCGCTACATGCTACTCCAATGCTGATAAGGCAGAAAAAGAACTTGGATGGAAGGCTCAGAACGGAATCAAGGAAATGTGCGCTGATTCTTGGAGATGGCAGAGTCAGAATCCAAATGGATACGACGATTAAAGATTTAAATGAGGTTTTATAATGTACAAAATTGAGTGTGACACACATACTCATACATTTTATTCAAGACATGCTTATTCAACTATTGAAGAAAATGTACGAGCAGCGAAGGAAGCGGGTATGACGCTTTTGGGCAGCACAGATCACTTCAGTGATATGCTGTTTGGGGATTACAAAGAGGTCAAGAATTATCAGTATCTCTTTTGTACCAATATGTGGCCAAGAAATTGGCAGGGGGTTACACTTTTAAGAGGTTGTGAAGCAGATATCGTTGACATGGATGGTCACTTGTTTGGTCACGATATAGAGGTGTTAAAATCAACTATAGGTGATACATACGATCCACCTCAGAATTTACAGAAGATGGTTTTTGACAGATGCGATTATGTCATTGCAAGTGTTCATGCCAAGAGACACACGATTGGTGAGTCTATCGCAAGGAATACCCAGATGTACATAAATGCTCTTGAGAATCCCAAGGTGTTTTTTATTGGACATATTGGAAGGGCAGGAGTTCCCTTTGAACTTGATGAAGTTCTTTTAAGGGCAAAAGAGCTCCAAAAACCGATAGAGATCAATGAACACAGTTTTTCTTTTGAAGGACATCACAAAGAGCTTTGCAGAAAGATTGCAGAAAGATGCGCAGAGCTTGGTGTCAGCATCTGTATAAACACTGATGCACATATTTCTATCGAGATAGGTCATATGGATAAAGCTGTAAATATGCTCGAAAGCATAGATTTTCCGCAGGAGCTTATAATAAACCGCTCCAGGGAAGCTTTCCTGAAAGGACTTAAAGACAGCGGGGTATTCACTGATGTTTCGGTTGTGGGTTAAACTTATAGACGATAATCACCTGATCAAAGACATGGTCGTGTGTGATGATACTGTAGACAGCAGAACACATAAAGTCATGAATTCAATAGAGAAGGCCTGCTATGAAATGGATCTTTCAAAGCCCATATGGCTTAAGCCTATAGTTAGAGATTTTCAGATTCATGCCAAGTGCAGATTTACTAAGGATGCCTTTATTGAAGACGTACCTTTTGACTATATGGAAATTCAAGTAATAGAAGAAGACTATTGAGAATGATTCTCACATGCTCTGCTGACAAGGCGGTGCCTGTGAGATTTTTCTTATTATTATGTGAAATTTCTTTTCAAGGGTATTGTCAAATTATAAAAAAATATTATTTTTATATTATAAATTGAACACAATTCCGTCACAGAATAAAATTATACTGAATTTCATAAAAAGAAAGGAAGAAGGTAATAGAGATGTTTGAAGATGATAAAAGCGGACAGAACAATTCTTATGGATCTTATAGTTATGGATCTGGATACGGGCAACAGAGTACTTCTTCAAATGGATATGTAAATAATAATTATGTAAATAATCAAAATTCATATGGCGGTCAGAACTCATACGGATATGGAAATGGTCAGCAGACATATGGTACATATCAGTATAGTGGAAATAATTTTGGAAGTACACCTGAACCACCCAAACCACCTAAAAAGAAAAACACAGCAGCAATTGTTATTGCAGCAGTTTTGATACTTGCTTTGGTAGTTGGCGGTGTTGGTGCAGGATATTATGCATATTCAAGACATATTTCACTTTTAGCTTCAAGTGAAAATTCTCAGGAAGTAACTAAGGATCAGGAAAAAGAAGAAGAGACACAAACTGCAGAAAGCTCAGAGAACACAGAAACAGAGCAGGCTACAGAGAAAAAGGTTGAAACTACAACAACCAGCGCAGCTACATCAGTAGTTGTAACTGATGTCACAGAGGTAGTTGAAGAAGTAATGCCAGCAATGGTAATTATCCACAATAACTACACAGCATCAGCAAGCTACTTTGGATACACACAGACACAGGAAGCTACAGCTTCAGGTAGTGGTATTATTGTAGGTGAGAATGATACAGAGCTCTTGATCGCAACTAACTACCATGTTGTAGAAGGAGCTGATTCCCTTGAAGTTATCTTTAATGATGATTCATCAGTAGAGGCTGTTGTTAAGGGATCTGACTCAGATATGGACCTTGCGGTAATTGCTGTATCAATCGATGAGGTTTCATCAGATACACTTGATTCAATCAAGGTTGCAACTCTTGGAGACAGCGATTCACTTACACTTGGCGAACCTGCAATAGCAATCGGTAACGCACTTGGTTATGGTCAGTCAGTTACAACAGGTGTTATTTCAGCTATCAACAGAGAAGTTGAAACTGAAGAGGGCGTAACACATACATTTATTCAGACAGATGCAGCTATCAACCCAGGTAACTCAGGTGGAGCTCTTTTGAACATTCAGGGCGAAGTTATCGGTATCAACTCCAACAAGATTGGCGGCGATACAGTAGAAGGTATGGGATATGCTATTCCTATTTCAGTAGCAAAGCCTATCATCGATAAGCTCATGAACGAAGAGACAAAACGCAAGGTATCTGAGGAAGACAGAGGATACATTGGAATCTCAGGTGTAAGCGTTCCTTCAGAGATCCATGAAGTATATGGTATTCCTCTTGGAGTACTTGTTCACGATGTATATGAAGGCGGCGGAGCAGCCGATGCAGGTATTAAGAGCGGTGATGTTATCATTGCATTTGATGGAGAAGAAATCACATCAATGGATGATCTTCAGAGCAGACTTGAGTACTACGCAAAGGACACAACTGTTTCAATTACTGTAATGAGACAGAGCGATTCAGGCTACACAGAGGTAACTCTTGATGTAACACTTGGCGAAGCAGCCAGCACATCAAGCAGCACAGATTCTAACGCAGCAGGATCCGGTGAAAACCAGTACAATGGCCAGCAGCAGCCTGCACTTCCAAATGACAAGAATGGACAGAATGGTGAAAACAGCCAGCAGCAGGGCGGTGGACACTAATAAATAAAAAATAAGGACCATATCTTTGGAAAATCAAAGATATGGTCTATTTTTTTTCTAAACAATTATTAAATTCTGTTTGAAGTATATTGGAACTTTTTTTAAACAGATGTTGCCTGGCTTGTATCAAAGACGGGAAGCTTTGGCTGGATGGAATCACCGCGGATCTCTATGAGAGGAGAGGCTTTACCATCGATGTAGTCTCTTGTGATGGTTACGCGTCCAATGTTCTCATCCTTTGGAATCTCATACATGATATCAAGCATGAATTCTTCTATGATGGCACGTAGAGCTCTGGCTCCGGTATCTTTTTCAAGCGCCTTTTCTGCGATAGCTTCAAGTGCACTGTCGTCGAACTGAAGATCAACTTCATCAAGCGCAAGGAGCTTCTGATACTGTTTAAGTATTGCATTCTTAGGCTCTTTTAATATTTTGATAAGCATATCCTTTGTAAGGGCCTGAAGTGTACAGATAATAGGAAGTCTTCCAAGAAACTCAGGAATCATTCCAAATTTCTTAAGGTCTTCGACTGTAACATTAGAAAGAATGTTAGGGTCATCTTCATATTTATCCTTAAGGTCAGCATCAAAACCAATTGATGTCTGCTTGTTAAGTCTCTGTGTAATGATCTCTTCAAGATCAGGGAAAGCACCGCCGCAGATAAACAGGATATTTCTGGTGTTTACTGTGGTAAGAGGAACCATGGCATTTTTGCTGCCGGCGCCTACAGGTACTTCAACGTTAGAACCTTCAAGGAGTTTGAGCATTCCCTGCTGAACTGACTCACCGCTGACATCTCTTGATGTGGTGTTCTTTTTCTTGGCAATCTTATCTATTTCATCGATAAAGATAATTCCATGCTCAGTCTTTTCTACATCATTTCCTGCTGCAGCAAGGAGCTTACTAACAACACTCTCGATATCATCGCCGATGTATCCTGCCTCTGTAAGGGATGTGGCATCAGCAATTGCAAGCGGAACATCAAGGAGCTTGGCAAGGGTCTTAACAAGATATGTTTTTCCGCTTCCTGTTGGACCCAGTAAAAGAATGTTTGATTTCTCAATTTCAATGTCATCCATTGTGTCTGTGGCCACTCTCTTATAGTGGTTGTAAACTGCTACAGACATAACCTTTTTGGCCTGATCCTGGCCGATAACATACTCATCAAGTTTAGCCTTGATCTTGTGAGGAGCAGGGATGTTCTTGATGTCAAAAGCAGGTTTTACCTTGCCCTCGCTTTTTTTCTTGATCTTCTGAGAATTTGGTATGCCGCCCATGTTGAAACCATTGTTGTTGTCCATGTTAAAGAATCCAAATCCTGGGAATCCATTCTGATTCTTGTTGAGCTCATTCATGAGATTTGGATTGTTCAAAAGATTCTGATAGTCAAACTGGCTTACAGTATCCATGGTCTTCTGCATACAGTCATTGCAGATGCAGATGTTGTTTGGAAGATGGAACATCTTGCCAGCTTTGCTCTCAGGACGTCTGCAGACAAAGCAGACGTCTTCGTATTCAGTTTTTTCTTCATTATTATTCGATGTATTATCAGATTTATCGTCAGAGGCAGCTGAATCAGTTGTAGTATCCACAACTTCGGATTCCTCGCCGTCTTTGACTTCTCTGAAATCAAATTCGTCGTCTCTGTTATTTGTCATAACTACTCCAATCTTCAATATAAACTACTAAACCCATGAAGTTATTATATGCACACCGGGGGCATCCTTACAAGTTAACATTCTATTAACAGATGATTGAGCTAATGTTTGATTCAGACAGAGATGTGCACTGAGCCTGTGGACTCACGAAGGATTATGTCGGTTTCTATATAGGTCTTTTTATATGGAGTATGAGGATTAGCAATTCGTGAAAGTAAAATATCTGCGGCAATATATCCCATTGAACTGCTGTGAATTTTTACTGTTGTTAAACCCGGATCAATAATTGTTGCCTCAGGTGCATTGTCAAAGCCACATACCAATACATCATCAGGTACATTTAAGCCTAGTTTCCTAAGGGCTTTAATTGTGCATATGGCAAGGAAATCGTTGGCACAAAAGAAAACCTCCGGCCTTTTATTTAAAGCTCTGATCTTATCAGCAAGCCAGTCAATGTCACGGTAAGGCATGGAGTCATCCTCCAAAATACTGTTGCCGGTTTCGATACTGATTCCGTTGTCAGTCATTGCTGAAACATATGCCTGCCATCTTTCGTAAAAAGACTGACAGTGAAATCTGTCGCCTACAAAAGAAATGTTCTTTTTTCCTTCCTGGATAAAAGAGTCTACGAGGCGATAAACGCTTGTGATATTCTCCATGTAGAGTGTGTCTGCATTTAGTGATATTTTTTGCACAAGAGGTGTGTCTACAAAAAGAATAGGAATATTTAGATCACACAGGAATTTACTGTACTTGTCAGAAAACATTTCTATACAGAAAATACCCGCAATATTATCAGGATTTATATTGGTAGGAAGGGTTAAGTTATCAATGTCAGTATCCTTGATTATATTAATTGAAAGCTTGTACCCCAAAGAATCGATCCTGTTTTGAAATGCTTCAAGGAGCTTGTTTCCTGAGTGCGAAGCTCCGGGAAAAGCATGTGTAAGCAGTGCAATCTCTGTTTTTCCGCTATTTGCGGCAGGCAGTGACGTGGAAGGGTTGACGGCTGTGTCAACCAAATTGAACTGTTTGTATCCCATTGCTGTTGCCATCTGACATATCTTGTTTCTGGTCTCAATGGATACGCTTCCGGAATTGTTAAGTGCTCTGGATATAGTATTTCTGGACATTCCGAGAGCATCTGCTATTTCTTGTAAAGTAACTCTTTTACTCATAATGTATCCCCAATCAAATAAAGTCGGACCTTAAAATATCATATCTTAGCTACATGAATGTGTCAAATGCAACATTCCTGGAGAAACAAGTGTGCATATTAAACAAAAAATAAAACAGAAAAAATGTAGTATTATACGAAAATGTGAGGCATTTGCACTTTTATGTTGATACAAATGAAACATAATGCTATATTGAATCTGTCAAAAGATAGTGCAAAAGCACCAAAGGAGGAATTATGCAACGGTTAAATGCTTTGGTATTGGTTGGCATTCTCGCTGTGGCAAGTGTTGGATGTGGGGCAGAAAAAACGAATGAAGAAGTAGTGGATACTGTGGAAACTAAGGAAGAAAACTACCTGGGGGAGAGCATAGAAGATCATGTGATTTTTCCTGCATCGGTGGAGGGCCTTGTAGGTGATACAATGCCTTTTTATGACGATGGGACATACAATGTATTCTATCTGGCTGATCAAAGGGATGGTAAACAGGGCTATCACCCCTGGGGACTTATAAAGACTACAGATTTCTCTTCTTATGAAGACAAAGGAGTTGTCATAAATTATGGGGAATCTGTTGAAGATCAGGATATAGCGCTTGGTACCGGATCAGTTATTAAGGGGAAGGATGGTCAGTACCATGCTTTTTATACTGGACATAATGATATGTTTGAGCCAAAAGAAGCGGTCATGCACGCCGTAAGTTCAGACATGGAGAATTGGGAAAAAATTCCAGAGGATACGCTGTATGCCGGTGATAATTATGCACAAAACGATTTCAGAGACCCTTACGTATACTATGTAGAATCAGATGGCCTTTATAACATGCTGGTAGCCACAAGAAAGGACAACATAGGAGTTATAGCCAGGTTCACATCAGATGATCTAAAGAGCTGGGAAGATGCCGGCGTGTTCTTTGAAAATGACATGGGGACGGATTCGAATCTGGAATGTCCATCACTTCTTACATATAAGGGAAAATGGTATCTGGCATTTTCTGATCAGTGGCCTGACAGGCTGGTACATTACAGAATAGCGGACAGTATCGATGGACCATTTACAATTCCGGATCAGGACATTTTTGACTGTAATGGATTTTACGCCGGTCGAATGGAGACAGATGGGGATAATCTCTATGTCGTAGGCTGGAATGGAACCAAAAAGAAGCACACAGACTCAGAGGACTATGACTGGGGCGGAAATATGGTCACATATCTTTTGAGACAGAATGAAGATGGCAGCCTTTTTCCTGTATTAAATCCAAAAGTCGAAGAGCTCTTTTCTAATGAACTGGTAGTAGAGCCGTTAAAAATGACAGAAACTACATCTGTTGAAGAGGGCAGTATCTCTTTTGCAGGAGATCAGTATGAGATGGCAGGGTTCAGGGACCTTCTGGGGAGTTATCTTATAAAGACAACCATAAAGGAATTCGATAAGGACGGCATGTTTGGTTTTTGCTTCAACACCAATGATGAAAATGTGGGGAGATTGAACATCATATTTAATGGGGCAACAAACAGAATTGAGTTTTACAACGGCGAAAACATCATGGAGAGAAAGGCACAGTCCTATGTCGATTTCGATATTTCAGGATCGGATCAGCTTGATGTCTCCATGCTGGTTTCAGATGGTGTTGTCTGCATGTATGTCAATGAGAAAATGGCTTTCACAACAAGGATGTATATGTCGCAGGGATCAGACTGGGGAGTGTTTAGTGTTGGAACAAAAGTAAAATTCGACAACATTAGAGCATATAAGTAGAACTGCTTTTGGGAGGAAGCATATGGGAGTGGATATAAAAAGTATTGTAGGAATGGTAGCAAAGCATAAAATTGCAATTGTAGGAATTCTGGCTGGGGCAGCAGTTTTTGCAGGGTCTGCAACATTTATCATAGCAAAAGAGGATTCGCAGCCAATAGTGGAAGTGGTAGAGAATGAGATAATGACATTTGCAAGTAAATGGCCTTCATCTTTTACTTCTGATGCCTATTCCGAACCGGAATTTATTGATGATGAGAATCGTACAAACAATGCATTTAACGTAGCGGACTTTGGTGAGCAGGGGACTAATGGCTGGTTTTACAGGTACGGATCATCTCAGGATCCTGCAAGGTCAAAAAGACTGGAGTCTTTTGATGGAGAAAGATATTACCAGATTGGACAAAACGGCCTTGAAGTTAAGTCTAATTTTATCCACACTGCAGGGGAGACAGCCCCCATTCTTGAATGGAGAGCAGCTAAAGCCGGTGAGATAAACATAGATCTTACTTATGTTAAAAACGTAAATAATGACAAAAACCCAATGTATCCGGATGGAGTTACGCTCTATGTGTATAAGGGAGACGAGGCTATAGGCAGATACAAGGTTGATGCCAAGACTGATAAAGAGGAAGTTGTAGAGGAGTCATTAAAGTCTTTGCATGTGGAAGAGCTGGAGAGTCTTTATTTCGTCGTGGATCCAAACATGAACAATGCGTATGATGGCGGCTCTTTGTACATTTCAATAGCTGATGTTGATTCACAGGTTATGGGTGTCAAAAAAGATGTGACGAGGATAGATAACAATGCTTATTCTATCGATGATTTTGGCAGCCAGGGAAATAATGGATGGACCTACATGTGTGGAAAAAGTGTAGGAGCGGCAAAACTTGTTTCCACTGAAAAGAATGGAGAGTATATGAATGCCACATCTCCAAATCTTTCCATTAGTCAGTTTTTTATCCACCCGGCAATCAATGATGCAGCAATGCTCTGTTGGCAGCCAGCTATTGACGGCGCTGTAGAAGTAAGGGCGACTTATACAAAGTTTGAACAAAACGATGGCAACCCTGAGTGGCCTGATGGTGTAACAGTTTCTATATATAAAAATAGTGAAAAGCTCTTTTCTCAGAAGGTGTATGCACCTAAGAAAGGGACAAATGAGATTTCCTTCAGACAGAAGGATATAAGCGTAAGCACCGGCGACAGGCTATATTTTGTTGTAGATGCCAATCAGAATGCATCCTATGATGGAGGATGCTTTGATATATCGATACTTGACAGAACTAATGTCACCACAGAAAAAGATATTGTCATAGAAGGAGATGCTTCAAGGGAAAACTGTGCAGATGTCAAATATGATTTCGGAAAGCAGGGGGAAAATGGCTGGTTCTATCAGGAAGGCTATGGGGATGACCCTTCTGAAGTCTATAATATGCGTACTTTCGATGAAAAAGAGTACAGATATTTTGACAGCAGCTATCTGGAAATAAAAAATGACTTTGTTAATCCCGGAAAGGGGAAGTCTGCAGTGATCAAATGGAAGGTTGCACAGACCGGGACAATTAAACTTAGTACTTCTTACACTAAATTGAAAAATGAGGACAAAAATCCAAACTGGCCTGATGGAACGAGAGTTACACTTTATCACAACGACAAGGTTCTTGCCCAGGAGGAGTTTGCTCCGGACAGGCAGCAGGAAATTACAAAGCGAATGGATGTTGCGTCCTTAGCTGTAAAAAAAGGCGACTATATTTCAATGGTCATAAATGGAAAAGAAAACAACGCCTATGATGCAGGAAAGTACGAGTTTTCTATTTTTGATCTCACTAACGCTACTACTGAAAACGATATATCTATAGATGACTGCGAGACAAGGCAGAACTTTGCCGATGTGAAATATGATTTTGGCGAACCTGGAAAGAATGGCTGGTTTTATCAGGAAAGCACAGGTGATGCACCGTTTGTGGCATACAACATGCGAAGATATGAAGCTGATGACGAAAGATATATTGATTCCAGAGGACTTGAGATAAAAAGAGATTTTGTAAATCCCGGAAAAGGCAAGTCAGCAGTGATCAAGTGGAAAGTAGCACAGGACGGAAAAATCAGGATTGATGCTTCTTATACAAAGCTTAAGAATGAGGATAAAAATCCAGACTGGCCTGATGGAACGAGAGTCACTCTTTATCACAACAATACAATTCTGGCACAGCAGGAATTTGCAGCAGACAGAAATACTGAGATAACCAAAAGACTTGATGTTGAGTCTGTGGATGTTTCAAAAGACGACTATATCACTATGGTTGTGAATGGTAAGGAAAACAATGCTTATGATGCAGGAAAATTTGAGTTTTCTATAAAGGGCTTAACTTCACTTGTGGGAAAGACCGAAGAGGACGTTGTAGCTAAAGGAACAGGCAGAACAAATAACGCATCTCTTCAGGATGATTTTGATGACCAGGGGGATAATGGCTGGTGCTTCCAGTCAGGTTATTACTTAAAGCCTTCTTTTGCTGTGAATGTTGAACGCTTTATAAACTACGAAAAATTTGTCACACTGGACGGAATAGAGATAAAACGTGATTATATAATGCCTGCTAACAAAGGAAGATCAGCAAATGTAAAATGGGTTGCAGCCCAGGATGGAAAGATTGATATCATGGCATCTTATACAAAGCTTCTCAATGAAGACAAAAATCCAGACTGGCCTGATGGTGTGACAGTATATCTTTTCAAAAATGATGAAGAGCTGGATAAGGAAGAATTCAAGCCACTTACAGACGAGAAAGTCACTGAGAAGTTTTATGAAGAAGGTGTTGAGGTAAAAGAGGGAGATACTATCACTCTTTTGGTTGATGGCAGACAGAATACAGCGTATGATGGCGGCAATTTTACTTTTGTAATAGAAGATTCTGAAATAAAAACTACAAAGATGGTAAACGAAAGTGGCGTCAACTATGCTAACCTTGCCCATGACTTTGGCCAGCAGGGAAGCAATGGATGGTATTACTGCGAGGGCCGAAGCATAGATAAGGCCGAAGTCCTTTCAAAGAAAACAGCTGATGATACAGGGTATGTCTCCAGAAAATTAAAGAATCTTGAAGTGAAAAAAGACTTTGTTCAGCCAAGACTTAACGCTGATGCAATGTACAAGTGGGTTGTGGCAGCAGATGGAGAAATTGATGTGACAGGCCAATACGTGAAGTTTGGACATCAGGATCCCAATGAAAACTGGCCAGACGGTGTAACTGTAGAAGTATTCCAGAATAATACAAGTCTTTTTAAGACAGAGTGCAATTGCTCTAAGGGCGAAGGTAATAACAATACAAGAGACATCGATATCAAGAAGCTTAAGGTTAAAAAAGGCGATATACTCACATTCGACATTGGATGCAACAAGAACAATGCCTGGGATGGCGGAAGACTTGAAATTGATATTGCAGATTCCAATGAGAAAAAGGTTTGCTTGGGTGATGAAGTTAGGACCAACAACACTGTTTTAGGAAACCTGGATAAGATTGAGCAGGGACATGATGGATGGTGGTTCCTTGAAGGAAATGACCTTGAAACTGCAAGAGTACTTACGTATACAAATGATGACAAGACAGCTTTTGTATCACCAACCAATAATAATCTTGAGATGAAAAAGGATTTCGTTCATCCCGGCGAGAAAAAAGCTGCAATCTATCAGTGGGTAGTATATGAAGATGGCAAGATAGATGTACTTGGAGACTACACTAAGTTTGGACACAACGATGAGAATCCGGATTATCCTGATGGTGTATCGCTTAAGATATATCTTAATGGCGAAGTTCTGAAGGAAGAAGATGTTCCTGTACTACAGGGCGATGGAAATGACAGTAAAGTAGATTTCATGCTTACTGAACTTGAGGTAAAGAGGGGCGATATTTTGTCCTTTGTGATTGGTGCAAAGGGGAATATTTCATATGATGCAGGAAAATTGTCAGTTAGTACCTATGAGGTAAAAGAAAAACCTGCCGGTGAGGAAACAAGAACTAATAGCACAAACCTTTTTGATGCGTTTGGTGAGCAAGGTGTTGATGGTTGGCATTATGGAATGTGCGACTGGGATGGTAAAAACTTTGAAGAGTTAAGTTATGATTCAGAAGCAGAAAGATACTATAATAACGGAAAGCCTGAGCTTAAGAGAGATTTTGTTGAGCCGGGTAACGGAAGAAATGCTGCATATCAGTGGGAAGTTGCAGAAACAGGTAAGATAAGAGTCAAAGGAAGCTATACAAAATTTGCTAATGATACCGACCCTGAAGCCAATGGCGTCTGCATGAGAATATTCATTAACGGCGAAGAAAAGAAGTGGATTGGTGGAGATACGCAGGGGAACTTTGGTTCTGAAGTCGAGGTTAAGTTCAAGGAAGAGTATGTTGTTCATGCAGGAGATATAGTAATGTTTGCTGTGGATCCTGACGGAAATGACAGCTATGATGGTGGACGACTTACCGTAACTATCGAAGATGCCGAGAAGGTTCCTGACAGTGGAGAAGAACCAACGGATAAGCCTGGAGAAAATGGTACCACTGATCCTGCAGTAGAGCCTGGGGAGCAGCAGCCGGTAGATCCGACAACACCGGGAGGTGATCCTGTAATGGATCCTGAAGACCCAAGTGGTGAAGGAACTGAAGACAGAACCAACAGCACTTGCCTGTACGATGCGTTTGGTGAGCAGGGCGTTGATGGATGGCACTATGGAATGTGTGACTGGGATGGTAAAAACTTCAGCGAGCTGACATATGATCCGGATGCAGAAAGATATTACAATGACGGAAAGCCTGAACTTAAGAGGGATTTCGTTGAACCGGGAAACTGGAGAAACGCAGCATACATGTGGATTGTAGCTCAGGATGGAAGTGTGAGAGTCAGTGGAGAATACGTTAAGTTTGCAAATAGTGATGATCCTGATGCAAATGGAACATGTATGAGAATCTTTTTAAATGGAGAAGAAAAAGAGTGGATTGGAGGAGACACGCAGGGGAACTTTGATTCCGAAAGAAGCAGAGGCTTTTATCAAGAATTCGATGTTAGTGCGGGTGATATAATCATGTTTGCTATTGATCCGGATGGAAACGATAGCTGGGATGGTGGAAGACTTTCAGTTAATATCGAACCAATCGAGTGATAGGTAAAAAGAGATAAAGAAATAGCCCGGTGCGTGTGCACTGGGCTATTTTAGTAATGCTGAGTTATTATTCAAATACGATCTGTGTTCCGGCTTTGCCCTTGAGCGCATCCTTAACAGAGTCTAGAGAAGTGATAAGAACTTCGCCTGCATGATTTGCTTCAAGGAACTCGATAGCTGCTTCAATTTTTGGAAGCATGTCAACTTCGCCGAATTCTCCGGCTTCGATATATTTCTTAGCTGCATCAACATTCATCTTCTGAATTGGCTGCTGATCCTCTTTGCCAAAGTTTGTATATACATAAGGAACGGAAGTAAGGATTATAAGCTTGTCAGATTTAAGGTCTGCAGCAAGCTTACCGGCAATGGCATCTTTTTCAATAACAGCGGAAGCGCCCTTAAGTACGTGGCCCTGTTCAATTACAGGAATTCCGCCGCCGCCGCAGGCGATAACTTCCTGGCCTGCATCAACAAGTGCTCTGATGGCGTCAATCTCTACTATATCTATAGGCTTGGGAGCAGCAATTATTCTGCGATAGCCTTTGCCTGGAATTTCTTTTACAAAATTACCCTTTTTAATTTCGGTGTCAGCATCTTCCTTTGACATGTTTCTTCCGATTGCCTTGGTAGGTGCGTAAAAAGCCTCATCATAAGGATCTACTGTAACCTGTGTGAGAAGTGTACTTACAGGAGTTGAGATGCCGCGACTTGTAAGTTCTGTTTTTAGGGAGTTCTGAATATCGTAACCTACATAGCCCTGGCTCATGGCGTTGCACACGCACATAGGAGCTGCTGTGTAGTCGATATAGATTCTGTGGAGCTCAGTCATCGCTTTATGGATCATGCTGACCTGAGGTCCGTTACTGTGGGTAATGACGAGCTGATAACCAGCTTCTATGAGATCCGCCAATGCCTTGGCAGTGACCTTTGTTGCATTCATCTGCTCATTGGTTGTAACACCGAGAGCTTCGTGTCCTAGAGAAACTACAGCCTTAATATTGTCCATTTTATCCCCGTTTCCGCACGGAATGTGCTAGTAAAGATAAAGTTATTGTACAATAATTGCCCCGGTTTTAAAAGTTAAATAGGAAGAATAATATTCAGATGAAATACATTTTCTTCAGCGTATGCGTTCATGGCGCCTTCAAACTTATCAACCAGCATTTTTATGCTCTTTACGCCAAAGCCGTGACCACTTTCATTTTTTTCTCTGACTGGGAGCTGGCCGTCAAAAACAATCTCTCCCTCGAAATAGTTCCAAATATGGATAATAACAGAATCTCCGAATTTTTTAAGACTGACATCGATCACGCGCTTGTCGGGATCTGTTACAGAATCAGCGCCGGCTCTTGCATTATCTATTGCATTGGCAAAAAGAAAATACAAGGACATGCTGTCATAGGCACCGAGAGAATCTGTGTAGCTTACGCAGTTAAAGCGGATGTTCTGCTGTTTGCAGAGAGTGCTCATATTTCTAAGAAGAACATCAAGAACTTCGTTGCCTGTTTTTACCAGGGGAGCGAAGCCTTCAATTGAATCTCTGATAGGTGAAAGATCCGGCACATCAAGCTTGTTCTCTTCTGCCAGACGTTCGATCCTGTCCAGCATATGTTTTAAGTCATGGGTTTGGATGTTAGTAAACTGAACCATTGCTTTCCACTGTTCATACTGTTTTTCAGAAGCAGACAAAAGACCTTTTATAACCAGGGACTCTGATTTTTCTTCCTGCCATCTGTACAGATAAAGCTGCATGGCAAGGGCAAGGGCACAGCATATGATGGCGTATGTGCAAGCTGCAATCTCGTAGTAGATGTTGTCAGAACTGTGGTCTACAACCAGTCTGTTTACGCCAATACAGGTGAGGACGATTGTTATAGACAGGACATTTAGCCTTATTGAATTTTTTTCAAAATGGAAGTTTTTGGCAACCAGTATGAAAACAATAATATAAACAATCGAACAAATGATAATTTCTAAAGCGATGGAAAAAATATAATTTGATGAAGCTGCCTCTTTTACAAAAGGAATAAGAGTGATCATCAAAGTGAGCTTATTGGCAATGTGCTGAGTTGCAACACCGTTTATGCATGATGAGATTATGGAGAAAGAATCACCTTCAAATGACACAATCGAGATGACAGCGGTAATTCCTATTATTATAAGTAGAAAAATAAATCTTCCTAAAGTGGAAGAAGTGCTGTAGAAGTCTATCTGAAGGACCAGAGGTATGGCTACTATAAGACTTAAAGCAAACCTTAATATAAAGAATTTTTTTCTTTTATAGGCGCTTAAAAACAGAAGCTCTGCAACGAGAATCTCTAAGAAATATCCCACAGATGTAAGGGTTATGATCATGGAACCGTTCATTATAAAATCATCCTCCAAGGTACATATTAAGCTGTTCCAAAAAAGCTTTTTTCTTGGAACGACCGATTTTGATCATATCTCTGCCGACCTTGATCTCATCGCCGTAAAGCCCCTTTACGTAAGCGAGATTTACAAGAACTGAGGCACTGCATCTGGCAAAGTTACTCCCTGCAAGCTCTGTTTCCCTTTCGCTTAGGCCGCCATAAGAATCAATTATCTCATCAGCAGTGTGGAACATCAGATCATGTCCCATTACTTCGATATACATAATGTCATTGGAAGAAAGAATGTGAGTGCCTCTTTTGTCTTTTACCTTAACGGGCTGACCTGTTCTTCCCTCTAAAAGTCGCATGGCCTTGTCAAGCTTTACAGAGAGGTTGCTGTAGCTGATGGGCTTAAGACAGTAGTCCAAAGCGTCAACGCCGTAGCCTTCAGGCGCATATTGAGGCATGTTTGTAACAAAGAACAAAAGAACTGTATCGTCAATCCGACGCAGCTTTTTAGCGGCTTCCATACCATTGAGGAAACCTTTTCCCAAATCCACGTCCATAAAAACAATGTCGAAAGCCTTTTTGTAATCATCTAAAAAGCTCTCGGCCTTGGTATATATTTTTGCATTAAAATCAAATCCCTTTTCGTTACCGTACTTTTCAAGGCAACTTTCAAGGAAAGAAGAATACTCTGTATCGTCTTCAATTATAGCTACTCGAAACTGTTTCATGAGTCTATTTTACAGCATTGAATTGTGCATTGTAAATTATGCTGTTAAAACTGTCGTTTATTCCACAATGATTGAAATCATATATTGCAATTTTGTAAGATTTAACCATATAAAGGAGATTTAGCATGAGAAAAATTCACAACATTAACAACGATTGGAACTTTTCTATTGATGGAAAAGAAAAAGAAGTAGTCAATATTCCGCATACCTGGAACAATATCGACGGTCAGGATGGTGGAAATGACTATCTAAGGACACTGGCAACATATGAAAAGAAATTTGAAAGTCCTTCCTTTGATAGAAACAGTGAAGACGTTTATCTGGAGTTTGACGGAGTGAATTCAGAGTGCGACGTCTTTTTAAATGATGAAAGAATAATCAGACATGAAGGTGGTTATTCCACATTCAGAAAAAATATCACAGAAGTTTTGAAGGAGGGAGTGAACAACCTTCTTGTAAAAGTGGATAACAGACCAAACGACAGAGTTTATCCACAAAAGGCGGATTTCACTTTCTACGGCGGAATATACAGAGATGTAAAGCTCGTAGTAGTTAATAAAAAGAGATTTGACCTGGATTACTTCGGAGGCAAGGGACTTCAGGTTACAGCAACTCCTATTGAAGGATATAAAAAAGCAAAGGTAGCCACAAAAATGTGGCTCAACACTGATTCAGGGGAAGTGCGTGTCACGATTTTTGATAAAGAGGGAAATGAAGTATGTCAGGAGATGTCTCACAGATCTATGGATGAGGGCTGGTCAGATATGCTCATTCAGGATGTTCATCTCTGGGATGGAATCGATGACCCATATCTTTACAGATTAAAGGCAGAGCTTTTGGTTGATGGAAATGTGGTTGATGAAGTAGAGACACGTTTTGGTGTCAGAGATTTCCATTATCACCCCAAGACAGGCTTTTATCTGAACGGTAGAAAATATACTCTTCACGGCGTTAGCAGACATCAGGACAGGAAAGGCCTTGGTAATGCAATCACAGATGAGATGCACAAAGAGGATATGGATCTTATCTGCGAGGTTGGAGCCAACACTATCAGACTTGCGCACTATCAGCACAGCCAGACATTTTATGATCTTTGCGATGAGAGGGGAATGGTAGTGTGGGCTGAGATTCCTTATATTTCAGAGCACATGCCAAATGGAAGAGCAAACACCATCAGCCAGATGAAAGAACTGATCATTCAGAACTATAACCATCCATCAATTGTGTGCTGGGGTATTTCCAATGAGATAACGATATCCACAAAAGACAAAAAGGATATGCTGGATAACCACAGAGAGCTTAACGATCTATGTCATGAAATGGATAAGACAAGATTTACAACACTTGCCTGTTATGCTGTCTGCGGACCATTCAATAAAGTGGCGCATATCACAGATACTGTAAGCTGGAACCTTTATCTTGGCTGGTATGTTCCGGGACTTTTCTTAAATGACCTGTGGATGAGATTTTTCCACTTCGTTTATCCGGACAGAAGCCTTGGTTACTCGGAATATGGATGTGAGGGAATGCCAAACCTTCATTCAGAAAGACCTAGAAGAGGCGACCACACAGAGGAGTATCAGGCCCATTATCACGAGTACATGCTCAGATGCTTTGAGAGAAATCCATTTATGTGGGCAACACACGTCTGGAATATGTTCGACTTTGCAGCAGATGCAAGAAATCAGGGCGGTGAGCCGGGTATGAACCACAAGGGACTTATTACTTTTGACAGGAAGACCAAGAAAGACAGCTTCTACATCTACAAAGCATGGTGGAGCAAAGAACCTTTTGTTCATATCACATCCAAGAGATTTAGGGACAGAACCTCAAACAAGATAACTGTAAAGGTTTATTCAAATCAGAACGAAGTTACTCTTTACAAAGATGGAAACAAGCTTGAGACCAAGCATGGCCAGCATGTATTTGAGTTTAAGGTTTCTCTTACGGGAGAAAATGAATTTATGGCTGTAAGCGGGGCATGCCGCGACAAAGCAGTCTTTAGAAAGGTTAGCAGACCAAATCCTGAATATACACTTAAGGAATCAGGAGATAAGGGAGCTAACTGGACAAAGTAATAAGAGGGAGAAGAGTTATGGCAGAAACAGTAACAAAAAATGACGGAATAAACAGAGCAAAGCTCTATCAGCTGGTGCTTTTTCCGCTGAATAACGGGGCTACAAATGTTTACTACGTCCTGGTCCTTGCTTACATTGCGACCTTTGGTTCAAACGTACTTGGACTTGGAGTTTTATTTGCGTCAGTGATGGTAACAGGAATGAGAGTATTCGACGCTATTACAGATCCTGTTATCGGCGCGCTTATGGACAGAACAAACGGTAAATTCGGTAAGTTCAGACCCTTCATGGTGATCGGAAATGTCATTATGGCACTTAGCATTATCACTATGTACATCATCACCCCTATGATTCCTGACACAATGATGGCTCTTAGGTACGCAGCTTTTGTAGGCCTCTATGCAATCTGGGTTATCGGCTATACATTCCAGACCTCCTGCACAAGAGCCGGTCAGACAGTTCTTACATCTGATCCTAACCAGAGACCTCTTTTCACAATATTCAATACTGTAGGTTCTCTTGCAGGAATGGGAGTTATGCAGTTCCTTGCTCCGATCATCAGAGCAAATGTTGCAGACTACTCAAGCGCAGATTTTTACAAGGTTTTAACACCAATTGGAATCACAGTTTCAATTATTCTTACAATACTTGCCATCATCGGTATCTGGGAAAAAGACCAGCCGAAGTACTTCGGAATCGGTGGAAGCAAGCAGGAAAAGGTAAAGATCTCAGAATACGTGGAGATCATCAAAAACAACAGCCCTATGAAGAGACTTATGATTGCAGGCGCCGGATGCAAACTGGCTCTTTCAATCGCCACAAACACAACAGTATTGTGCATGCTCTACGGTTGCATGATGGGTAACTACGACGGACTTTACCTTCCAATGATGATAGTTGGTTACGTATTCTCAGTTCCTTTCTTTGTTCTCACAGTAAGAACAAGTCAAAAGAAAGGCCAGAGGGCGTCACTTCTTAGATATGTATCACTTGCACTTGTTTGTTATGTAGGTGTACTTGCACTTTTACTTGCATGGAAGCAGGGTGTGCCGGGAGTTAACCTCTCACTTATTTCAAACGGAAAGCTCAGCATCAATATCTACACAGTTCTTTTCCTTGTGTTCTTTGGTGTTGGATATGGTGCTTATTATTCAACAGCAGATATGCCAATCCCAATGGTTGCAGACTGCTCAGATTATGAAACATACAGATCAGGAAAATATATTCCTGGAATCATGGGAACACTCTTTTCCCTTGTGGATAAGCTTGTTTCCTCACTGTCAGCTACAGTAGTCGGAATCGCTGTAAGTCTGATAGGAATCAAGTCTCTACCAACTGCTGAGACCCCATACTCATCTGGTATGAATGCAGTTGTTATCATACTTTTCTGCGTAGTGCCTATGGTTGCTTGGATTGCTACGATCATTGCAATGAAGGGTTACATCTTAACGGGGGAAAAGATGCGCATGATACAGGAAGTTAATCAGAAGCGCAAGAAGGCCATTGAAGAAGGTATGAGTATAGAGAAGGCAATGGAACAATATAAATAACAGGAGGAAAGAAAACTTGAAAAAGACAGGTATTTTCAGAGGTTTAGCAGCACTGATGACATTTTTGCTGTCAATCTCAGTAATCGTTGGAAACACACTTGAGTCCTTTTCATCAACAATCGACACTGCTCTTGGAACACAGAGTGAGATGATGGTAACAGATGATCAGGATGCTGTGTACGACAAATTCACACCACCTGCAGAGCTTCTTAACGAAGACGGTACAGGTAACTCACACGCACTTATCCAGGCTGCTATTGATCTTAACAGACAGCAGGCAGCAGAAGGAACAGTACTTCTTAAGAACAATGGAGTATTACCTCTTTCATCAGGAAGTGCAGTTACACTTTTTGGTATCAGATCACAGGTGCCAATCTTAGGATCAAGCTTTGGTGTAAAAGCATGCGGAGGCTTTATCAATCTCGATGAGGCACTTCAGAACAATAAGACAGATTTCGCTCATCACATCACTACATCACTTTCACAGAACTGGGCAACAGGCCAGGTTGAAAGAGGAGCAACAACAGACGGATGGTCTGGTGATGAGTTTGATTTTGACGGTGCCGGATTCAAGGTTAATTCTACAATGACCAGCATCTATACAAAGCTCAATGAGACATACCTTCATACAGAAAATGCAGGCCCTTCAGAAGAGTATGATCCGGGCGAGCCTTCAATTGCAGAAATTGAGGCAGTTAACGCAGATTATAAGAGCACATTTGCTCAGTATGGCGATGCAGCGATCGTTGTTATCGGCAGACCAAGCGCAGAGAGTGAAGACTATCTCCCTGGTGGAATCGTAGCAGGACTTGGTGCAGAGGAGCCTCTTGCTCTTACAACTAATGAAAAAGATATTATTGCTCTTGCAAAAGAGTGCAGTGATAAGGTTATCGTTCTTATCAACAGCGCTTCAGCAGTAGAGATCGGCGACCTTAAGGACGATGCAGATATTGATGCTATCCTTTGGATCGGTGCACCAGGCTCATACGGAATGCTCGGTGTAGCAGATATCCTTTCAGGAAAGGTTAGCCCTTCAGGCGGACTTGCTGATATTTTCCCAACATATAACCTTTCTGCTCCAGCTATGCAGAATATGGGAAATTTCTCATACAAGAATGCTGAATCAGTTATCACAAGAGAAAACAGCAGCAACTACATCATAGAGGCTGAGGGAATCTATGTTGGTTACCGCTACTATGAAACAAGATATTATGATGCAGTTCTCGGACAGGGAAATGCTACTTCAAATGCAGGAACATATGCATCAGCTAACGGCTGGGATTATGACGCAGAAGTTGCTTATGGCTTCGGCTATGGACTTTCATATACAACTTTTGATATGGAATATGAAGGTGATCCGGTATTTGAAATTTCAAAAGACGGCGATGTAACAACAGCAACAGCCACATTTAATGTAAAGGTTACAAATACAGGTGATGTAGCAGGTAAAAAGAGCGTTCAGATCTATGGACAGGCTCCTTATACAGAAGGCGGACTTGAGAAGAGCGCAATAGTTCTTTTGAACTATGGAAAAACAGGCACATTGCAGCCTGGAGAATCAGAAGTAGTTCCTGTAACTGTTGATCTTCAGTACATTGCTACTTACGACAGCTCTTTTGACAATGGCGATGGAACATTCGGTACATACGTAATCGATCCAGGCACATACTACTTCGCATTCGGTAACGGCGCTCATGATGCACTTAACAATATCATGGCAGCTCAGGGCATCGACACTGCATCACTTGTAGGCGAAGCAAATGCAGACTATGCATACCAGACAGAGATCACAGAAGATACACTTGCAAGAACATCATTTGCATATTCAAAGACAGGTGAAAAGATCTCTAACCAGCTTGACTATGCTGACTGGAATTACTTCCAGGATGGCGAGGTTACATACCTTAGCCGTGCTGACTGGGAAGGTACATATCCTAAGACATACAGCGATATGGAGCTTACAAGTCAGGAACTCATTGATTACCTCAATGGTAAGTACTACACACTTAAGACAGATGATGATACATCAGATATCAAGTGGGGCCAGGACGGCGACCTCATGTTCTATGAGATGGCAGGCCTTGACTTTGATGATGAGAAGTGGGATGAACTTCTTTCAGAGATGACACTTGAAGAGGCTCAGTACCTTGCTACATTCGGTGGCCCAAGTATCCCTGGTGCTGACTCAATTGGAACAGTTGAGACATACATGACAGAGAATGCCGGAAACGGTATTGCAGTTAACCTCAATGCGTCAAAAGATACAGAGGCTCCATGGAACATCTCAAGTGATGATCCTAACGGAAACTGGCATCCTGAAGTATTCGGAAGCAGCCCGCTTACAGCAGCTTCATTTAATCCACAGCTTGCTTATGATCTCGGCGAGTTTATCGGTATCGAGTCACTCTTTACAGGTATTCCGATCCTTTGGGGTCCCGGACTTAACACACACCGCCACGCTTATAACGGACGTAACGGCGAGTACTATTCAGAGGATCCTATCCTCTCAGGCTACACAGCAATGGAATTTGCAATTGGTGCACTTAACTATGGTCTTATTGCTGCTCCTAAGCACTATGCATTCAACGACCAGGAGACAAACAGAGCAGGTGTTGCTCCATTCATGACAGAGCAGAGAGCCCGTGAAGTTGAGCTTAGAGCTTACCAGATTGCTTTCGAAGCAACAAAGTATGATACAGAAGACTACGATGCAGGCATGAGAGGTCTCATGATCTCCTTCTCCAAGATCGGACCGGTTGAGTGTACTGTAAGCACAGGACTTATGACTGAGATCCTCAAGAAGGAATGGGGCTTCACAGGATATGCTGTAACAGATATCTATGATGACTTTGACCTTTATACAGCAGTTCTTACATCCGGTGCTACCTGCTACGATACACGAGGAATGTCAGGATTCTACACAGATACAACTCTTGACAGCCCAAGATTTGCAAATCAGGCAGATGGTTCAACTATCAGTGCATCGGTATTTGCAGGAGACAAGAACGCTCAGCTTGCAGTTCGTGAGGCAGCTCATAATGTTCTCTATGCAATAGCATCAAGTAACCTTATGAACAGGTACAACGCAACAACACATGTTGTTAAGTTAAACACATGGTGGAGAACAGCTTACTACACAGCAATCGGAGTTACAGCTGCATTTACAGTACTGTTTGCACTGCTGTACGTCCTTTCAAAGAGAAAAAAGAAGGAGGCTTGAATATGGCAGACTTTATGAAAAAGCAGAGCATTGGCTCATACTTTAACTGCATCGCAGCAGTACTGGGTATTGTTGGAATTGTGGCAGCACTTATCTGCAGCAAAATGACAGTGACTTATGCTCTCGGAAATTTGGGAACAATAGCACTCCTTGGAGTTTGCGGAATAATCCTTGCAGTAGCTGCAATCTGCCTTCCAAACAAGTTTGGCAACCATGACATCTTAGGAACTCTTGCAGTTCTTGGTGCCATTGCAGTTTACACAGCAGCATTTGGTCAGGTTCTTTCAGAGAGAATCCTCCTTATTGCGGGACTTTTCAGCTATGATTCAGTTAACACAGTAGGCTGGCAGGTATTCTACGTAACAGTAGTTTCAATTGCAGCTTTCCTTGTAGCTGATATCATTCTGATCATTGGTGCATTTTCAAGATCAGTTAAAGAGAACTGATAAATTTTAACAGATCCCTTACATGGACAAACGTCTGTGTGAGGGATTTATATTATGAAAAAGACATAAAAAATTCACTTGAAATTTTGATAAAAAGTAGTAGACTATCTCGTTGTTAGATACTATAAGTCAGGGTTATAAATGCTCTGACTTATATTTGTTTGAGCAAAGCTTTTTGCGAAGCGCGTTATGAATTGGGATTCAAGAAAAATAGGTAATTTATGAAGAAGACAAGTAATATAAAAGATCTTACAGTTGGAAATCCAATGTCTCTGATTTTTGGATTTGCCATGTCACTTTTCTGGGGCATGCTCTTCCAGCAGATGTACAACATGATCGATACTGCAATAGTTTCATGGTTTCTTGGAAAAGAGGCCTATACAGGAATGGGAACAACCGGTGCTGTTAACTTCCTTATAATGGGCTTTTGCATGGGAGTCTGCAACGGATTTGCGATTCCTGTAGCTCAGAGATTTGGTGCAAAAGACTATAAGAGCATGAGAAAGTTCGTGTCACATGCCATAATTCTTTGCTCTGTATTTGCAGTTGTAATGACATTTTTTGTCAGCGTTTTTTGCAAACAGATACTTGTTATCATGAAGACTCCTGAAGATGTCTTTGAATATGCATATATTTATATTATCGTTATTTTTCTTGGAATACCGGTTACATATATGTACAATCTTCTCTCTGCCATAATAAGAGCCCTTGGAGATTCCAAGCACCCTGTAGAGTATCTGATAATTGCTTCAGTTCTCAATATTGTATTGGACCTTTTGTTTATCATTCCTCTTCACTGGGGGATTTTTGGAGCAGCCTTTGCTACTGTGGTTTCACAGCTTGCTGCGGGCACAATGTGTCTTGTTTACATAATCAAAAAGATAGATATCCTTCATTTGAGGAAAGAAGACTGGGAGCTGGACAGAGACCACTTTGTTATCCTGTTTAACATGGGTGTTCCAATGGGACTTCAGTACTCGATAACAGCCATCGGAAGTGTTATCCTCCAGACCGCCATCAACGCCCTTGGTACAGATGCGGCAGCCGCTGTTACAACAGGAAGTAAGGTTGGAATGTTCTTCTGTATTCCCTTTGATGCTCTTGGTTCAACAATGGCTACCTATGGTGGGCAGAATGTTGGAGCCAAAAAGCTTGACCACCTTCAGCAGGGACTTGTGGCAGCAGTTAAGCTTGGTTGCGGCTATGCAATCCTTGCATTCGTAGTGCTTGCCCTCTTTGGAAGACAGTTCTCAATGATATTCCTTGATGCAGGAGAGGCAGCCTGCCTTGATAATGCTCACATGTTCCTTTTCTACAACAGTATGTTTTATGTTCCGCTGGCACTTGTTAACATAGTGAGATTCCTGATTCAGGGCATGGGCTTTTCAATGTTTGCCGTCCTGGCCGGAGTCATGGAGATGATAGGCCGAAGCGTTGTTGCTATTCTCCTTGTTCCTAGATTTGGATTCATAGCTATATGCCTTGCTTCACCGGCAGCCTGGATACTTGCAGATCTTTTCCTTATCCCTGCATTCATCATGGTAAGGAATAAATTGCGCAGAATATTTGGAGGTCAGGTAGAAGTTTACTGATTTCTGTAAGAGACAAAGGGGACGGTTCTAGTTGACTCACGACTTTAGTCGCGAGTCAACTAGAACCGTCCCCTTTGTCTCATTCATTCAATCGGCTGCTCATGTTTGGGTCTAGGTCAGGATTTATCTTGGTTATCTTGCGGTCGTAGGTCATAAGGCCATTTACCTCTTCCTCGACGTCAGAGACCTGCGTGTAAACTGCACCGGCCAGACCCTTTGGAATAAGCGGTTTTAGATCCGCATTTATAAGATTGTAGTAAGCGACACCAAGGTCATCTAAGGTGTCGTATTTTTTATAGCCGTAAACCCTGTCTACGCTTGAATGACCGCCTATGTGGCAGGTGTAGCCGCCGTACTCGGATATGACGAATGCACGTCCCTTAGGATCGTTTTCTACAGACAAAGGCCTGAAGTAATTGTGGACACTTCTAAAGTCGCCACTTCCCTCATCAAACCATCCGCTGGCCTGGTCAACAGGTCGGGTCTTATCCAGCTCTTTTGCCATAATAGTGGCACTTGCAGCATTGAACTGCCCCCAGCCTTCGTTAAAGAGCACCCAGGTAGCAATACTTGGAACGTTGTAGAGATACCTTATGGTGTTCTGCATTTCATCGAGCCATTCCCTGCGGCCCTCAGCAGAGCCTCTTGAGAAAGTCTTGTAGTAAGCCGGTCCGTCGGACATACGTCCGAATACCTTAGGAAAAAGAGTTGGCAGGTAAGAAACCACGGGCTTGGCATAGGAGGAGCCGCCACTTACCATATCCTGCCATACTATCATGCCAAGTCTGTCGCAGTGGTAGTACCAGCGTGCAGACTCAACCTTTATATGCTTGCGCATCATGTTGAAATGAAGACGCTTCATCTCGGTTATGTCATATATGAGAGCATCATCAGATGGAGCAGTGTAAAGGCCATCGGGCCAGTAGCCCTGATCCAGAACTCCCATGAGGAAATAGGGCCTTCCGTTTAAGAAGAATCTGGATTTGCCTCTGTCGTCATATTTGACTTCAAAAGACCTCATGGCAAAATAGGAGCTTACATGATCCTGGCCGCATAAGATCTGGATCGGATACAGGTAAGGATCCTCCGGACTCCACAGATGAGGACTTTCAATCTTGAATTTAAAGCTGTAGTAGGAAGGTGCAATAGCAGAGTGATCTACACCGATAGTAGGATACGTGTCTGAAGAAAAAGACCAGTCTCCACTAAAGGTTATTCCGGGACGAGTGTCAGAGTCAGGTGACTTAACAAGTTCGTGGCCGGGAATCTTCACTGTTACGGTAGCTTTTTTGTTGGTTGCAACTTCTATAGTTACGGAATGAAGGTCTGCGCCGGGATGGATTTTTATCTCCCTGACATAGACTTCAGGAACTTCTTCGATCCATACAGTCTGCCAGATTCCGCTTTGAGCTGTGTAGTACATGCCACCGCGTTTTAAAGTCTGCTTGCCGCGGCTGTGATAGGATGAATCACTGGTGTCGCGAACCCTTAGGTAAATCGTGTTATCGGCTGTACTTAGATTATCCTCATTGAAAATAAGGAAATCAGTTATATCAATTGTAAATGGCAGATATCCACCGCTGTGAGAACCAACAAGGGAGTCATTTACAAATACATCAGCAAACTGGTCGACTGCTCCAAAATGCAGAAGAATCCTTGAAGTGCGGGATTTTCTTGTGATACAGGGGAGATTCTTTTTATACCATAGAAGCTGATCCGGAAGGAGTCTTTTTTCAACGCCTGAAAGAATGGCTTCCGGCGAAAACGGTACAAGAATATTTCCTTCCATGCGAGAAGGAAGCTCATCTTTTGAATTAACAGGGGCAAAAAGATATTCCCAATATCCGTTGAGATTGATGTAGCTATCACGGACGAACTGCGGACGCGGATATTCTTTTAACAGATTGGCAGGATCAATGTTTTCACCCCAAGTCGTGTAGAGTCTGTTTAGAATGTCATCTTCGTGGGGCTTATCGATAGCTTTGATTGCATCAATTAAGTCCATAACATACCATCCTTTTAGTGTTCTACTGTATTATTATGTGCGTACTGCATAATAAGGTCCTGATAAAATGCTGCAAGTGTAGCATTGCGATATACATTTATCCACAGAAGGGGGATAAAAAGAGTTATCACACCAAGGAGCATGATCGGGATAAATGATACGTTGAGATAAAGAAGTTTAAAACGATTGCCTTTCATGAGGCGTCTGCTTGTTGACAACAGCTCTTTCGCACTTCTGTCCTGGAAATCATGAAGAAGGTAAAAAGCCTGTGAATAAGTCAGACGAACATAAATATTAACAATGAGCTCTACGAAAAGAGCAAGTATTGTTCCAAGTATCAGATTCGGTGAAGTGTTGTGCTGTGTGAGGTAGAGAAGATATGTGGCAGGAAGCCCTATAACGAAGTCTACAAGCACAAAAAGAGACTGAACTTTCACAGCCTTTTCAGGGAATATCTTAAATCCGAAAAAGAGATCTGAAATAGAGACATTCTGTGAATAGATCAGATTCATATAAAGGTATGTCTTGCCTGAAACAAGCACACCTAAAAGAATGCTTACAATAAGCACTATTACTTCATTTATTACATACTGAATTATGCTTCCGGAACTGGAAACAGTGGCAATACCAGACAGAACCAGCTGTATGATGATGACGATAAGATCCGCAGATATAAGTGTTCCGTACTTTTCAAGAGAACGTTCTTTTGCGATTGCTTTAAGTTCTGCTGATGATTTTAGATTAGTCATTTTGATAATAAACCCCGCCTTATCCGGCAAGATCTACGTTGTTCCCCACAAGTCCCTGTCTGTCCATGGACTTTCTCACCTTCTGATAAGGATTCTCCTCGTTTTCATATTTTATTTTGGTGGCTGTTGTTCCACCGCTTACATAAACGCGCCCACACTCAGGACATACAGCTGTCTTGATAGAAACAGAAGCCTGTAAGACTTTGCCGTTGTTCTGGGCTGCGTCTTTATATGCATTACTCACATGCTCAGCCTCGTGACCGCGGACTCTTGCACCTGCCGCTGCTGGATCAATGTGTTGTGCGCTCTTAAAGGAAACCATCTCATCAGAACCGTCCTGATATTTTCGGTTCTTGCAGGTCTCACACTCTGCAGGAGATGATGTTTTTCCAGGAGCTTTCTGGGTAGACTCGTTTGGATTAAGGATAGGTTTTGTAGCTTCTGCAGCACTTGTGGAAGATGCTGCATAACCTCCGAACATTCCATATCCGCCGCCTATTGCACCGATCATACTCATAGGCACCTCTTTTCAACATAGGACTCTTACTGTTACAGATCGCTTAGTCCCAGCTCTTTTAACAGATCGTCAAAACTCTGACCGTTCATCTGCTCGGACATCTGGTTGAGCTGCTGTCTGTAGGTAGGGTCAGTAAGAATAGTATGCATAGATGAAACAAAAACAATGTAACCAAGAACTATACCGATAGTTCCATATATAATTCCGCGCTTTGCCTGAGGGAGCAACTTTTTCTCTGAACCCTTAGACAAAATGCCAAGGACAACTGCCACTCCTCCAAGGACAATGCCTATATTCATGACAAAACAAAGAGGAATAGCTATAAGTCCTGTAATAAGAGCTACAGTGGCCATGTTTACGTGGCCGTCAAGCTGATTGTGGCTCTTGTTGTAGTTGTAATTATTGTAGTAGTACTTATCATCCCCGTTATCGCCCATACAAAACTCCTCGCGAACATAATTTCATACATTAAATATACAATATTAACCGCTTTTTTACAATGTTTGGGCCTTTATGTAAGTCTTGAAAACAGTGCAAAATGCTTGGTATAATAGGGGAGTGTGCTGATTTATAGAAATTTCAGCAAAAATTTATTATTAAATAGCTTTTTATAAGCGAGGGAAGTATGGATATTGTATTAAAGATCAAAGAAGAACTTAACGTGGAAAAGTGGCAGGTAGAGGCCGCTGTCAAACTTATTGACGAAGGCAACACCATCCCATTCATTTCTCGTTACAGAAAGGAAGTAACGGGCTCACTTAATGATGAGCAGCTTCGTAATCTTGATGAAAGGCTTAAGTATTTAAGAGGTCTTGAAGAGCGTAGAGAGCAGGTACTTGCTTCTATAGAAGAACAGGGCAAGATGACTGACGAACTCAAAGCCAAGATTATAGCTGCAGAAACAATGGTAGCTCTGGAGGATCTTTATCTTCCATACAGACCAAAGAGAAAGACAAGAGCCAGCGTCGCAAGAGAAAAGGGACTTGAAGGTCTTGCAAATATTCTTTTGGCGCAGGAAACAACAAAGCCGCTCCAGGAGGAGGCTGCTGCATTCGTTGACCCTGAAAAAGGAGTCAATGACCCTGCTGAGGCACTTCAGGGAGCTATGGATATCATAGCTGAGGATGTTTCTGATAACGCTGACTTCAGAACATACATAAGAGAAACTACAATGGAGCAGGGCGTGCTTACCAGTAAGGCCAAGGATGAGAAGGCTCAGAGCGTGTACGAGATGTACTACAACTACGAAGAGCCTGTTAAAAAAGTTCTCGGACACAGAGTACTTGCTCTTAACCGTGGAGAGGCAGAGAAGTTCCTGGTTGTTAAGATTGAGGCACCCGAAGAGCAGATTTTGCAGTACCTTGATAAAAAGATGCTCAAAAACGACAATCCTGTCACAACTCCTGTAATAAAAGAAATCAACCAGGATGCATATGAAAGACTTATTGCTCCTGCTATTGAGCGTGATATCAGAAACGAACTCACAGAAAAGGCTGAGGACGGCGCTATTTCCGTATTTGGCAAAAACCTCACTCAGCTTCTTATGGCACCACCTATTGCCGGCAAGACAGTCCTTGGCTGGGACCCTGCTTTCAGAACAGGCTGCAAGCTCGCAGTCGTAGATGCAACAGGTAAGGTCCTTGATACAAAGGTCATCTATCCTACAGCACCTCAGAACAAAGTTGAGGAGGCCAAGGTCGAGCTTAAAAAACTCATCGACAAATACGATGTTGACCTTATTTCAGTTGGTAACGGTACTGCTTCAAGAGAGTCAGAGCAGGTTATCGTCGAGTTGATAAAAGAGCTGGATAAGCCTGTTCAGTACGTTATCGTAAGTGAGGCAGGTGCTTCAGTTTACTCAGCAAGTAAGCTTGCTACAGAGGAGTTCCCACAGTTTGATGTAGGACAGCGTAGCGCAGCTTCAATTGCCAGAAGACTTCAGGATCCTTTGGCAGAGCTTGTTAAGATCGATCCTAAGTCAATCGGTGTTGGTCAGTACCAGCACGACATGAACCAGAAAAAACTTGGAGAAGCCCTTGAAGGTGTAGTAGAGACCTGCGTTAACAAAGTTGGTGTAGACCTCAACACAGCATCAGCTCCACTTCTTCAGTACATTTCAGGTATCAGCAAAGTTATTGCCAAGAACATCGTTGAATATAGAGAAGAGAACGGTAAGTTTAACAGCAGAGCAGAGCTTTTAAATGTACCAAAGCTCGGACCTAAGGCATATGAGCAGTGTGCAGGTTTCTTAAGGATTACTGACGGTGAGAACCCTCTCGATGCCACAAGTGTTCATCCTGAATCCTATGATGCTACATTAAAACTCATGGATAAGCTTGGAATCACTTTTGATGATGTAAGGCAGGCTCAGAAGAACGCTGCTAAGGCTTCACTTGAAAAGCCTTCAGCTAAAAAGGAAGAAAAGCCAAAGCCACAGAAAAAAGCAAAGCAGGTTGTTATCAGAAATACAAGCACAGCTATGGGTGCGGCTCTTGCTGCAGCTCTTGCGGGAAGTAACCTCGTTGTCACAGAAGCGGAGGTTTCAAATTCAAAGAAGGAAAAAGAAACTGAGAATACTTCAAATACAGCTCCTGCAACAGGATCACTGTCAAAGAAAGTATCTGAGTCAGATAAAAAGAAACTTGCAGAGGAACTTGGAATCGGTGAGATCACACTTACAGATATCCTCTCAGAGCTTGAAAAACCATCAAGAGACCCTCGTGAGAATATGCCTGCACCAATTCTTAGAAGCGACGTCCTTGATATGAAGGACTTAAAGCCGGGAATGGTACTTAAGGGAACAGTAAGAAACGTAATCGACTTTGGATGTTTTGTAGATATAGGTGTTCACCAGGATGGACTTGTTCATATCTCACACATCACGGACAAGTACATCAAACACCCTCTTGAGGCAGTAAGCGTAGGAGATATTGTAGATGTTCAGGTCCTTGATGTTGAGCTTGATAAAAAGAGAATTTCTCTTTCAATGAAGCTTCAGGATCCTGCAAAGGTTGCTGCAGAAGCTGCTGCAAAAGCTGCAGAGAGACCTGCACCAAAGGTAAAAGCTGAGGATAAGGCTTCAAAGCCTGCACCAAAGAGAACTTCAGTTGTTGATCAGGTTGCAAAGGCAGCAGGAGTAACCAAGAAAGCTGCTCCTGTTAAAAAGACTGCTGCTCCAAAGGCAGCATCAGCGCCTGCAGAAGCTGCAAAGCCTGCAGCAACAACTACTGAGGCTCCTAAGAAGTTCAAGAAAAAGGGCATTGTCATTTTTAAAGGAAATGCTAACGACTGATTTTAAGACCACTTTGATTATTCAGAGTGGTCTTTTAGTAAATGCAAATAATTAGTTAGATTAGAGCAAAATATGCAAGGATAGTTGATTGTAAAGAAGGTATAATAATGATTGTGGAAATCTGAATTTATGTTTTCCAACGATGTGGATAAAGCAGAGTAAGAAACAAATTCTTTACAATTATTAGGAGGAAGGTATGTTTTTTATAGGTGTAGATTTGGGGACTTCATCTGTTAAGCTCGTACTTATGGATGAAAAGGGAACTATTCATGGAACAACTTCAAGGGAATATCCTTTGTATTTCCCACAGCCGGGCTGGTCAGAACAGAACCCTGAAGACTGGTACAGAGAGGCTGTAGATGGTCTTAAGGAACTTCTTAAAGATGTGGATAAAACACAGGTTGCAGGCATCAGTTTTGGCGGACAGATGCATGGACTTGTTATCCTTGATGAGAATGACAATGTTATCCGTCCTGCAATTCTTTGGAACGACGGAAGAACACAGAAGCAGGTTGATTATTTAAACGGCGAGATTGGAAAAGACAAGCTTTCTGAGTATACAGCCAATATCGCATTTGCAGGTTTCACAGCTCCTAAGATCCTTTGGGTTGAGGAGAATGAGCCTGAGAACTTCAAAAAGATCAAAAAGATAATGCTTCCTAAGGATTATCTTGCATATAAGTTTACAGGAACATTCTGTACAGACTATTCAGATGCTTCAGGAATGCTCCTTTTGGATGTTAAGAATCGTAAATGGTCCAAGGAGATGTGCGATATCTGCCACATTACTGAGGATATGCTTCCACAGCTCTTTGAAAGCTATGAGAAGGTTGGAGAACTTACAAAAGAGCTCTCTTCTGAACTCGGCTTAAATGCAGGAGTTGTAGTGGCAGCAGGCGCCGGAGACAATGCAGCAGCTGCAGTTGGAACAGGTACAGTTGGCAACAACAGATGTAATATTTCACTTGGAACAAGCGGAACAATCTTCATGTCAGCTGACTCTTTTGCAGTAGATAAGAACAATGCGCTTCATTCTTTTGACCATGCAGATGGACATTTCCACCTTATGGGATGCATGCTCAGCGCAGCAAGCTGCAATAAGTGGTGGATGGATGAAATCCTTAAGACTAAGGATTATGCCGTTGAGCAGAAGGGGATTGAGAAGCTTGGTGAGAACCACGTATTCTTTTTACCATATCTCATGGGAGAGAGATCACCATGGAACAATCCTAACGCACGTGCCACATTTACAGGCATTACAATGGATACAACAAGAGAAGATATGACTCAGGCTGTTCTTGAGGGTGTTGCTTTTGCTACAAGAGATATGTATGAAGTTGCAAAATCTATCGGAGTTGCGCCAAAGAGAACAATGATCTGTGGCGGTGGCGCAAAGAGCCCTCTCTGGAGAAAGATGATCGCTAACATCCTCAACATCGAAGTTGATGTTCCTGCCTGCGAGGAAGGACCTGGAATGGGTGGTGCAATGCTTGCGATGGTAGCATGCGGAGCATACAAGAGTGTTGAAGAGGCAGCAGCTGCAATCGTTAAGGTTGATAAGACTGAGAAGCCAGATCCTGAGCTTGTTGCAAAGTATGAGGCAAGATACCAGCAGTTTAAGAACATCTATCCTGCACTTGCTGATACTTTTGATAAGATCATCTGATAGTTTGATGACATGTGAGCATGCCTTTGATAAGGCTATCTGATAGGTGGCTATCATTTGTTTATACTTTTATAAGACAAATGTTATTATTTGACCTATTGATTTTATAATCCATATAAGGTAATATTTATGCGGATATAGCAATATATCCGCTTTTACAATTTATTGTTCTCTTATTCAGAGTGGTGGAGGTACATAGGACCTATGAAGCCACGGCAACCCCTTGATCATTCAGGAAGGTGCCAACCTGAGCGTGCAATTCCGTTTTTTCGGACTACGAGCAATAAGAGGGACTTGTGATGATTAGTTCCACTCATTTGTGACTTGCACGCGTCATAAATCGAGTGGATTTTTTAGTGCTTAAAATGGCACAGAAAGGTATTATATGGATAAATTTATTTTCACATCAGAATCAGTAACAGAAGGACATCCTGATAAAATATGCGATAACATTTCAGATGCAATTCTTGATGCATGCATGGAACAGGATCCTATGAGCCGTGTTGCCTGCGAGACAGCAACTTGTACAGGTTTCGTTCTTATTACAGGTGAGATCACAACAAAGGCTCACGTTGACTACGCTAAGATTGCCCGTGAGACAATCAAGGAAATCGGATACGACGATTCATCAAAGGGATTTGATGGAAACACATGCGCAGTACTTGTAGCTCTTGATCAGCAGTCAGCTGATATCGCTATGGGTGTTGACAAGGCTCTTGAAGCAAGAGAGAATCAGATGACTGATGAAGAGCTTTCAGCTATCGGTGCCGGTGACCAGGGTATGATGTTTGGTTATGCTACAAACGAGACAGATGATTACATGCCTTACGCTATCAGCCTTGCTCACAAGCTCACAAAGAAGCTTACAGAAGTCAGAAAGAACGGAACACTTCCTTACCTTAGAGCAGACGGTAAGAGCCAGGTTTCTGTTGAGTATGATGAGAATGGAAAAGTTAAGAGACTTGAAGCTATCGTAATCTCAACTCAGCATGATGAGAAGGTTACTCAGGAGCAGATCCATGAGGATATCAGAAAGTATGTTATTGATGCTGTAGTTGACAGCGCTATGGTTGACGATGCTACTAAGATTTACATCAATCCAACAGGTCGTTTCGTTATCGGTGGACCTCAGGGTGATGCAGGACTTACAGGTCGTAAGATCATCGTTGATACATACGGTGGAGCTGCTCGTCACGGCGGCGGAGCTTTCTCAGGAAAGGACTGCACAAAGGTTGACCGTTCTGCAGCATATGCAGCAAGATATGTTGCCAAGAATATCGTGGCAGCAGGCCTTGCAGACAGAGCAGAGATTCAGCTTTCATACGCTATCGGTGTAGCTGAGCCTACATCAATTCTTGTAGATACATTCGGAACAGGTAAGGTTTCTGATGAAAAGCTTACAGAGGCAGTTCGCAAGGTATTCGATCTTCGTCCTGCAGGAATCATCAAGATGCTCGACCTTCGTCGTCCTATCTACAAGCAGACAGCAGCTTACGGACACTTCGGCCGCAACGACCTTAACCTTCCTTGGGAGCAGACAGATAAGGTTGAAGAGCTCAAGGCAGCAGTTAAGTAATAGAAATGCAATAAGAACTATCATGAGCCAATAGGAATGTTTCATGTTGACTTTGGAATAGTACATGTTGATTTTTGGTAGGATAAAAATTCGTCCTCAGCCACCCTGTATGGGTTGGCTGAGGATTTTTTTGTAATCCAAGTTTGTTGGTAAGACCATCTCTCTGGACTTTCTTGGAAAAGTTTAGATTGCGGCAGCGTACGCCACCATTGACTGAACCTGAGGAAAACGTCTTTGTCGTCGAGCCGACGGTGAGGATGATGGGAACAGTAGTTATCTCGCACCGTCGGATTCAGCATTGTAGCGTTTTCCTCAGAACCCGTCAATGGCAAGCACCTTCGGTGTGGCTGCTTTAAGGTGCCTCAGGCTCTGAATCCAGGAACAGTAGGGATGGCTGCTTTCAAGAGTGTGCAGGGCTACATGTCTGCAGCTCCCCCATGTAGAAAATCTGCTTGGATTGAATGGGATAAGTATCACAAATCTTTCGCTTTTATCCTACATCACAGCAGGATGAGGGTGGCTGCAAGCCAGATATTAGGCTATATGCCAAAACCGGGCCGAGCATCTAAAACATGACCTAGACATAGGAAAACCACTGATTAGGTCATGAATTTTGTAATCGCAAGGCATACCATGCCCCAAAACATGACCTAGATATAGGAAAACCGCTGATTAGGTCATGAATTTTGTAATCGCAAGGCAATATCATGCCCCAAAACATGACCTAGACATAGGAAAACCGCTGATTAGGTCATGAATTTTGTAATCGCAAGGCACTACCATGCCCTAAAACATGACCTAGACGTAGGAAAACCGCTGATTAGGTCATGAATTTTGTAATCGCAAGACAATATCATGCCCCAAAACATGACCTAGACATATGAAAACCACTGATTAGGTCATAATTGTTGTAATTGCAAGGTGTAACAGCATGGCAATATTCGTGCAGATTGCAGATTAATATATAAATTGCCATAGTAAAATGAGCATATAGCCATGCACGTTCTTGAAAGCAGCCGCCCCTACTGTTCCTGGATTTGGAGCCCGAGGCAAAAAAACAGCCACACCGGAGGTGCTTGCCCTTGACGGGGCTGATGGAAACGCTAAAATGCTGGATCCGACGGTGAGATAAAATCTACTGTTCCCATCATCTTCACCGTCGGCAGAGTATCGACGGCGTTTCCAGAAGATTCAGTCAAGGGTGGCGTACACATTCGTAACAAAAATCAACAGTGTTTGACATACGCGAAGCCAATTACTTACGCATATACAAAGAGCCCCCCAAAAACTTTGAATACCAAAAAACATACCAATTATAAATAGAAGAAATTACAAATTATTGGACAAAAAATGCGAAGAAAATATTTCCATAAGTGATAATATCAGTATAGGGAACTAGCGTATTATCAAGGTATTAGGAGAGGGTATGGAAATCGAAGCACTTAAGGAGTTTACACCAATTCCATTTTGGTTTTGGAATGATTATCTGTCTGAAGAAGAAATATTAAGACAGATGAAGGAGATGAAGGACAAGGGCGTTTATGGTTTTGTAATTCATCCAAGAAAAGGATTACCAAAAGAAATAGAATATCTATCTGCTGAATATTTTCATTATGTAAGGTTTGCAGTTCAGAAAGCAAAAGAGATGGATATGAAGGTAGTTCTTTATGACGAAGCCATGTATCCTTCCGGTTCTGCCCATGGGGAAGTGGTAAAGGCCGATCCTTCTTTTGCGTCGAAGGGACTTCTAAAAAATGGTGATAGTTATGAGCTTGTTCCAAGTGGCGGCACGATCAGGGGTGTTCATCCAGGGGAAGATGATGGAGAGGAAAATGCTCCAAAAAGCGCAGACCTTTTAAATCCAAAAGCTGTAGCTAAATTTATAGAGATTACTCATGAAAAATACTACTCTGAGCTCTCGGAATACTTTGGAGATACCATAATAGCTTTCTTTACTGATGAACCAAACATATTAGGAAGAAATTCAAGAGAGGATGTTATTCCTTGGAGTGAGGGACTTCTTGAAGAATTTAAGTCAGCAGGTGGAACTGAAGAAGAGCTGAAGTACTTGTTTGAAAGTGGATGTGTTGATAAAAGTGAGGCATTTAATGCCAAGAGTGAAGATATCGACGGTAGTGATAATCCCAATGTCAGCAACAAAAGCGTTAATATCAGTGATAACTCTATGACAGTCGAGAATGGAAATAGAGCTTTTTTGGCAAAACGTATCTACAAACAGGTTATTCATGAAAGGCTTGCTAACAGCTACTACAAGCAGCTTTCCGATTGGTGCGTATCCCATGGGATCGAGCTTACAGGCCACCCGGAGAAGAGCACGGACATCGGCTATCTTAAGTATTTCCAGAGACCTTGCCAGGATATAGTCTGGAGATTTGTTGAGCCGGAGGATGGTCATGCTATAGAAGGGGAACACTCCACAATGGGAAAATGCTCTTCAGACAGTGCAAGACATCGAGGCAAAAGAAGAAACGGCAATGAGTGCTTTGGCTGCTGTGGCGAGAGGCAGGATCCAAAGCTTTTTACAGAACAGGATATGAGATGGTACCTTAACTGGCTTTTTGTCAGAGGGGTTAATCTCGTTTATCCTCATGCTTTCTACTATTCAATAAGAGAAGACAGAGGTGATGAGCGTCCACCAGAGGTAGGACTTAATAATCCTTTCTGGCCTCAGTACCGCAAGATGAGTGATTTTATCAAGAGGATGTGCTACCTCAACACGGATTCATATAATTGCGCGCAGGTTGCAATCTTGTGCGGCGCAGATACTTTGTCCTGGAAAATCGCAAAGCCTCTTTTTACAAATCAGATTGAGTTTAACTATTTGGAAGCTGAGCTCCTGCCTGAGTGCAAGATCGCAGATGGAAAGATAAGTATTGCAGCTCAGAAGTATTCGGTTCTGATCGCAGAGCAGGAAGAGTACGAATCTCTCAATGAAAGTGATAAGAATCTGTTAAAAGAGTTTGCGAAAAGTGGCGGAAAACTATTGATAGCATGTGGAAAGCTCTTGAATTCATCTGCCAGTGAAGCTGCCAGTGTAAATGGTGAGCTATACGCCAATAATGCTATTAATGAAGATGATGCAGTGACTGTAAGAAATGACCAGGAACTAGTCAAACATGTTTTGGAAAATGTCCGCAGGGGACTTTATTTTAGCGGCGATACCGATGACCTTCGCTGCAGCCACATAGTAAAGGATGGAAAAGACATTCTTATACTCACTAACGAAGGAATGGAGCCTATCACAGTGAACATCAGATCCGGCGAGTTTAGAGCTGTGTCACTATGGAATCCTTATACACTGGAGAGTAGAACAGATGTGGAAAACATCACTATTGAGCCGTGCAATCTGTGGATTATGGAGTTAGAAGAGAATGTGATTTGTCACTAGCGCATTTCGAAAGAATGAATTATTTCTAGAGAGGAGCAGGGGATACACAAAATGCAGATCAACATCAACACTAAAATAATTGGGGACATTAACCTGGTACCTGTACGTAAAGCGGTGCAGGCACTGGAGAGAGATATTAAAAATACATGTAAAGACACCACAGAACCAGGGCTTGAGATTAGGCTGGTTCACATTGAAGACCGCGCCAATAGTGGAACTAGCGGCTTATCACATAGCGAAGTATCTTCTAATAGCCAAAAGTCAATTGCGTATGATGCAGCGACTGAAGTTTTTACGATAGACAGAAATGAAGACAACCTTACCATAACATCTGCCAGCAGTCTTGGCCTTATCTATGGCATTTACCATGTCAGTAGAGAATTCTTAGGAGTTCAGAATTTCTGGTTTTGGAATGAACAGGAGCTTACGAAAGAATCAGAGCACATAGTTCCTGATAACTATCACTACGAATCAAAACCTTCCAAAGTCAGATTCCGCGGCTGGTTTATAAATGATGAGGTCCTTTTTGACGGATGGCGAGAAAAGGTCGGTGAGAACTTCCCGTGGGAAATGGCCTTTGAAGCCCTTCTTCGCTGCGGTGGTAATATGACGATTCCGGGCACTGACCACAATTCTCACAGGTATAAAGACCTTGCTAATGATTATGGCCTTTGGATAACTCACCATCATGCGGAACCCTTGGGAGCCCAGATGTTTGCTAGGGCTTATCCTGATCTTGAGGCAAGTTTCAACAAGCACCCGGATCTTTTCAGGGGCCTCTGGCAGCAGGCTATAGAGGATCAAAAGAATTGTAAGGTGGTGTGGAATCTGGGATTTAGAGGCCAGGGAGACAGGCCTTTTTGGGCTGATGATCCAACCTACGATACACCTGAAGCTCGCGGCAAGCTCATGAGCGATCTTATCCTTGAACAGTATAATCTGGTAAAAGAGTCAGATAAGGATGCAGTTTGCTGTACAAACCTTTACGGCGAAACTATGGAGCTTTACAAGGATGGATATCTCACATTCCCTGAAGATGTCATAAAGATTTGGGCAGATAATGGTTTTGGCAAGATGGTTTCGAGAAGACAGAACAACCACAATCCTAGAGTTTATGCCCTTCCTGCTCATGGAGATAATAGTGCTCATGGAATCTATTACCATGCATCTTTCTATGATCTTCAGGCGGCAGCCATGATGACCATGCTTCCCAATTCGCCTGAATTTGTAGTAAATGAGCTAAAAGACGTATATGCTCATGGAGTAGATGATTTCTGGATAATCAACTGCTCAAATATAAAACCTCACACCTACTACCTTGACCTTATAGCCAGGATGTGGAGTGGGGGCATGGAAGACGGTAATGATGAAGGTGCAGAATCTCTTCAAAGCAATATCAAGAGCATTGATAGCCGAGAATATGCCAAAGAGCATCTGCAGGATTTTGTCAAAAGATACTACGGCAATACTGCCACGTCAGAATTGCTCCGCAAGATTGAAGATGCCTACAAAGCATGGCCTGACTACACTCCAAAGTATGGGCCAAATGAAGACGACCATGCGGGAGAACAGTTTAGCAATCACGGAGCAAGGATTTTGACCTGCGGATTTATCAGCAATTTCAATAAGCTGGATCCTGCAAATACCAAGTCACTACCTGAACTTAACTGGATCTGTAAAAGAGACACATTATTAGAACAGGTAAAGTGGCATGAAGAAAAATATAAGGAAGCACTTGATGGTTACGAAAAATACCTTGCAGACTGCAATAGAGTAAAAGAGGACCTCTTAGCCGCAGGCGATGCAAAGGAAGCAGAAAGATTCAGTAACAACCTTATCTGTCAGGTTCAGTACCACTACTACAGCTATCTTGGAGCGTACCATATTTGCAGGGCTATTCTTACCTGTCTCGATGATAAAAGTGAAGGTGGCAAATTTATAGATGTTCTTGAAGAAGGTCCAAATGGCAAGCCTGTGGATTACCTCACAGCTTTTTATGAGGCCGGCCTGGCAAAAAAAGCTTTTTTTGAAGGCTACAATGTTATGAGAAGCCATGAACATGACATTTGGGAAGGATTTTATGAGAATGACTGCGAAGCGGATATCAGACAGTCAGGCTTTGTAGCTGAAAGCCTTATGTCATATCTTAGAGTATTAGGAGATGGCCCTCACTTTTATAAGTGGCAGCGCAAATTCCAAAAAGAATCCGGTGGAGAAAAAGTGCATCTTATCCTTAGAATTAAGGCGCACTTGACAGATGATGAGCTGTGGAATCTCATGACCAGGTGAGAAACAAAAACGTTCAGGCTGTATCAAACAACCTGAACGTTTTCTCTGCCAAATGCATTTGCAAGCATTTCAATCATATCTTTGTCAGCTCTTATTGTGTAGCTTTTACCCAGCTTTTTTACCTGCTTGGTGTCTGTGAGGTAAACAGTGACTTCGTCTTTGCCGTCACTATCCGATAACAGTGAAAAGAGCTCCTGCTCCTTAGCAGAGTATTCGTCTATATTGGCAAATCTTATCCACACTGTTCTGGCTATCTCATCAAACAGCGTGATCTTGCTGGCAATGAGCTTGGCGTCGCGGTCTTCTTCGACAGATACGCGGCCTTCAATAAACACCTTGGCATCGGTGTTGAGCCTTGGGGCGTTGGCTTCGTAGGTCTTTGGGAAGACAATTACTTCTACAGTTCCAACCATATCTTCCAAGGACAAAAATGCCATAACCTGGTCAGTCTTGGTGTACTTGATCTTTTTATCACTTATTATGCCGCCTATCTTTGCATTGGCGTTATCCTTTACATTAGGAACTCCTGTCTCGTCATCAAGATAGAAATCTGCCGTGGTATTTGTAATATTCTTTTTCCACATTCCCACATACTCTTCGAGAGGATGGCCTGAAACATAGATTCCAAGGACTTCCTTTTCAAATTCTAAAAGAAGCTCACGGGGGAACTCTCCTACATCAGGTAGTGGTACTTCGTACTGTTTTTTCTCAGTTTCTCCGGCTAGATCAAATAGTGACATCTGGCCCGCCATTGAGTTTCTTCCGCTGTTGTGGAGCTGGTCCATTATCTGCACATAAACAGTCATGAGCTGTTTGCGGCTTCCCTCGAAGCAGTCAAGAGCACCGGCTTTTATGAAGTTTTCAATAGCTCTTTTGTTTACGTCGCTTTCTCTTCCCTGCATACGAGTCAGGAAATCGTTGATATTCTTGAACTTTCCGCGAAGCTCACGCTCTTTTACAATGGCAGAAATAACCGGCCTTCCGACACCTTTGATGGCAGTGAGTGCGTATCTTATGGCCTTTTTGCCATCGTGGTCAGTAACAGAAAAGCCTGAGTACCCCTCATTGATATCAGGAGGTAAAAGAGTTATTCCCATGTTTCTGCAGCTCATGATGTAGCCGGAAACTTTGCCGGGGTTATCAATAACTGAAGTCATGAGCGCTGCCATAAATTCTACAGGGTAGTAGTTTTTGAGCCATGCTGTCTGCAGGGCAACTACTGCGTAACAGGCAGCGTGTGATTTGTTAAAGGCGTACTTTGCAAAGTCCATCATGGAATCGTAAATTGCATTGGCAATTTCAGGAGAAATGCCTTTTGAAGCGCATCCTGGAACATTTTCATCGGGATTGCCGTATACAAAGTTAGCTCTTTCAACTTCCATGACATGCTGTTTCTTTTTACTCATGGCACGTCTTACAAGGTCAGCTCGGCCAAGAGTGTAGCCACCCAGCTGCTGAACTATCTGCATAACCTGTTCCTGGTATACGATACAGCCGTAGGTGGGCTTTAATATTGGCTCAAGCTCAGGAGTCTGATAGCTGATGGATGCAGCATCGTTTTTTCCTGAAATATATTTAGGAATGAAATCCATTGGGCCCGGGCGATAAAGAGATATTCCCGCTATGATGTCTTCGAGAGACTGGGGGCGAAGCTCCTTCATAAAGGCCTGCATACCGCCTGATTCAAGCTGGAATATACCGTCGCACTTGCCGCTTCCGATAAGCGCAAGGACGTTGGGGTCATTGTAATCAATTTTATCTATATCGATGAAATTAGGGTCACCTTTTTTGGCACCGATGGAATTGTTGGCAAAACGCACAGCGTCCTTGATAACTGTAAGGGTTCGCAGTCCCAAAAAGTCCATCTTAAGAAGACCAAGCTCTTCTATGGTGGTCATGGTGAACTGAGTTGTTATATTTCCTTCAGCAGAGCGGGACAAAGGAACCAAATCCTCAGCCGGAGCCTGACAGATAACTACACCTGCCGCATGTATGGATGTGTGCCTTGGAAGACCCTCAAGCTTTTTACACATGTCTATGAGCTTATGCACTGTCTCGTCAGTTTCATACTGGGTTCTAAGCTCCGGGTTCATGGAAAGAGCTTTCTCAAGCGTTATGTTAAGCTCGTTGGGGATCATCTTTGCAATCTGATCGCCATAGCTGTAAGGAAGATCCATAACCCTTGTCACATCGCGGATAACACCCTTGGCAGCAAGAGTACCAAAAGTTATGATCTGAACAACCTTGTCCGCACCGTATTTTTCGGTTACGTAGTCGATAACGTCCTGCCTGCGCTCGTACTCGAAATCCACGTCAATATCAGGCATGGACACACGCTCAGGGTTAAGGAACCTTTCAAAGAGAAGGTCATACTTAATAGGATCAATGTTGGTTATGTGCATACAGTAGGAAACAATACTTCCGGCAGCAGAACCACGGCCCGGGCCAACTGCTATATCGTGCTCACGGCAATAGTTGATGTAATCCCATACAATAAGGAAGTAATCCACATACCCCATTCGCTTGATGACGCCAAGCTCATAGTCAAGCTTTTTCTTCAGAGTGCCGTCGTCATCGGGATATCTCTCATGAAGTCCATCAAGACACAGCTTATTCAGGTAAGTCCAGGAATCGTATCCTTCAGGAACCTCGAAGTGTGGGAGCTTTGTGACACCAAACTCAATCTCTACATGGCATCTGTCCGCAATTTTCTGCGTATTATCAAGAGCCTCTTTTGCATAAGGGAAAAGAGCTCTCATTTCCTCTTCACTTTTTACGTAGTACTGCCCGCCTTCATAGCGAAGCCTGTCCTCGTCACCAACTTTTTTACCAGTCTGGATGCACAAAAGAAGATCGTGAGCTTCCGCGTCGTCAGCGTAAGTGTAGTGACAGTCGTTGGTTGCAACCAGCGGAATGTCAAGCTCATCTGAAAGGGCCAAAAGAGTATTGTTCACAGTTCTCTGATCGGGAATACCGTGATCCTGCAGCTCTAAAAAGAAATTGCCATGACCGAATATCCTGTCCATGCGGATGGCAGCTTCTTTTGCCTTGGCGTTTTCTCTTTTTAATATATTGCGGGGAATCTCGCCGGCAAGACACGCGCTCAAGGCGATGATACCCTCGTGATATTTCTCCAAAAGCTCCATGTCTACACGTGGCTTGTAGTAGTAACCTTCGGTAAATCCGCGGCTTACAATATGCGAGAGGTTGGCGTAGCCTACATTATTTTCAGCCAAAAGAACCAGATGATAGTACCTGTCGTCAGTGGCAGAAGCTTCCTTATCAAAACGTGAAGAAGGAGCAACGTACACTTCACAGCCGATAACAGGGTTGATGCCGGCCTCTTTGCAGGCTTTATAGAAATCAATCACACCGTACATTACTCCGTGATCGGTAATTGCGCCGGCGGTCATACCAAGTTCTTTAAGCCTTTTTACATATTCTTTTATTTTGTTAGATCCGTCCAAAAGACTGTATTCAGTGTGGACGTGAAGATGCGTAAATGCCATGTTTTCCCTCAACTTTAATGATTATTAGAAGATTATAGCATCAATGGGATTAACATCCAATACCACAAGAAAGCAGACAATATGATAAAATAATTAGTGAAAATGTTAAAAAAAATTGAAATAAGAAACGTTTCCGTTGCAGATTTAAATTCCCATCTTTGACAGTCTAAATGCGAGGAACCGCAGTAATTATGCGGAAACCTCGCATTAGTTTTAGGGTAAAAGT
>NZ_SVFW01000063.1 GCF_015056685.1 Butyrivibrio sp. | reverse complement strand
ACCCTACTGCACATTTCAAAATTTCTTGTAATATGCAGTAGTATCCTTATTTACCAACACAATCCGAGGCTCTGCATCTTCTCAATCATAATCAAAAGTTGATCTTTAACCCTTCATGTCTCAAAATTTCAAATTTATTTTTTAGAATCTGGGTTCAAATTGAAGTATATCATTATTGTAGGAATGTGTTCTCATATGAAAATACCGAAATTCGCACAGTATGTAGCTTTCATTATTTTCTTATATATATTTGGGGAGCATATGAAAAAAGATTGTTATCGTACATTGCGCGTCGACCGGTTTTAATTACGTAGATGACATCAGAAGCTGAGGCTATGAGTACGTAATGGGCATGAATTGCACTCATGCAGAGATCAGCCTCCCTATAAGTTAAAAGAAATCAAGTAAAATCATACCTTTTAACTTCGCAGTTTCTGATACCAAAGCATGAGAATTCCTCATTGTTCATGTCTCTGAAATAGGACTCAACAATTCTGACTATTCCATTATGTGCCACGAGAATGCACTCTTTATCGCTCTTTTTTACATCATCGATGAGGTTGTAGATTCTCTGGGCCATCTGGAGCATGGATTCCCCTGTTCCAAAGCGGCTTGCCATGTCTTTTTTGGCTTCGTGGAATTCTTTGCCATCGCGTGGGGTGGATTCCCAGATTCCATAGTTTTGTTCTATAAGCCGCTGCTCAACTTCCATAGGGATACCTGTTATTTCTGAGATATGCCTCGCAGTTTCCTTTGCCCTGATAAGAGGCGATGTAAGTATAACATCCGCCTTAATTCCCATTTCCAGTATTTTATGTCCTGTCTCTATGGCCTGCTGATGGCCTCTTTCAGTGAGTTCTATGTCAGTTGCTCCGCAAATTTTGTTTTCTACATTCCACACGGTCTCACCGTGTCTTACAAAGTAAAAATGATCCATTCTTTTTCCCTTTTATGTTCTTATCTCTCGAAGAGCTCTATTAGTGCTCTTTTCCAACTTTTTCCGTAAGGGTGCTCTCGCATCGACAGATTCCCTTTTATGGCACCTATAAGAACTGTCGTTGGATGCGTAAATTCGTCAAATCCCCATTTGCCATGATATGCTCCCATGCCGGAGTGACCTACACCATTAAACGGAACGCCCTTGACCATCATGTGAAGACATACTTCGTTAATACATCCACCGCCAAACTGCATCCTCTGCATAACTTTTTTTGCCCAGTCCACATTGCGCGTAAAGATATAGAGTGTAAGTCCATGCTCTCTCTCGGAAATTGTATTTAACACATCCCTGATTGCACTGTCTTTATATTTCACTATAGGAAGAATCGGGCAAAAAAGCTCTTTTTGAACTAATTCTTCATCAATATCTACCGGATATATAACAGTAGGTTCGTATTTAAAAGAGCTCTCATCACCTTTTCCGCCATATACCACTCTCTCCCTATAGTCATCTACTATACCTGCGCACTTGTCATAGGCAGTTTTCCCAATGAGGTGCGGATATTCAGGATTATTTAATGGATCGTCACCAATTTGCTTGGAAAAAGCTTTTTTCAGCTCATGGACAAATTCATCACTGACTTCTTCAGCAACGGCAATCTGGTTTATATTTGTGCATATCTGTCCGGAATTTAACAGCTTAAAAAATGCGATTTTTCTTGCAGCATCTTTTAAATCCGCATCTTTCCTGATTATGCACCAATTCCCGGTTTCTCCTCCGAGTTCAAGAGCTGTTGAAGTCAGATTTTTTGCAGCTTCTGAGAGCACATGAACTCCAACTTTCGGGGATCCTGTGTAAAAGATCTTGTCGAAACGCTGTGCCAGACACATATCCGCAACATTATGACCGCCATCCAGTACTGTTACATACTTTTCCGGAAAGATCTCAGCAATCATCTTTTTTAAAAGAGCTGTGCTTGAAGTTGACTTGGAACTGGCCTTAATAACTGCAGTATTCCCTCCAGCTATACTTGCAATCAAAACGCCAATTGACAGCATAAACGGAAAATTAAAGGGGCTGATTATAAGCGATACTCCGTAAGGCATCTTATAAACTTTTGTTATCACGCTTGGGAAACAGTGAATTCCACTGAAATGAGTCTCCGGCTTTGCCCATTTCCTAATGCCTCGTATTGTCTCATTAATTTCGAGAACAAGGCTTCCAACATCACAAAAATAGGCCTCGAGAGGAGTACGTCCAAGGTCATTATAAAGGGCATCTTCTATATCAGTTCTATGTTCCAATACCAATTTTTTCAACCTTTGAAGCTGCCTTATACGGAAATCTATGTCCAAGGTCTTTCCTGATTTAAAGAAATCTCGCTGTTTTTCTACTATTTTCTTAACATCAGATTCTGTATACATAACCTGCCCTCCTTATGAGCTAGCCCATTAACAAAATTGTATCACGCAGTATATTAAAAAAACTCAGCGAGTGATAATATTATTATATCAATCAATAATAATCGTGAAAACGGAGGGGATTATGGGGAGAAATCATGAGGTTACAACTGTTCATCCACTTCTGGGGCCTGACGGTGAGCTGATAGAACCTGGCTGGTCAAGATCTCTTTTGCAAAAATATGACAGAGGAATGATAAAAGCTCCCAAGTGGCGCATTAAAGAGTGGGATTATTATCTGGTTTTATCTGATTCTTTTGCCGGTGCCTTCACAATTTCTGATGATGGCTACATTGGCCTGCAATCCGTTTCGCTTCTTGAATTTGGAGACACTCCCTGGGAGCACACGGAAACTGTACTCAATGCCTTTCCCATGGGAAAGCTCGCTCTCCCTTCATCTTCCGAATCCGGTGTAACCCTTTATGAAGATGAAAGGCTTCAGATGAAATTTGAAGCCAATGATGGTAAAAGACATATCACATGCCATTTTGAGAACTTTTTTGAAGGAAAAACTTTTGCCTGTGACATTACCCTTGCGCAGCCGCCAATGGATTCCATGGTAATTGCCACGCCTTGGGATAAAAAGCACGCATTTTACTATAATCAAAAGATAAACTGCATGCGTGCGTCAGGCTTTATGGAATTTAATGGGAAAAAATATGAATTCAACCCTTCCACGGATTTTGGCACCCTTGACTGGGGTCGAGGCGTTTGGACCTATGACAATACATGGCACTGGGGATCAGGCAATGCTGATATAGATGGTAACTCCTTTGGTTTTAACATAGGTTACGGCTTTGGAAACACCAAAGCCGCAACTGAAAATATTATTTTTTACAATGGAAAAGCCCACAAACTAGACGATATCACGTTCCATATACCTGAAAGCAGCTATATGGAGCCTTGGAAATTCACATCATCAGACGGCCGATTTGAAATGGATTTTGTCCCTGTCCTGGACAGGGCTGCCTGCCTTGATTACAAGATCATAGTTTCAGACCAGCACCAGGTTTTTGGCAAAATGAGTGGAACTGCCATTCTTGATGATGGCACTAAGATCAATGTAAAAAATATCATGTGTTTTGCTGAAAAAGTGCATAACAAGTACTAATATCTGTTATAATGCCTGCAAAAACGAACCACTAACTCCGTCCCTCCGGGCCATTTTATGCAGCTCCCTCTCCTTCTTCCTGCTCCTCTGGCTCAACAAACTGTACTTCTGACCGCTTAATTGTATCTGGGTAGATTTTCAAAAAGTCATTTTTCATTGAAACTGGTACGTAGCCCTGTTCTCTGTATTCGGCAGATTTCTCAGTCCAATCCTGCTTGCCCCACTCACGTACATCATCATCAGCTACGACCATGTAAGCCTGAGATGGATACGGGTTTCTCTTATCAAGAACATAATTCATCATACTTGTATCACTGCCACTGTTTCCAAAGGCAAGAACCGGGCGAACTCCAATCTCTCTTTCTATATAGATTACTTTGTTGGAGTTTAGATTTTTCTGGATAAATCCGCCTGTAAATACCAGGTCATCGCCATCAGCGTACTTGTAATCCATATTTGACGGAACGTCCTCATTTCCTCTTTGCTTAACCTCAAATTCAGTACCAATTACATGCGCCGGTGAAACATACTCACTTATTGGTGAATTGGCAATAATGGCACGTGAAGTTGTTCGCTCTGTTCCGCTTACAACATAAATAGTAAAGTCGTTGTCGTAGAGATATTTTACTACTTCAACCATTGGAAGGTAGAAGCCATCGATGTATCTCATATTTTGGAAGCTATCCGTATTCTTCTGTCCAAACTCAACAGCATAATCGTATAATTCCTGAATAGTCATACCTGCATACGCTTTAGCGAAGTTTCTCGCAAGCTCTTCACCTGCTGTATATCCGGGTCTGATCTCTGCAGCGGCTGCTTTTAGCTCATCTGACACCTTTTCAGGATGATCTGTCAGACAGTAATTGATAAACATCATGGTGTCATAATATGTATAGAATGTTTCACAAGTCAGAGTTCCATCCATGTCAAAAACAGCGATTCTATCCTCTACAGGAATGAAATGCTCTTTATCTTTTTCATTGGTAACCATCGCTACATAACTTCTAAGGCTCTCTGCTGCTTCCGAATTCTCAGACCAATACTGGTTAAGCGCCTTGCCTTTTTGGCTGCCACATCCGGTTATTCCTGCACAAACAAATATCATTACCATTACCAACAGCATGGATAATACCTTTAGTCTGCTTCTCTTTTTCATAATTATTCTCCTTTATCATGAAGTGATAATAACATTATAGCAATCATTTCAAAACGTGGAAATGATAATTGCAAGCTATGCTATTTTATACGAATGAAAAAGAAAAAAAAAGTGTTGCAGCTTATTTTGCTTCAACACTTTCTTAAGTAATCATAAATTATTATTTTATTACTTGATCACAGGCTCGATTCTTTTTGCTACAACCACAGCAAGTGCCATCTTGATAAGATCAGGAATAATGAATGGGAATACGCACCAGCCAAGTACTGTAAGAAGTCCAACTTCGCCGCTGCTCTTAATATACACGTGCATGAACCATGCTGTTCCAAACGCATAGCATACTGCAAGTCCAAGAACAAGTGCTACAATTTTCATAACAATATTTTTCTTAAAGAATTTCTCAAATAATATGTAGATAAGACCTACAAATAAAAATCCAATGATGTATCCGCCTGTACTTCCCAGAAGAATTCCGATTCCTCCGCTAAAGCCAGCAAATACAGGTACTCCGACAGCTCCAAGCAGCACATATACTAAAGTTGCTATTGTTCCCCTCTCGCCTCCAAGTAAAAGAAGCACAAAAAATACAGCAAATGTCTGAAGTGTAAATGGAACTGCTGTAGGAATGCTTATCCAGGAGCATATAGCTATCAGTGCTGCGCTGATTGCTATGTATACCATATCCAATACTTTTGAATTTTCTCGTGTTTTAACTACTTCTGCATTACTCATGATGTCTTAGTCCTCCAACTATAATAAAAATTCGCGAATACACGATTCAAAACGCTTATATGAAGGTACCACATCAAAAATAGATTGTCAACCAATTATATCATTTAGGTTGACAATCCAATATTTTCTCAATTACTTTTGCTATGAGCGCGTTTTTTGTAATTGTTGCCTTCCCGGCCTCAAATAAACTGGAAGCTCGCTCTTTTACATCCTCGGGGAATCCGCTTATATCAGAATCAAAGTTGATTCCTATTCCGGCAACTATCCATTGGAGAGTATTACTGTCAAATTCACTGCCAGACTCCAGCAAAATGCCGCATATTTTTTTACCCTCAACGTAAAGGTCATTGATTCCTCCGATATAGGCTTCTATACCCGAAAGTTCCCTAATGGCATCTATTACAGCCTTACCGGTAAAAGAAGTAACTTCCTTACTATCTGTACTAAACAAAAGCTCAGGTTTTAAAACAATGCTCATATACAGCCCGCCTTCAGGAGAAAAGAATGAATGGTCCTTTCTGCCTCTGCCGCCGGTCTGTGTCGCAGCTACTATGACTGTGCCGTGTGGTGCTCCTGCCATAGCAAGCTCTTTTGCCTTATCACTGGTAGATTTAAGGCTATCATATACAAATATGTCAGCCTTATTAAAATCATCCGGTAACTCAGCCTTTATCCCTTCGACAGATATAATGTCATTATTATCTGCCAGTCTGTAACCCTTGTTGCTGACCGCTTCAATATTGTATCCCTTCTCTCGAAGATCCTTTATGGCTTTCCACACTGCATTTCTAGAAACACTGCACTGCTTTGCCATCTCTTCTCCGGATGTATAGTTATCTTTATTAGATTCAAGTATAAATAAAACTCGCTCAGATGTACTCATATTTGATCTCAATCTTAATCGCTCTTATAGAAGTCAAAACACTACAGTGGCCAAATTATCGTGTAATGCTAAATTCATATGCAGTGTTGTATGTAGCAACATAAAGCGTGTCATCAACGATCTGGAACTGATCAGCTGCAGAATTGACAGGTATCGAATCGTATTTTTCTCCCGTAAATCTGTCTAAAAGATAAATATAGTCAGGCTCAGCTGTAAAACCGTAGCCACAGATTATTGTATCTCCAACCACTCTAAAGTTCCCTGCATTGGCAACAAGCGGCTCACTTCTGAATAAAAGCTCGTTTGTGTTAACATCGATAGCTACGATATAACTGGACCATGGCTCTTCTGAGGCGTATCCCCAGTGTCCAAGCTCAGCATAAAGAATGTTATCAACTACTGTAGCATATCTGATGAACTGATTCTGGGCTGATACTCTCTCTTCCTCATAATCCGGGCCATCACACAGTTCTGAAAGGTCAAAATTGTAATACATCTTTTCCATACTGGTATCATAAATCTGAAGTCCCTGGAATGTATTACCATAAGATACTTCATTTACCCCTGAGTAAAAATAATTCTCATCCTCATGAGTAAGTCCTTCCTGCATAAAACCGTGTTTTTCTGCCCATACGGAAGTATCAAGGAAATCTGTTTTTTCCTCTTTAGTCTTAGTAAGTTTAATATGGTCAGTACCCGCAACCACACCTTCAGCCTTGTAGCTCTTCCATGTAGGATTTGCTATTATAACGCTATCAGGGATTGGTTCACTTTCCTTTGGTTCAACCTTAATAGGTTCTGCCTCAGTCCTTGTCACGATCTTTGTCATATCCTGTGCTTCACTCATCTGGAAAGCAGGCTGTATGAGGTTCGGATAATCTTTTACAGATAGAACAATATCAAGATCACCGGTAGCATAAGAAGCTATCTCATATGGTGAAAAGTGAATCCTAAGCCCCTCCGCATTTATGCTCCAGGTATAGGTATCATCTTTTAGTTTCTGTACAAACTGATCAGGGTCTTCGTCCTCGCCCTGATAATAAAAACTATCCACTTCTTCCATGATTCCCGGATAAGCCTTTTCAAGTTCTGTTCTTATAGCTTCTGAAAGAACAGAACTATCATTAAGCACCTGATCGAGCCTTAGCATCTGGCCTGTTACCGGATCTATATTGATGGAGCCGGTTGCATGATTAGGATGCGCCCCGCCTGAAAAGCTTTCATATTGCTCTTCCATTGAAAAAAGCCGATCATCAATCCTTGCTATATTCACTTTATTCTCATCATAGTAAACAGCATCTTCATAAAAAGTATCTTCCAGAACCCAGGAAGCATATTCAGCAATCCTCTCAGGTATTTCATAGCTGATATTGTCATTGTAGCTTGCAACATATTCAGCAAGCTTGGGATACTTTTCTTTATACTCGTCAGATAAAACAATCTCTGTATAGCTTCCGGTACATAATTCTCTTTCTTCATTACTTGATGTAACAGCATGATTAACGAGTGTGATTGGATAGCCGGTATTTACACTAATCTCAGATGAATTGTCTGATTTTTCGCTACTGGCGATAGGCTCGGAAGTGACAGCACCTCCATCCTCATTCGAACTATTTCCTACGCTTGTACATGCGCTAAGACACATTGAAGCAAGCATAACAATAGCAACTGCTTTTTTATTTTTCATAACATATCTCCCCTTTTAACCAGTAATAATGGTTATCTATTTATTCCTGTAATATCATTTATGATTTCACCGGCGATGATGAGTCCTACTACAGAAGGTACAAATGCTGTGGACCCCGGAATCGCCCTGCGTTTGGAATCTCTTCCTGTTGTTTCCTGAGAAACGGTGTTGTTATCATTTTCACTTTTTGACATATCTGCCTGTGGCTGTATTGGCTTTTCCTTTGAATAAACAACCTTCAGATCTCTGATTCCTCTTTTTTTACACTCATGTCGCATTACCTTGGCAAGCGGGCATATGGAGGTCTCATATATATCAGCAACTTCAAACATCGCAGGATTTATCTTATTTCCTGCTCCCATTGAAGATATAACCGGGATGTTTGCCTCTTTTGCCATTTCTATGATAGTAAGCTTTCCGGTAACAGTATCAATTGCATCCACAACATAATCATAATCGCTAAAATTGAACTGGTCCTTTGTCTCAGGTAAAAAGAATGTTTTATAGGTCCTGACTCTGCAATCAGGATTTATATCGTGAATTCTTTCCTCTGCCACATCAACCTTGTATTTTCCAATGGTCTTTGTTGTTGCGATTATCTGCCTGTTGAGATTCGAAGCACAAACCTCATCATTATCAATGAGGTCAAGTGCACCTACTCCGCTTCTGGCAAGAGCCTCAACTACATAACCGCCCACTCCGCCTATTCCGAAAACAGCAACTCGTGCAGAAGCAAGTTTTTCCATGGCTTCCGCGCCATATAATAACTGAGTCCTTGAAAACTGATCTAACATTAAAGTACAACCTTCCTAAAGCTCTGTTTACCTTCAAAACTTATAATATCGTCAAATTCTATCTTACAGTTCGATCTCAAGAGCAATTGGAGTATGATCCTGCCTTGCCCCGGAATCCAACATATCTGACCTTGTGACCTTATCTTTTATCCTGTCGCTGACAAGGAAATAGTCAATTCTCCAGCCTGAATTATTAATCTTACTTGTCTTGATGCGCTGAGCCCACCAAGAGTAAACATTTGGAATATCTCCGTGCACATGCCTGAATGTATCAACAAATCCGGCATTTAAAAGATTAGTAAAACCAGCTCTTTCTTCATCTGTAAAACCTGCTGACATATGATTGCTGTCTGGATTTGCAAGGTCAATCTCCTCGTGGGCCACGTTATAATCTCCACAGGAAATAACCGGCTTAACCTCATCGAGAGATTTCAGGTATTTTGTGTACTGAACATCCCACTCCTGACGCTCTTTTAGTCTTTTTAACCCATCCCCTGCGTTAGGAGTATATACCAGGTTAAAAAAGAACTTGTCATGCTCTAAGGTGATCATTCTTCCCTCACTATCCATTGTGTCAGGGGCACCTATTTCAGGAAAGCTTGCTACTACCTTGATATCTTTTTTGTAAAGTGCCATAGTTCCTGCATATCCCTTTCTTGCAGGCTCTCTGGAACTAACATATACATAGTCATAATCAGAAAAATATGCTTTCAAAGCCTCTTCCTGTTTGGAATTCATGCCTGCTTCAGGAAGCTTTGTCTCCTGAATGGCAATAATATCGGCATTTTCCTTGGTTATTGTATCCAAAACCTGTCTGCTTAAGTCTGAACGAGGACTTGTGCCTGTAAGAGCAGCATTAATTGAATCTATGTTCCAGGAAATAAATTTCATAAATTGTCTCCTTTTCTTATTAAAATGTCATGTTTAATTATACATGAAATCAGACCCATTGTCTCAGCCAGTCCGGCGGCCATGCCAAACTCACAGTTCTCCGAAAATCCTCTCTGGCATTGATTTTGATCTGTACTGCATCTCACTGACCTTATAAACTGTAACAAAGGCCTGCGGATCTACCTTATCAATAAAAGCCATCAGTTTCTGGAATTCGTTTTTATCAACGATAGTAATGATTTCATCATGCTCCTGCATGCGATAAGCACCGATTGCTTTATAGATACTAGCTCCACTGTGAAGTTCGTTCAGGATAAACTCTCGAATATCCTTCTCAAATGGCGAAACAATACATACTCTTCTCTTAAGCTTCTGGTCAAAAATGAAATGATCAAGGATCACTCCGTTGAAATATGTTCCCAAGATACTAAGAAGCAGGGTCTTGGAATCATAAACAAGTATTGAAGATGCTGCAACACACAGCCCTGCAGCTGACATTGCCTTTCCAAGGTCAATCCTTAAGTATTTGTTCAGGATTTTGGCGACAATATCCAGCCCTCCTGAGGAAGCGTTTCTGTTAAAAAGAATCGCAATCCCGATACTCACAAAAAATATATAGCACAAAACATCAAGAGTTGCGTCTCCTGTAAAAGACTCAAAGTCAGGAAAAGCCCTTTCAAATACGCCAATCACCACAGGAAGCAATATTGATGTATATACTGTTTTATACCCAAACTCTGGGCCACAGGTTATAAAACCTATTATCAAAAGAAATACATTCAATATCATCGTTATCATTGAAACCGGCAGTGGAACAAAGTTAGTTAAAACAATGGATAATCCGGCTATACTGCTCACTGTTGCATGACTTGGCATAAGGAAAAAGAAAACAGCCGCTCCGATGATTATTGTGGCCATTGTCAAAATAAATATTTCTTTTATAAGTGCAAACCTTTTCATTTAGATAATTCCAACCTTTTTCTACAAAAATTTTCAGCATATAGAATTATATACTTAAAACCTTATATTTCAAACAATAAAAAGGGGCTGTCGCTTTAGATTTAATCATCTAAAGCGACAGCCCCGTTCGTGCTACTAACTGTTTAATATTATCCCTCAATCGCTATCAGATTTTTTTCTGGTAGAGTCTTTTCCATAGCCTTCTTAGGTACTGTCAGAGTAAGAACACCATGTCTGTAAGTTGCCTCAATATCTTCTTTCTGTACATTTTCGCCAATGTAGAAGCTTCTGGTCATTGATCCTGCGTATCTTTCCTGACGAATGAGCTTACCCTTTTTATCATTATCATCGTGATCCATGCCCTTAGACGCACTAATCGTCAGATAACCCTTGTCAAGCTCTACTGTTATTTCTTCTTTTTTGAAGCCCGGAAGATCAATAGAAACTTCATAATTGTCATCTTTTTCTCTGATGTCTGTCTTCATCATCCTTGAAGCTTTTCTGCCGTAGAGCTTACGCTCAAGACCACGCTCCATATTGTCGAATTCCTTCATATACGGGAATCCAAACAGATCATCCATAAAGTTCTCTTCAAAAATACTAGGTGCTAACATAATAATTACCTCCTTTGCACATAAACAATTGATTATTTGTAAATGAGCATTGGGACGGAGGGGTTGGATCATTGGAATCTTAAAGTCCTAACGGTCTTCTCTGTTCCTTTGTTCTATAGATACTATAACACCACTATTAGCACTCGTCAACAGAGAGTGCTAATTTGGATAAAAAGATATTGCATAAAACATTACAAATTTAATCTATCAGACAAATAACCTGTTTTATCTGCCTTAATTTACTGGTTTAAGATTTACCTTCATCGCAATCTGCCTTGGAGTCTCCATCTCATCAAATTTGATAAGATAGCTCTCTTCATCCAAGTTTATATCAAGAATTGTTCCCATTCCTAGTATGGCATGCCTGACTCTTTGTCCTTTTTCAAGAAGATTGAGCTTTGAAGCACCTTTTAAATGCCTGGAGTCATTGTCTATAAACTTGCGAACAGCTGTCATCATGTTCTCATCAGGCTTTTGAGTAAATTCAAGCAAATCTCTGTCTATGTCCATGATAAATCTCGAAGGATAACGAGGAATACCTTCAAATGTATTGCCTCCGGCTTCCGATATAAACAGTCTCTTTTTAGCTCTAGTCATGGCAACGAAAGCAAGGCGCCTTTCCTCTTCCATACCCTCAAGTGTGTGGACCTTTCTCGATGGGAATATTCCCTCGTTCATGCCACACAAAAAGACATACGGAAATTCAAGGCCTTTAGCTGCATGTACAGTCATAAGCCTTACCTTGTCCTGCTCACCCGCATAAGAATCAGCATTGGTAAAAAGAGCTATATGCTTCAGGTAATCCTCAAGTCCTACCTCTTCACCGCAGGTTGTCTCATATTCAAAAACTGACTGTTTAAGCTCAGCGAGATTATCAAGCCTCTCCTGAGCTCCTTCTGTTCTTAGCATAGCTTCATATCCACTGTCATTTAAGATCTTTGCAAGGACTTCAGACACCGGAAGTCCTTCATAGCTCTCAGAAAAATGCTCTATAAGTTCTATAAACTGTCCCGCTTTTGTCCCCTTAAACAATTCATTTTCAAGATTTTCATTCAGAGCCATGTACAATGAGCATCTATTATCAGCTGCGTATTGCTCTAAAAAGCTCATGCGTCTTTTTCCAAGATTCCTTTTGGGGACATTTGCAATACGGCGAAAAGAAATATCGTCTCTGTAAACCAGCATTCTCAGATAACATAATGCATCCTTGATTTCTGCTCTTCCAAAAAACTGAACGCCAGAATATATTGAATAAGGAATCTTTTCCTTCATGAGCCCCTCTTCCACAGTTCTGGTTACATAGTGAGCTCTGTAAAGAATAGTGATATCGCTATATTTAACCCCATATCCCTTAAGAGCAAGTATTTCGCCGGTTATCCAATCTGCTTCATCAGAAGTATTAGGTGCCAGGTGGCACAAAACACTTTCTCCATCTGCAATTGTTGGAACGAGGTCTTTTTTTATCCTGAACCTGTTCTTATCGATCAGCGAATTAACAGCAGACAATATCTGAGGTGTTGACCTGTAGTTGTCATTCATCATAATGGTCTTAACATCATGGAAATTCTTGTCAAAATCAAGAAGATACTTAACATTAGCCCCTCTCCAGGTATAGATTGTCTGGTCAGGATCCCCTACAATAAAAAGATTTTTATGATATCCGGCTAAAACCTCCATGAGCTCATACTGCAGACTATCTATATCCTGAAACTCATCAATCATGATATATTCAAGTCTTTTTTGCCACTTAAGCTTTATATCCGGGTTCTCTTTAAAAATATAAAGAGAAAACTTTATAAGATCGTTATAATCAAGGCCGAAGCACTTTTTCTCCTGATAAAGATACCCGTAAAACAGGATGTCTTTTACCTCTGTTGCCTTGTCATATTTGTCCTTAAGCGTCTCAAGAGGCATCGTGAGCATATCAAGGTAATATTCCGGCTCTTCAAATAGCTTTCTTATCTCAAACATGTCCCTTGCAGAACTAAAGGTCATATCACGAAGTGACAGCCCTCTCTCTTCATATATTATCTTAAGAATGTCATCGATATCTGAATTATCCAGAACAAGGAAATTCTTGGGATATTGAACAGCATGCGAATCCTCCTGAAGGATTGAAACGCAAAAACCATGGAAAGTATTGATATATCCAGTATCATTGTCCCCTGTAAGGGCATGGATCCTCTGTCTCATTTCATTGGCAGATTTATTCGTAAAAGTCACGCAGAGAATATGCCCCGGCATAATACCAAGACCATTAACAAGGTACGCAAAACGGGTAGAAAGAGCTTTTGTCTTGCCACTACCTGCGCCTGCTATAACACGTATATACCCTTCTGTAGTTGTTACAGCCTCTTTCTGGGCTTCATTGAGATTATCTAAAAGTTCCAACATTACATGCTCCCACTTACTTTTACAAACAAATTCGAACAAATTCGACGTATACTACACTGAGTTCATTATAAGAACAGCTGTTCGATTTTGCAACAGATTTTTTTATCAGCTAAGCACCTTGCAAGACTCCAATTTGTATGTTGTAATTATCAATGATTTCATTACAAAAGGAGATTGAATCTTGAGTAAAAACATTCTCATTATAAATACAGGCGGAACCTTATCTTCAGTCATGAAAGAAAATGGTTTGGCACCGGGACTTACTACTATAGATATGCAGAAAGAGCTTCACATGGTTTCAGGGGATACAACCCTTGAGATTGAGGATTTCTGCTCTTTAGACAGTGCAAACATCTTCCCTGAGGATTGGGCAAAACTTGCCAGACGAATAAGTGAAGTTAGAAATGACCATGACGGAATTGTTGTAATTCATGGCACTGATACCATGGCTTACACTTCTTCCATGCTCTCATTCATGCTGAGAAATATCAATATTCCTGTTGTTGTAACCGGATCACAGCTTTCTATTACCAATCCTGTCGCCGATGCAATGGAAAACTGCAGATGCGCCATCCACATGGCTGCAAGCGGTATTCCCGGTGTGTTTGTTGCCTTTAACAGAAAGGTAATGCTTGGCTGCAGAGCATCGAAAGTCAGATCACTTAGTTTTGATGCCTTTGAAAGTATCAATTACCCTAATGTGGCAACTATCAGTTCACTTGGTATGAGCATCGATGAAAAAGCTGTTCCTGTAAGAAACGGGGTTTTCCATTTATCAGATTCCTACTCTACAAAGGTATGTATGCTAAAAATGTTCCCTGGAATGCACAGAAGCCTTTTGGAATCTCTGGCTGAACAGGGCTATAAAGGCATCTATATCGAAGCCTACGGAATCGGTGGTCTTCCTTTTGTAAACCACGATTTTATCAGTACTATAGAGAAGTTGATCAATAATGGAATAACAGTTGTTATTGGAACTCAATGTCCTTATGAAGGCTCAAAGATGGACGTTTATGAGACGGGTAAAAGATCTCTTGAAATAGGTGCCCTTCAGGCTCACGACATGACAAGCGAAGCCGCATTAACAAAACTCATGTGGATTCTTGGAATGACAGAAAATCCTTCAGAAATCAGAGACTATTACTCAATCAATATTGCAGGTGAGATCAATAAATAAAAAAGACCCAGGTAACGGAGTTAGTGATTTATTTCCGTTACCTGGGTTTAATTAATGCAAAAACTTCATTCCTTTATCATGTGATTTCGGAATTATCTTTTCTACTTTTTCTATATCTTCAGCTTCAGATTCTTTAAATTGTTTTACTATGTCTTTTTTACACTCAGGGCAAAGCTTTCCCGTGCATACAGGCTTACCACAAATATCGCAGACAGCGCCAAGATTTACCGCATTAGATGAAACCAGCCGCCCTTCTCGCACCCACTTGATCAAAGTGTTTATTGGAACTCCTGTAGCTAAAAAAACTTCTTTTCCTTCCGCACCAGGGTACTGATCTAAGAATTTCTTAACAAGCTGAAACTGTGCCTCGTCTGTTCGACGACATTCCGGGCACAAAATATACCCATAGCCGGGATATTGAAAAACCCTATGACATGTCGAGCAGTTTTTTAACTCCATATTATTTCTTTCTGCATAATAAATATGCATTATTATCGCTTTCACGATAATTATATCATTAGAGTCACAATAGAAAAAGCCTGTACATCACTGTTTTGCATTATTATACCATTCTGTGCGCTGGCTCCATTGAAATCGTTCTGTCAGCAATACACATTGTAGATGGTCTATGTGATACTATGAGCACCGCTTTGTTCTTGGCATACTCTTTTAGCGCCTTCAATATAATGGCTTCATTAAGACTATCAAGGCTACTTGTAGGTTCATCGAGAAGCATAAATGGGGCATCATGTAAAAATGCTCGCGCAAGCCCGATCCTCTGCCTCTCACCTCCCGAAAGAGTGCTACCCAATTCGCCAACTTCTGTATCATATCCTTTCGGCAAAGTCATAATAAAATCATGGATAGATGCCCTCTTGCAAGCCTCCACCACTTCTTCATCAGTAGCATCCAGCTTCCCAATACGGATATTTCCTGCAATGGTATCCTTGAAAATCTGTGTTTCCTGAGTCATATAACTCTCAATATCTCGAAGGTTGACTGTATTTATATTTTCTACATTCTTACCTGAAACACTGATCTGCCCCTCTTTTGTCATCCAGAACCTCATAAAGAGCTTAAGTAATGTAGATTTCCCACATCCACTGGGGCCAACTATTCCAACAATTTCATTATTATTTATGTCCATTGAAATATCATCGAGTACAATCTCATCTTCGTATGAGAACGAAACTTTATCAGCTTTAGCCCCGTCAAAAGAAATGTCTTCATACCCAAAGATATATTCTGTTTCAGGTTGTTCATCAATTATTGCTAAAACTCTTGCACCTGAAGCGATTGTGCTTTGAATAGTTGTTCCCAATGCCGAAAGTGCTGTTACCGGCCCAAAAGATGACATAAGAGCGATCATCGGAATCAAGAATCCATCAAAACCTATCTCTCCTGAGAAGTAAAGGTAATAACAGACACATAACATAACAATATCAGATAGCCAGATTAAAGTATTGGCAAGCGCTATATTTGTTCCTGTAAGTTTGTTCAACACACTCTGCTTAAAAGACAAGGCATTTGTCTTATTCGAAATTTCTTTTAACCTGCTCTCCCCATGATGATATTGCTGTATCTCATCAATTCCTCGGATACTTTCAAGCATGTGCGCCGACAGCTCTCCTGATTCAGCACGCAGCTCATCTCCTAATGTTCCACTTCTTTTTGAGATTAACAGGGGCAAAACCACTCCGACAATTATAAATGCAGCCAAAGCTACTAATCCGAGCATGGGATGGAAACTTCCTATGAAAAGACACATGATCATCTCAGTTATTATCGCAATACATATTGGAGAAATGGTGTGAGCGTAGAAAACCTCAAGCAGTTCGACATCTGAAGTGATAAGCGAGATCAGATCTCCCTTATCTCTGCCCTCAAGCTTTGCCGGACATAGTCTTCTAAGAGCTTTAAAAACTTTGTCCCTTATGATTGCAAGAAGTGTAAAGGCTATATAATGATTAGTCCTTTGCTCTGAAAATCTGAAAACAGACCGTAACAGTGCAAACAAAACAAGAAGTAACACAATTGTCCCAAATTTCATTCCTGTATCGTACCCAAGCCCCGTTAAAACAGCATATCCGCCTAGGATCGGGATAAACTGTGCTGTCAAAAAACCAAAAGTTCCCAGACAAACAGCCAGCACCATGAACCCTGAAAGAGGCTTTACTAGTACGAGCATTCTTAAAAGCACTTTGATTTTGCTTGTTTTATTCATGACTGGCCTCCTTTTCAAATTCCTCCAGCTCTTTTTGCGTATTCCAAAGCTGCCTGTATTCCGGGCACGTATCAAGAAGCTGTTCATGCTTCCCTTCGCCCTTTTTTATTCCACTTTCCAAACAGAATATCCTGTCTGCAGATACAACATTGGCTAGACGATGTGTGATCATAATGATAGTTTTTGTCTTTGACAGTTTCTTTATCTCATTTAGTATATCTTCTTCACTTTCAACATCTATATTACTTGTTGCCTCATCAAAGATATACACCCTTGAATCATGCAAAAGAGCCCTCGCAAGAGCAAGTCTTTGCCTTTGTCCGCCGGAAAGATTTCCTGCATTCTCAGTAAGAATAGTATCAAGTCCTTTCTCACCCCTGAAAAAGTCGGCCAGATTACAATCTTCAAGTACGGACCAAAGCTCATTTTCTGTTGCTTTTCCTTTCGCAATGAGAAGGTTTTCTTTTACTGTTCCCTTGAAAAACACACTTCCCAGCCCTACATATGTAATGTTCCTCAATAAATCTTCTTCATTGATATCATTTACGTTTATTCCACCGATATTAACTTCACCATCTATTACAGTATTTCTACCCATGATCAATGAAGCAATTGTGGATTTTCCGCTTCCGCTTTCGCCAACAATTCCGGTAAATTCCCCCATTTTAATGCACATTGAAACATCATGTAAAACTTCTCTATCCGAATCGTATGAAAAGTTCACCTTATCCAGGGAGATTTCGCTTAACTGCTGTGGAAAATCTTTTATTTTAGTATCAGGCTCTTTTTCTGCCAAAAAACGGAATATCTTATCACTTGCCGCCATTCCATTCATTGCCACATGAAAGTAGCTTCCAAGCCGTCTCATTGGTAAAAAGAAGTCAGCTGAAAGTAAGATCATAAAAACTACTGAGGCAAGTCCTATTTTTCCATCCAAAAATGTTTTTCCTGCCATAGCTATTCCAAGTGCTGCACCTCCATAGGCAAAAAAGTCCATGATTATAATTGAATTAAGCTGCATTGTCAGGACTTTCATTGTTACCAGCCTGAAGTTCTCAGACTCTGCATTCATCTGATCGTTTTTATATCCATCTGCCTGATAAGTCTTAAGAGTCGTCATTCCCTGCAGATTTTCAAGAAATGTACTTCCCAGCTTTGTATACTGATCCCAATACTTTGAAAGAAGCTTTTTAGCTATTTTCTGGACCATCATAATGGCTCCGGGAATAAGTGGCACACAAATAAGAAGAATAGCTGCCACCTTAAAACTCCCTGCTATTCCGAACATAAAGAACAATGTGATAGGCGCTAGGAAAGCATAAAAGAACTGTGGTACGTATTGACCAAAATAACTTTCAAGTTGCTCAACGCCTTCAACAGACTCCTGGACCAATTCAGCAGTGGTAGCATGTTCTCTGTATGTATTCCCCAGCTTCAGGAGCTTTTTATAGATCTGCTCTCTCATAACTCTTTTTACTGTTTTTGAAGCCAAGTAGCTCATCCTCGTAGCACTATAACTTGCCAGCCAACGCAATATAAGAGCTACAAAAAGAATTATCATGCTACTGATCAATATATTAGCCGTAAGCTTTTTCTCATATAATTTTTCTACAAACGCCCCAATAACACCAATCATTACAGCATTAGTAAAAAGTTCAGCCCATTGAAAAATAATATTTCCAATTATATATTTTTTACTTTCCGGGCACATCTTCATCAGTCTTTTATCAAACATTTATATCCCTCTTTTATAAACAACTCCATTCGATGCATTCAGTATATCGCTTTGGCTTTCATTTTTTCAATAAAAAGCCACATTTACATATATACTTAATGTAACATAATACGAGGTTAAATCTGCAATAAAAAAGCAGAAATCAATTAAGACTTCTGCTTCTATAGAGCCGATGAGCGGACTCGAACCGTTAACCTGCTGATTACAAATCAGCTGCTCTGCCAATTGAGCCACATCGGCTTACACACGAATTGTGTTTAGTAGAAAAATGGGACCTACAGGGCTCGAACCTGTGACCCTCTGCTTGTAAGGCAGATGCTCTCCCAGCTGAGCTAAGATCCCGTTCAAAATAAATAAAATATGAAGTTGAGCGACCCGGAGGGGGTTCGAACCCCTGACCTCCGCCGTGACAGGGCGGCGCTCTAACCAGCTGAGCCACCGGGCCATCATTTTATTATTATAACACAAAACACATGCATTGCATGTGTTTTTTTTCTTTGTACCTTCAAAACACGAACACTGATTTCTAAATCCAATTCTCTATACTTACCTTTATGGATAAGCCCTCGACCTATTAGTACACATCAGCT
>NZ_SVFW01000062.1 GCF_015056685.1 Butyrivibrio sp. | reverse complement strand
ATGCAGAGCCTCGGATTGTGTTGGTAAATAAGGATACTACTGCATATTACAAGAAATTTTGAAATGTGCAGTAGGGTTTCTATTTAAATACTGTATATTGTAAAGAAACTATATTTTTGCAGTAATGTGATTACTGCAAAAATATAGTTTTCAAGATACTGCAGTAAATTAAATTATTATTTACTGTAGTATTTTAGAAATCTTTATCTTGCAGTAATAAATCTGACAAGACAAATCAATAAAAGAAAATTAATACTGTGCCAATAGTAATATTTGTACCTGTGCAGTAAAAGACAATAATTCTTACTGCACAAGGCAAATTGTGGGATGTTTCGCAGTAAATTAGAAGGATGATATAGACGAGCTTAAGAGAACAGCAGGACAGATATGATGAATCCAAAGTTCATTATATTGGATAATTATTCTACACAATAAAAGGTGATAAGGGCTGAGAGGGTGCCTGGATGGGGACGGGGTTAGTGGTCCATTTTTAGAAAAAATATTATAATTGTCTGTATTAAAGATATTTGGGAGGAGTACAACAGGCAATGAGACTTGAAGGATTAAAGATCAATTTTCTTGGGGACAGCATTACAGAAGGGCATGGAGCTTCTTCTCCGGAGTTCTTTTTCTGGAAAAGATTTGAGAAGGATGGATGCATTTGCAGGGGATATGGCATTGGCGGAACAAGAATAGCCAATCAGCAGGTTCCCTATGATGAGAGAATGGATCAGTATTTTGCATCAAGAGTTGATGCTATGGACAACGATGCTGATGTAGTTGTGATATTTGGCGGGACTAACGACTACGGTCATGGAGATGCAGCAAAGGGTTGCATGACCGACCGCACACCGGACACTTTCTATGGGGCACTGCATGATCTGTATCAGAAAATATTGAAAAAATATCCTAAGGCAAATGTTATTGTAATGACACCTCTTCATAGAACAGATGAGAACAGAGTTTACAACGAAAGAGGAATTCGCAATTGGGGAACACTTTCGGATTATGTTGAGATAATACGCGAGGTAGCGCAGTATTACTCGCTTCCTGTAGTAGACCTATATAAAGAAAGTGGGATTCAGCCACAGGAGGATTTTTTAAGAGAAAGATATTGTCCTGACGGTCTTCATCCAAATGATGCCGGAAATGAAATAATATACAGATGCCTAAAATCAAGGCTTATGCAGCTTGGCAATTAAAACACTGTTTCCTTGAATCTTTAGCTATAGGATGTATAATTAATAGTACATAGAAACACGATATAGCGATGATTGCGAGTGCCAGGGAAGTTAATTTATATGAAGAAAAAAACTATTGGAAAGTCAACGATTCTCTTTATATTGGCAGCTGTTCTTGTCGGTATCCTGATAGTATTGAAGAAATCGGTTATATGTACGGCATCGGAGCAGAATGACCATGTGATTGATTCTTTATCAGATCTGAACGGAAAGCGGATAGGTATTCAGACCGGCACCAGTTTCGATGCAGCTGTACGTGAAAAAATGCCGGAAGCTCATTTGGAATACTACAATGGTAAAGCCGATCTATTGGCGGCTCTCATAGGTAAAAAGATTGATGCTTTTATTGTTGATGAGGCTGTGGCTCAAATATTGATACGTGAGAGCAAGTATGTTGTGTATTTGCCAGAGTATCTTGATAGTTATGATTTTGCACCAATATTTCCAAAGACTCGGGATGGAGAACAGCTAAGGGATCAATTTAATGCATTTTTGGAGCACCTTCCAGAAGAAACCCTTGAAGAGCTTTCAGTCAAGTGGTTCAGTGAAAATGAGGCAGATAAGACGATGCCGGATATTAGCAGGCTGGAAGCAAAAAAAGGTGTTCTTAAACTGGCGACAGAATCGGGATATGCACCATTTGAATATATGAGAGACGGAAAGGTGGTGGGATATGATATTGAGCTTGCCGCTATGTTTTGTGAATACAGCGGGTATGGTCTTAACATCATAGACATGAATTTTGACGGGATACTGCCAGCAATTCAGACAAGTAAATGTGATTTTGCATTAGCCGGCATCAGTATTACACCTGAACGTGCCGAAAGCGTTCTTTTCTCAAAGCCTAACTTTTCCGGGGGCACTGTTGCTATGATTCTCAAAGAAAACGCCGAGTATAACGATTCTTTTTGGGATAGTATCAGTGAAAGCTTTAATAAGACCTTTATACGAGAAAATCGCTGGCAATTATTTCAAAAAGGAATTCTGACGACTTTGCTTATTACGATATTTGCAGTACTGTTTGGAACAGCGCTTGGATTTGTGGTATTTATGTTATGCCGAAACGGTAATCCCGTGGCCAACATTGTTACACAATTTTTTATGTTGTTGATACAGGGCATGCCAATGGTAGTGCTGCTTATGATTCTTTTTTACGTAATATTTGGTTCAGTGGCCATTAATGGTGTATTAGTGGCTATAATTGGCTTTTCTCTAACATTTGGAGCTTCTGTGTTCGGCTTATTAAAGACAGGTGTAGGTGCAGTTGGGATTGGACAGTATGAGGGTGCATATGCACTAGGATATTCAGAACGTCAAACCTTCTACAAGATTATCCTGCCACAGGCAATGCCTTTTGTTCTGCCTGCATATAAGGGGGAAATTGTTAGTTTAATTAAGTCGACAGCAATAGTGGGTTACATTGCGGTGCAGGATCTTACAAAAATAGGAGACATTGTACGAGGGCGTACTTACGAAGCATTTTTTCCACTAATCTCTATTACGGTTATATATTTTGCTTTGGAAACGCTAGTTGGCTTTGGGGTTGGGAGAATAAGTGTGAATATCAATCCTAAACGCCGTAAAGAGTCAGAGATTTTGAAGGGAATCAAGCATTGATGATCAGAATAGAGCACTTGAAAAAGTCATATCAAGATGTCACTCCGCTTAAGGATGTTAGCGTTGAAATTCATGACGGGGACGTCATATCTGTTATTGGACCATCGGGAACTGGAAAAAGTACGCTGCTGCGTTGTATCAATCAATTAGAGAAACCGACCGAGGGAAGAATCTGGTTGGATGACATGGAAATCACTGATCCCAAGACTGATATTAACAAGGTTCGACAGAAGATGGGGATGGTGTTTCAGAGCTTTAATTTGTTTGATCATAAAACAGTAATAGAAAATGTAATGCTGGCACCCGTGGATCTTCTGGGCAAATCAAGGCAGCAAGCATATGATACAGGCATGGAACTGCTCAAAAAAGTAGGCCTTGGCGAAAAGGCATTAAACTATCCTGATCAGCTTTCAGGTGGCCAGAAACAGCGCGTGGCCATCGCTAGAGCTTTAGCAATGGATCCGGATGTGATCTTGCTTGATGAACCTACCAGTGCTCTTGATCCCACAATGGTGGGAGAGGTGCAATCTGCTATCAGAGATCTGGCTCAAACTGGCAAAACTATGCTTATCGTTACTCATGAGATGCATTTTGCCAAGAGCATCTGTAACCGTGTATTTTTCATGGATGAAGGAAAAATATATGAAGATGGTAGTCCTGAGCAGATATTTGATAATCCTAAAGGGGAGAATACTCGGCGATTTATACATAGACTTAAGGTGTTGGAACTTGATATTAATAGTCGTGATTATAATTTTCTCAGCGTAGTAGGCGAGATTTCAGCTTATTGCAGTAGAAATCAGATTGCTCCAAAGATGGCCAAACATATTACGCTCATGTTTGAGGAGGTTATGCGTATCCTTGTATCAGGAATGAATGATTTAAGCATCCATACGGTATGTGAATATTCAGAACAGACGGAGGTTGCTGAACTTGCATTCAGTTATAATGGACCTCGTTTTGATATGACTTCAACAGGAGATGATCTCGGACTCTCCATTTTGAAAGGGTTAACGGAAAAAATCAGTTATGAATGGCTGGAAAACAGCGATTATCCAAATCTGCTAAAGCTGACCATCGGAAGATAATGATAATTTGAATGAAATGTTTTCGATAACAGAGGGGGCTCCTATCGGAAATATCCTCACTGTAGTCTCATCATAAAAATAGAATACTCATCATTCTGAAAATCAAGATCAGGAGAGTTTTCACCGCCGCCATTGGTGCTGCGCTTAATTTCTGCGTAGAATTCTTCTCCCTGATTTACTATGTCCATAACACTTATCTGAATACCATATTCATTTGCAATATCGCAAAAGTCGGCAATGGGGTTGGGAGACTTTCTTGTAGCTAAAAGTTTGTCTTTGAGAACACTGTCTTTGCCGGCTTTTTCTAATAATGCGTCTAGTTTTTCTGTAATCTCCATAGTGCACCTCCTGCTATTATTAGAAGAGGCAAAGAACGCCTTTATGTAACGACGCCTTTGCCTGTTAAATAAATCATATCATATTTGTTGTTTTTCTCAACTGGTTTCCAATTATGAATTGCAGAAAAAAATTGAATTTTGTATAGTGGTGTATATAATCGCTCAAACCCAGATGAAACAGGGAATCACAGTAGGAGGAGTAAAGGGATAATGGTCAGAAAGTATAAAATTGGTAATCCGATAGAAACAGATTCAGTGGTAGTTTCCTTTGCCAATGAAGAAAAAGAAATTCCATATTTTGAAAGAGTTCAGGGGAAAAATGAACTGAAATATAATATGGGTGCAAAAGACCGTGTTTTCGGACTTGGTGAAACAGTCCGCGGAATAAATAAAAGAGGATATATCTACGTCAGCAATTGCTCTGATGATCCCAATCATACAGAAGACAAAAGATCTCTTTATGCCGCTCAGAATTTCTTTGTTATCTGGGGAAACGGAAAAGGCTTCGGAATGTATGTTGATACGCCTGGCAGGGTCTCTTTTGATATAGGATATACGGATAAGGACGTTTTTTCCATTGCTTTTGAGGACTTCGATGCCTATGTTTACGTGATAGAAGGCGAGAGCATCTTAAAGATCGTAAAAGAGTTCCGCGGAATAATAGGAAAGAGCTATATTCCTCCAAGGTGGGCCTTTGGATTTGGCCAGAGCAGATGGAGCTACATGAATGAAGACCAGGTAAGGGAAGTCGTTGACAAGTACGATGAGCTGGATATTCCCATCGATAGCGTGTACCTGGACATCGACTATATGGAAAGATACAAGGACTTCACTGTCAGCGATGAGAGATTTCCTGATTTTAGTGCATTTGTGAAGGAAATGGCTGATAGAAACATACATCTTGTCCCGATCATTGACGCGGGAGTGAAGATTGAAGAAGGATATGACGTCTATGAAGAAGGGGTAAAGAATAATTTCTTTTGCAAAAAAGAAAATGGAGAGAACCTTGTTGCTGCGGTTTGGCCCGGAAAAGTGCATTTCCCTGACTTCCTTAACGAGGATGCCAGAAAATGGTTTGGCGAGAAATATAAAGTTCTTTTGGACTATGGAATCGACGGCTTTTGGAATGACATGAATGAACCGGCTATTTTTTATACCGAGGACCATTTGAAAGAGGTCTTCGAGCAGATAAAAGAGCTAGAGGGGAAAAATCTGGATATAAGCTCCTTCTTTAAATTTCAGGATATAGTTGGGGGACTTGCAAACAACGAAGAGGATTACAGGAGGTTTTATCACGAATATAAAGGTAAGAGATATCGCCATGATAAAGTCCACAACTTATTTGGCTATAATATGACAAGAGCTGCAGGTGAGGCATTTGAGAGACTTTCACCAGATAAAAGAATTCTCATGTTCTCGAGGTCATCATATATAGGAATGCATCGATATGGTGGCGTATGGTGTGGCGACAACAAATCCTGGTGGAGTCATTTACTGCTTAATATCCAGCAGATGCCGGCGCTCAATATGTGTGGATTTATCTATAGTGGCGCTGATGTTGGGGGCTTTGGAGCTGATGTCACAGAAGACCTGCTTATGAGATGGGCTGAATTTGGTATTTTCACGCCTCTTTTCAGAAATCATTCCGCAGAAGGTACCAGAAGACAGGAATTCTACAGATTTACTGACAAAGAGAGCTTTAAAAACATTCTTAGGCTCAGATACGCGCTGATTCCGTACCTTTATTCAGAGTTCATGAAGGCAGTAAATAACGACGAAATGCTGTTCAGACCTGTATGTTTTGATTATCCGGATGATGAAATGGCTTACGAAGTAGAGGACCAGCTTTTTGTGGGCGAGAGCATTATGGTTGCACCTGTATATAAACAAAATGCTAACGGCAGATACGTATATCTCCCGGAAGACATGAAGCTGTGCAGATTTAGAAGCTATAACGATTATGATGTTGAGATCATATCAAAGGGGCATCACTATGTTGATGCTGCCCTCAATGAAGTGCTGGTGTTTATCAAAAAAGGTCACGCACTTCCCCTTGCAGTACCTGCAGGCAGAACAGAACAGATTGATTACAATAACATTAGTTATGAATGCTATGACTGTGACAATAGCGCATATGAGCTGTTTACAGATGACGGTATTTCCAGGTGATTATATAGGATTATATTTCAGTTTTAGTGTTTATCAAAACAGAGGAGGAAGAGGTATGAATGCAAGGGAGTATTTGGAGATTTTACATGTGGCTGAGAGGTTAAAAGACACACCTCGTCACTGCACAACAACGAAGCGCAGGACAGAGAGCGTTGCAGAGCACAGCTGGCGTATATCACTTATGGCATTTCTCTTAAGACACGAGTTTAAAGAACTGGATATTGATAAAGTTGTTGATATGTGTCTTATTCATGACCTTGGAGAGTGCTTTACCGGTGATATTCCTACATTCATTAAGACTGACGCTGACAGGGAAGTTGAGGATTCTCTTCTGGATCAGTGGGTCAAGTCTCTTCCCAAGGAATTATCGGATGATATAGCGGCTCTGTATAAAGAAATGGATGCGCAGGAGACGAAAGAAGCTAAGCTGTACAAGTCGTTGGATAAGCTTGAGGCTTTGATCCAGCATAATGAGTCTCCAATCGATACCTGGTCTGAAAACGAGTATGAGCTTAATAAGACATATGCATTTGACACGGTTTCTTTTTCAGAGTGGCTCACAGATCTTAGAAAAGCAATTCTTGATGATACGTTAGAAAAAATAGAAACTGAAGGGCAGAAAGCATGAAGAGGCCACTATTGTTGACGCACATTCTTTTACCGGAAACACTTCTGGAACAGGCAACCATGTCGAGTGTGAGTCCAAGGTCACATTCAATTCAGCTATGGCTGAAGATGAAGTGGACCACATATTTGATGCAAAATACAAGTATTGCGAACTAGAAAATGAAGATGGAAGTTATATCATAACAGTGTATGGTGATGCGCCTTTTCCAGACAACATTGAAGGACATTAAAAATATAACTTCCAGGATAATACTCTAACAGTATAAAAGGGGAGGCAATGACTTATACAGAGATATTTCAAGAAATAATTTCAATTATGAAAGAAGATTCCGCTACCTGTAAGGATTTTGGAGCAGGAGATTATCAGGTATTCCAAAGTAAGATTTCAGATGACATGGAACGTATGGAGTTCCTTCATGTTGTCCAGGAGTATCTGGCAACTTTTGGACTAGAGGGACATCTGGACTTTGTAGATGCGACGCTGGGATCAATAGGTTTTTCGGTGATGAGGCTAGGCGATGAGCTGTACGTAACAAAGGCAAATGCTGATACGGGTCTTGTTCCAGGAGATAGAATTACTGCAGTTGACGGTGAATCAATAACAGCTATTGCGCATAAAGAAAGCCAGATACTTATGGAGAAGTCTGATGAACGCCAGGGTATGATGTGGCCAACCGTACTGAAGTTTTATAAGCTTGTTACTGTCGTTCATCAGGACGGTACAAGAGAAGGAGTTTCCATTATCCATGACTCTAAAGGAAAAGACGAAGCCAAGTATTCCTTCAAAGAATATCAGGACAATACTCTTTATCTCAGGTTGAATGATTTTGCGGATCTGGATGCAATCAATCAGCTGTATACCGATTGTAAGAACGCTCTTGATAACTGTAAAAAACTCATTGTAGATGTTCGGGGAAATGGAGGAGGCGCAGATTCTGCGTTTGTGCCACTTTTGGAGTATTGTTTCCCTGAGGGAAAAGAAATTACTGATTATTACAAAGCTGAGTATCCAATTGAAGTCAATTATTCCTTGAGAAATTGCAAGGACCGAATTAAGCTTCTGAGAGATATGTTGGGTGAAAATCCACCTGAAGACATGGCGCCGATGCTTGATAAAATGGTAGTTGATAATACCGAGAACATGGGAAAAGGTTTTATAGAAAGCGAAGATGAGTTTATGGACGGAATAACCGGTAGAGCTTATCCTGAAAGGGTGTTTATCATCACTGACGAAAGATGCGCATCTTCCGGAGATGCCTTCGTCGAAGTAATGTCTTTTTCTCCTAAAGTAACAGTAGTAGGAAGACCAACCATGGGTATTACCGATTATTCAAACTGCTCTGTGGTTCGGTTTGATGACTTTGGCCTGATTTATCCTACTTCAAGGGATAAACGCATCGATGGCGGAAAGGGACTGGCTCACAAAGGTGTTCCTGTAGATAAATATATAGCGTGGTCTCCTGAGAGTATATACAAAGATGTTGAATTGGACTATTGCCTTGAGTGCAAATGAGTATCTAGGGGTGTGTTATCAATTGATTTAATTTCAGTTAAAATTGATTAAAGGAGTGAATAGGCATCATTAGCCTAAGGAGGGCGGTGCTAATGGAAAGAAAATCAATTCTGATCAAGGATACAACAAGAGAAGAGAGGGAGCAGATTGTGAAAAACTCTCTCGATTGCGGTGGCGGCTGCGAGAATTGCTCATCTTGTTGGCTTGGCGGGGGAAGTCCCTGGGATATTTATCAGGACTATATTGATGGCAAAAAGGAAATCCGCGAGATAAACATGGAATACATGGAAAAGTATCGCCAGGACAGGCAGATTCATTGAGAGGATATGTACTTATGTTAAATGCACCTGAGATAAAAGACTCTACAACTGAAGAGCGCAGAACATATATAAAAGAGAGGTTTCCATGTATTGCAGATTGCGATATGTGCGGACTTTGTAAGGTGTTCCATGGAAAAGACGCTGAGACGGCATATACAGATTACATCAATGGTAACAGGTCTTTTATAGAAGTGTCGGCTGACTATAGACTTTGTGAACAGATTTTCAAGAAGGAATTGTAAATAGGTGGATAAGAAACAGCTCTTTAAATATGCGTTTATAAAGTCAATACCAATCATGTGCAGTTATCTTTTTGTGAGTATGGCCTATGGAATCCTGATGGAAGAGTCGGGGTTTGAATGGTATTACTCACTCCTTGTCAGCCTGTCTGTATATACTGGAGCTTTTCAGTTTGTTTTGACTACGTTGCTTTCGGCGGGAGCATCAATACTTACGATAATGATAACAGCTCTTTTCATGAACAGTAGGCAGACTTTTTATAGCCTGTCGTTTGTTGATGAGTTCAGTAGTATGGGATGGAAAAAGCCGTACATGATCCATACTATGACCGATGAGACATATGCTGTGAACTGCACGTTGGAGTTGAAAGATGCAGAGAAGAAGCCGGTTATGTTCTGGGTGGCGTTCTTATCACGTTGCTATTGGATGACAGGAGCTGTTATTGGCGGAGTCCTGGGGCAGATAATTCCGTTTTCAATGGAAGGCATTGATTTCTCTATGACTGCATTGTTTGTAATCATTTTTATAGATCAGTGGGAAAAGGCAGATACTCATAAACCGGCATTGGCTGGATTGGCTGTGGGAATTATCAGCCTCTTAATATTTGGAGAGAATCAGTTTATGCTTCCGGCTCTTATCATTGTTTCAATGCTGCTAGTTTGGTATAACTCAAGAAAGCAGGTGGCAGTAGAATGATGAGATCATGGTATATTTTATTGGCAATAGTAATGTCAGCGCTAATCACCTTTGGACTTAGGGCGCTGCCATTTGTTCTTTTCAGAGGCGGACGCAGTATGCCGGAATGGATGCAGCGCCTTGGGCAGATTCTTCCATCAGCAATCATGGCTGTGCTTATCGTATACTGCTTGAAAGGGGCGAAGAGTAATCCTATCGGAATAGGAATTCCCGGGATTATTGCAGTTGCTGTTGTTGTAGCAAGTTATAAGAGGAAGCACAATACATTTATCAGCATTATAGTCGGAACTGCTGCGTATATGATTATGTTAAGATGCATGTGATAAAGTGAGCTTTTTAAATATTTCTAAATGTTTTGATTTGATAATGGAATAAGCACCTGCACCAATTGCGAAGTACATGACATGAAAATGAGAGTGGATTTTAGGCACTTCCACAAGAAAAAGTACAAGAAAGCATTTCCGGTGTTGTTGTTAAAGGATGTTCCGGACATAAAAGTAATAACCGGGTAAGAAGCGGTAAAACAAATAGCTTGGATTGATAGAAACGAAGGGCGTATAGACCATATGGTTTATACGTCTTTTTCTTTTGCCTAAAATGTAAAAAAAGATCTTGTCTTTGTTACATGATGATATTAATTGCACCTTATACATCAGAAAATGCAACTTATGCAAATCTTAAGATATGAGAAGCGTGTTTTTGATAAAGTAAAAACATCTTAAGAAAGGGAGTACAAACAAGTGAAAAGAAATATAATTGGCAGGGTGGTTAAAATCATATTAGGAGTAGTTGCTGTACTGATAGTCACAGGAACTGTTGGAATGGCCAAGCTGGTTACTGATGGCGTGTTTTATCAGAATAAAAACAATGATACTCAGGGCAACTCGGTTAAGCAGCTGGCAAAGTACGGATTTGACCTTGACGGTTTTAACGCCGGCAATCAGGGCAAAGAGATTTCTGTTACAGCAGAGGATGGCAATGTTGTTCCCGGAACCTTTTTTGATATGGACAGCGATAAGTGTGTAGTACTTGTGCACGGAGCAGGTGGCGACAGAGTAAGCACATATCCTCTTGCACAGCAGTATATCGAAAGAGGTTATAACGTAATTGCTTTTGATGACAGAGGTCATGGATTAAATCCGGATGATAAGGTAACCTTTGGGATTCATGAGCTCCGTGATATAAAGGCGCTTGTAAGGTATGCCAGAGAAGAACTTGGAAGTTCAGAGGTTATTGTTCATGGACAGTCAATGGGGGCACAGGCCACAGCAATTTATGCATCAAACGTAACACCTGGAACAGTAGAAGCAGCGGATGCAGTTATCTGTGACAGTCCTGTTCCGGGAATGGAATACATGATCAGAAGTGTGATTGCAGATGATGATCCGGAGGAAATGGAGTCATTTGTGACATCCTATCTTACAGAAGCAGGTAAGCTATATTCAAAGATTTTTTATCGCATCAACTGGAATGATGGTGATACAATCAAGGTTGTAGAAAATGATCAGCTGCCTACACTCATATTTGTTTCACAAAAGGATACAGTCTGCCTTCCTGAAAAGGTTGAGGAAGTATATGAAAATGTTGGCAGCTCAGAAAAGAGCATTGCTTATGTAAACAGTGCACATATCGAAGGAGTTATAGATGATCCGGATGGATATATGGAATATGTTGAAACTTTCCTTGTCGGTGCCGGATTGTAAAAGTAAGTATGAAGTTAAACCTGTTCGAAGACAAGAATAATACAAATGAGCATGTGGATCTGTATTTTTCAAATATGCGACCACAGATAAAACAGATAATAGATATTGTGCAGTCCGAGAGAATATCTCTTTCGGGAAGACCTGCAGATGATGACCTTGACAATGGAGAAGAGATACTGCTTGACCCCAAAGAGGTATATTACCTGGATTATGTGGACAGAAAACTTTTTATGTACACCGGGACCGGGGTCTATCGTATTATGAAAACACTGGCAGAGTGTGAGGAGCTCCTTTGGAACTATGGGTTTGTGAGAGTTTCCAAGTCTAATCTCATAAACATTTTCAGAATAAAACAGTTAAAGCCAGATCTTAATATGAAGGTTTATGCTTATTTTGATAATGGTGAGAGGATCTGTGTCAACAGAAGCTACAAGAAGGAATTTGATCAGTATCTTCAGAAAATGCGGAGAATGGTATAGTGAAAAAATATTTTAAGAATTTAGCCTTAATGATTTTTGTGTCATACACAGTGGTTTCTGTTTCTTCTGCTGTCATCAACATTATTTTTGGCGGTCAGACAAATAATTTGAATGAGCTGATGATGCTTGCCATTTGTATCATAGCCTCTGTTGTTTTATCCCTTCATGGGCTCTTTGACAGTGTAAGCCCACTGGCTATGATGGTTATCCAATATCTGTTAGCATGTGTGCTGATAGCAGTAATGCTTTTTATCGTGAGTTGCATTGACACTATAACTATACAAGGATGGTTGGATTTATATCGCTCATTTACGATTCCATATGTGATTCTTGCAGGGGTATATTACTACAGTGTGTTTGCTGATACAAAGAAAAAGGACAGCATAATTAAGGACCTACAGAAACGGGCTGGATGATTGCCGGGGCGATAGTAGTCTTTCAGAATATCCGAATGGTGTAGATATAATAGAAGGAGAAAATGGCTATGATTTACAGAAAATTTCAGGAAATCAGATTATCAGGACTTGGCTTTGGAGCTATGAGGCTGCCTGTGGTCGGAGGAGATGATGGCAACATCGACGAAAACGAGACTTTTAAGATGGTTGATAAGGCAATGGCAAACGGAATCAACTACTATGACACTGCATGGGGCTATCACAACGGCAATTCCGAGATTGTAATGGGAAAAGCACTTTCAAAGTATCCAAGGGATAAATTTTATATTTCAACAAAATTCCCGGGATATGACCTGTCCAATATGCCCATGGTAAAAGAGATATTTGAGAAGCAGCTTGAAAAGACAGGGATGGAGTACTTTGATTTCTATCTTTTCCATAATGTTTGCGAAATGAACATTGAGCAGTATCTGGATCCCAAGTATGGAATCTATGATTATCTGATGGAGCAGAAAAAGAATGGCAGAATAAAGCATCTTGGTTTTTCATGCCACGGTGAATACGCGACTCTTAAGAGATTTCTTGAAGCTTATGGTAAAGATATGGAATTCTGCCAGATTCAGCTGAACTACCTCGACTGGAAATTTCAGGATGCTAAGGCAAAGGTTGACCTTTTAAATGAGTGGAATATTCCGGTATGGGTTATGGAGCCTCTTAGGGGCGGAAAACTTTCCAGACTTGATGAACAGTCTGAGAGTGAGTTAAAGGCACTTCGTCCTGATGAAGAAATCCCTGCATGGGCATTCAGATTTTTGCAGAGCGTAAAGGGAGTGACAATGGTTCTATCGGGTATGTCAAATATGGAGCAGCTTGAGGCAAATCTTAAGACCTATGAAGAAGACAAGCCTCTTACCGAAAAAGAGATGGCTGCGCTGATGAATGTTACTGACAGACTGCAGTCAAAGAAGTCCATTCCATGTACAGCCTGCCATTACTGCGTAAGCCATTGTCCCCAGGGACTTGATATCCCATATTTTATCTCTTTATACAACGAGCATCTTCTTACAACACAGGATGGTGGGATGGGATTCATTGCTCCCATGGCTCTTGCCGCTATACCTGAAGAGAAGCGACCGGTTTCATGTTTGCACTGTCACAGCTGCGAGCAGGTATGTCCTCAGACTATCAAGATTTCAGATATGATGTCTGATTTTGTGGAAAAAATAGGCTGATAGTTTCGGAGGTCATTTATGAGATACAGAGAAAATAAAAGAACCAGGGATAAGGTCAGTGAAATAGGCTTTGGCTCAGCTTATATATTTGAGGCAGGCACAAGTGCGGCAGTTGAAACTCTTCGTCATGCCTATGAGGGCGGCATAAACTATTTTGATATGGCTGCCGGAGACGGAAGCGCTTTTCCGATGTATGGAGAAGCATTCTCTGATGTAAGGAGCAATATCTTTTACCAGATCCACTTTGGAGCAGATTATTCAAGGGGAACCTATGGGTGGTCGCTCAACTTGGAAACCGTAAAAAGATCCCTTGATAAGCAGCTTAATGATCTAAAGACCGATTATATAGATTATGGTTTTATCCATTGTCAGGATGAGAAAGCTGATTGGGAAACATACCAGGAGAATGGCATTTATGAATATATCCTCAAGATGAAGGATGAGGGAGTTGTAAAACATATAGGACTGTCATCCCACACTCCGTCTGTTATCCACAGGATTATGGATGACGTAGAGATAGATATGCTTATGTTTGCTATTAATCCTGCCTATGACTATGGACACGGCGATTACGCCCACGGAGAGATAGACGAAAGAGCAGAGGTTTATAAGCGCTGTGAAAAGGACGGCGTGGGAATAACAGTAATGAAACCATTTTCAGGTGGACAATTGCTTGATGCCAAACAGTCTCCATTTGGTAAAGCGCTTACTCCTTTTCAGTGCATCAGATATTGTCTTGATAAACCTGGAGTACTCGCTGTTCTTCCAGGAGCTCAAAGTGTTTCAGAAGTAGATGAGCTCTTATCTTACTATGATCGAACTGAGGAAGAGCTTGATTATTCTGTAATCAGTTCATTTGCTCCACCACAGGCAAACGGAAAGTGCGTATACTGCAACCATTGCAAGCCTTGTCCTGTAGGTATAGATATAGGGCTTGTGAATAAGTATTATGACCTTGCAAAGGTAGGCGATTCTTTAGCAATCGAGCATTACAAGACCCTTGAAAAGAACGCTTCAGACTGCATTTCATGTGGTCACTGTGACAGCAGATGCCCATTTGGAGTAAAGCAGAGCCTGAGAATGCAGGAAATTGATGAGTATATGGATCAATTATTGTAGAATCTGGTGTATTATTATATGAACGAGCATCCTGCCGTGGCAAAAGAATATGAAACCTTGAAGCTCCGGCTTTGGAAACAATATGAGCATGACCGGGATGCATATACAGATGCGAAGACGGATTTCATCTCCAAATGGACGGCAGAAGCACGAAAGGAATATGGAGACCGATACTGACATATTTAATCTTGACGAGGAAAAATGATTATACTGATTACTGGTGCATCTCACACTGGAAAAACGCTTCTGGCACAAAAGATGCTCGAAAAATACAAATATCCGTATCTGTCGATCGATCACCTGAAAATGGGTCTGATCCGCAGCGGTAATACAGAATTGACGCCGGAGGATGATGAGGCTCTGACCGTGTATCTGTGGCCAATCATACGAGAGATCGTGAAGACGGCGATCGAAAATAAACAGAACCTCATTATTGAAGGCTGCTATATTCCATTTGATTGGAGACGGGGTTTTGATGAGCGATATTTATCGTCTATTCGCTTCATCTGCCTCGCTATGAGCGAGAACTATATTGAGAACCATTTTGGCGAGATTATTGGATATGAGTCGGAAATCGAAGCCAGGATGATTGATGCAGACTGTACGAAAGATAGTCTGAAGGAAGACAACAAAAGCATCATCGAGGGCTTTCAACATGCTGGGGAGCAGATTATGTTGATCGATTCCAGTTATGAGCAAACAATAAAAGCACTCTTGACCTGAAATCGGGACTTATGGGAGGAAATAGAAAGAATCAAAGCACAGACGGATGATGGTTCGATTGGTTTCTATCGCAAATGCGGATTTTCTGAAGAGAAAACTGTGATTGAGTATTCTGACGGGTCAGATGTTCGATATAACTGCGTTCTGTATAAATAGAAAAAATTCTGTTTCCCGATTCGTCAGACTGCAGGGAGGAACCATGGTTTATTACAATGATAACGAACTGATGATACGCAATATGGAAGAAGCAGATGCCCGAATTTTTACCGATGAAGAAATCGCGCAGGGTTGGCATACGGATATCTCCAAATACTTGGCAAGACTCCAGGATCAGTCTGCGGGAAAATGTGTTTCACTGACTGCCGTATATAAAGGACTTCCTGCCGGATATGTGAATGTCTACTTAACAGGGCTGGGCGGTGCATTCAGTGGAAAAGGGCTCCCAGAGATCGTTGATTTTGGCGTATTGGGAAAATACCAGAGAAAGGGAATCGGCAGCAAACTGATGGATGTTGCTGAAGAGATTGCAGGGCAATATGCCGACACGGTATGGCTTGGCGTCGGACTTCACAGCGGGTATGGAAGTGCCCAGCGAATGTATGCCAAACGAGGCTATATCCCAGATGGGACGGGTGTCTGGTATAGGGATAAACCTTGTGCGCAATACGAAACGGAAATTGCAAACGATGATGATCTCGTGCTTTTTCTTTCTAAGAAATTAGAATGGAAAGGCGAAAACTAAGCGAACAAATCGGAATTTGGAGGAAGCAATGCTCGACAGAACCATTCCATTCTGCAATACGATTATGAAATGCTCTGATTATGAATACAGGAATGTAGAATTGCCGGATGTTTTTTCTATCATTTCATATCAGTCCGGGCATGAAAAAGAATGGGCAAAACTGGAATATGCTATTGGCGACTTTGATTCAGTAATGGAAGCGGAGAGATATTTCGTCAAAACATATCTGCAGATTCCCGAACTGCTCCCAAACATACTTTTTGCACTAAACAAAGATGGTGATGTTGTGGGCTCCTGCATCGCATGGCAGGATATGCGTGGAATAAACAGTGTTTCGTCCCTGCATTGGCTCGTGGTTGATGATCTGCACCAGAAAAAAGGCCTTGGGAGAGCCCTTTGCACTGCTGTTATGAACATTTATGTAAAGCACAAGGGCCTTCCTGTCTACATTCACACACAGCCCTGGAGCTGGAAAGCCATCCTTTTGTACCTTTCGCTTGGATTCAGGCTCCAAAAGACGGACACATTTTCACACTATGAAAACGAGTATGATAAAGCCATGGCTGAACTCAAGAAAATTGTTTCAAATGAACAATATGAGCTACTACTTCAGTTATCCGAGGACTGAACAAATTCGAATTTATCGAGATGAACGGTGGAACGTTATCTCGGAAGTTAAAACTCCGATGCAAGGAGAATCCGCAGATATAATGACTGCCAGTTGCCCATCCGATATAATGGGTGGCCAACCAAAAATATTATGGAGGTAATAGTCATGAACAAGTATGTTTCGCTGGATAAGCGAAGTAAGAAAGCACAGCGCGAGTATCACGCAAAGCAGAGACGCACCTGGAGTGAACTTAATCCAGTGACAAGGAGCGTACCAAGCGTAAAGACTTACAATCGAAAGAAGGAAAAGCAGAGGATCGGCAAAGAATTCAGAAATGGATTTGATGCCGATCTTTTTTTGCAGAATTATATATATTTACTTGACTATGACGTTACGTAATAGTTTATGATGTAATCACACGTGAAGGAGATGATAGCCATGAAGACAGTAAATGAAGTGAGTAAGCTGACAGGAGTGAGTATACGCACGCTGCAGTATTACGATAAGATAGGACTCTTAAAACCGGCGGAGTATACCGAGTCCGGATATAGGCTGTATGACGATGCGGCGCTGGAGAGACTTCAGCAGATTTTACTGTTTCGTGAGCTTGAGTTTCCGCTTAAGGATATCAAGGATATCGTAACCAGATCTGATTTTGACAAGAGATTGGCACTTGACCAGCAGATAGAACTTCTAGAATTAAAGAAGGAACACATCGAAAATCTGATCAGTATGTGCCGTGGATTAAAACTGAGAGGAGTGAGACATTTGGATTTTGCAGCATTTGATTCAAGCAAATTAGACGAATACGCTAAGCGTGCAAAAGAACGGTGGGGTAATACTCCAGAATATAAGGAATTTGTAGAGAAGGACCAAAAGCGTTCAAAGAGCGAGGAAGAAAGTATGATGGCCAATTTCATGAAAATCTTTGAAGAGTTTGGATGTATGAAGGATCAGGATCCTGCTTCTGCAGAAGTACAGAATCAGGTAAGGAAGCTGCAGAGTTTTATTACCGAGCATTTTTATAAGTGTTCTAATGAAATTCTTTCCGGACTTGGTAAGATGTATGCCGGTGGCGGAGAATTCACCGAAAATATTGATAAGATGGGCGGAAAAGGAACTGCTGAATTTACCCACCGTGCGATACAGATCTACTGTGGATGATGCGGTTATGCACTGAAACAGATAAGGATATTTATTGACGAAATTGGCTCATGAACTGAACATTCCTGTATTCTGGAAAGTTATGAATTAATGAATATGCCCATGTAATTGCCACGTAGTTGTTTATAGCGGCTAGGTGGCTTTTTCATATCATAAAATAGTTGACAAATACAACTAATGATTTTATCATTTAAATCCATAGGAGGGCATTCGATGGATAAGGTAAAACTATTTCGAGAAAGTACCAGAGAATTAGAACGTAATCTTGAGAAGCTAAACAGTTCTGATTGCTGTCAATGTAACGTCAATACATCTCAATGCTTTCTGGTTGTTGAGATAGGCAGAAAACCTGGAATATGTGTAAAGGAACTTGCTGAACTTCTTAAGATGGATAAAAGTGCTGTAAGCAGATCTGTAGAAGAACTTGTTCAAAAAGGATATGTTTTGCGAGAACCTTCAACAAGGGATCGCAGGTGCGTAGTGCTTAATCTGACTGATGAAGGAATGGCAAGATTCAATACAATAGAAAAAGATATGAATATGAAGTTTAAGAGAGTTTTTTCTATGATTCCAAAGGAAAAACAGAGTCAGGTTTTAGAGGCATTAAATATCTATAATGATGCGATAAAAAAATCGGAGGTGGAATGCTGTGATTAGAGAAATGAGAGATGAAGACTGGGGGACAGTAGCAGAGATTTACAAGCAGGGATTAGAAGAGGGAACATCAACTTTTAATACAGAGTGTCCTAGTTTTACTGAGTGGAATGAAGGCCACATAAAGAATTGCAGGTTTGTTTTTGAGGAAGAAGGAAAGGTTGTAGGCTGGATAGCGCTAAGTCCTTCTTCAAGTAGGTGCGCATATAAAGGCTGCGTTGAAATGAGTGTATATGTTGATAGAAACTATAGAGGTCATGGGATAGGAACAGCTTTGGTAAATACGATTATCCGAGAAGCTGAGAAAGATGGATATTGGAGCATATATTCTGCAATATTTTCAATTAATAAAGCAAGTATAGCTTTACACAAAAAATGTGGTTTCAGGGAAATTGGCTATAGGGAAAGAATAGCTAAAGATCGATTTGGAAAATGGCAGAACACAACTCTTATGGAGTACAGAGCTTCATAATTAGTTTACAGGAGAAGCTACATATGACTATTGAAGAAAAAGCAAACAGGATTATTGAAGATATACGTAAAGAAAAAGGCATTAATCCTATCAATATGTTTAAGACAATGGCAAAAAAAGAGTATATAAGCATACATGGGCCAGAGCATCATATATTAGATGGGGCATGTCTTTTAATGGCTTATCATAATGCTGGCGGTAAAATAGATATAGACTATGCCTTGGAGAAGCTTTTGAAAGAAGGACTTCGGATGCCGGGAGCAATGTGCGGACTGTGGGGAATATGAGAAGCAACACTGT
>NZ_SVFW01000061.1 GCF_015056685.1 Butyrivibrio sp. | reverse complement strand
AGTAATATCAAGGATTTGCGGTAGTAACTGTTAACGATTTATACCAGAGCCTTGGTATAATTTCGCGGGAGCGCAGGATAATAAAGGTTTTGGAAATTGGTGCTTTTTAGGTGGGAAATCGTAAAATAGACAGCGCATGAAGGTTTATGGCATAGTATAAATATGTTAAACGGCTAAATGGGGAATAAGTATGAGTTTTGCAGGGTTAAATGATAGGGATAATACAAATAATGATACTAGAACGCAGGAGAATAGCAGTTTATATGGGATGAACTATAGTAAAAGAGAAACCACTCGTAAGGCTGCTCAAAAGAGTGGTTCTGGGCCAGTTATTTCGTTTTTATATCATGCAAATTCCTTTCCAAGTGATTACTATCATGAGTTTAAACTGAAATTAAATAAATTAGTTGAATATTGCAAAAGTGAGATATGTACATATACGCAATATCACGATAATTATGAAATTTTTGAAAATGAATATGTTAAAGAATTATATCATATTACTGAGTTAGCATATGGGTTGCCAGAGTTTCATCGCAACATGTTTGAGGTGGATTTAATTTATAGAGCGTGTTTAGAGAAAACTGAAAAAGCAATGGCTGTTATTGAAGACTTATTCTGTAGCAGAGGTGAAGCATTTAGTAAATTGCCTTCAAAGGAACTGGAGTTATTAATAGACTACTATCATAAGAAAGATGAATTTGATTCAAGAGATACTGAGATTACTACAAAATTAGCTTACGTAAAAAGTGAATTAAAAACGTGGAAGATCCGTAATAACTATACTAGCATTGATAGTGCAGGTTCAAAATGTATAAAAGAGCACGTTGAGCAACTGAAAACAGAAATAAATGATCTGACAGAAGAGTTGAACGGAGTAAAAGAAGCGCAGAAAGTATATAGCATAAAAATGCAAGGGAAGGTCAGTTTAATTTGGAGTAAAATAAGATTTTACAATCCTGGATGAAGCTTTAATATCTTTACACTCCTTGCAAACTGGATAGAGCTTATATGTCATAACTTTCCGTTTGCATTCTTTTCACAGGTAAGGTGCAATAGTCCCTGAGCTTATCCAGACAAACAAATCCGATAAGGCAACCGTCGGAACTTTCTTCAGTGTAAAAAATCCACAAAATGCTATGCGTTCATTTGTAACTTTCATTTCCAAGATTGATTGGTCAAGCTCGGATTCGCTTAGGCAATTGTTTTTACCATTCCATTATCTTGGATCAGAAAAGCCTGTGGATAGAAGCACTTCTATGGAAAAGTAAAAGGTCAACATATCACAAAACTCCCCATCAGCCTACAAACTACCTTGGCAGGTGGGGAGTTTTTCTTATATCTCTTCTAATACAGTTTTGTCATTTGGTTATTCACATCTTGCGCAATCATCCTCTGGCAATCATCTCACCATACTCGGCCTTTTCTTCCTCAATAAACTTTCTGACTTCATCGGTTGTTGGTAATTCCTCTGAGCAGGAGTGACTCTTTACCATCATTGAAGCTTCTGCGCTGCCAAATTCAAGGCAGTCTATCATATCCCAGCCAGAGAAGATTCCGTATAGGAAAGCTGATGCGTAGCCATCGCCGCCTCCAAAGCCCTTGAGAGCCTTTACAGGGAAAGGCTTGATTGAGTACTTCTCGCCATCTTTTGTATAAGCAGTTGAGCCTTCTTTTCCATGCTTGATGAGAACAATCTTAGCGTTTTCATTAAACCACGCATTAGCGCTCTGCTCATCATTTCTTCCGAGCTCAATGAGCTTTTCTGTAAGGTCAAACTCTTCTCTTGATCCCATGATGATGTCCGCCTCTTTTGCTACAGCTGCATAGTAGATTGAGATTTCATCATCATTTTTCCAGTTGTATGCTCTGTAGTCTATATCGAAGATTACTCTTGTGCCATTCTTTTTCGCAAGCATCACTGCTTTTAATGCCGCTTCTCTTGACGGGCTTGCAGCAAGTGCTGTTCCCGATATCAAAAGAGCTTTACTGTTTGCGATATAATCTTCATCAATATCCTCAACAGAGAGCTGCAGATCTGCAATCTCATTTCTATACATTAGGATGCTGCTCTCTGTAGGCGAAAGGATTTCTGTAAATGTAAGACCAAGCTTCTCTCCGCCTGTGCATCTTGTGATATGAGAAGTATCAATTCCTTCTTTTTCCATGAAGTGGATAACAAAATCTCCGAACTGGTCATCCGATACCTTGGCAAAAAAGCCTGCTTTAAGGCCATGTCTTGTCACACCAATTGATGTATTGGCAGGAGATCCGCCCAGGTACTTTTTAAAAGTAGTACACTCTTCAAGTGGATGAAAATAATCTACAGGATTAAAGTCTATAGCTATTCTCCCAAGGAAAACTATGTCCATTTTTCTATTCTGATCAAACTCAACATACCTCATCTCTATACTCCCTTATACCCTTCTCTAAAAAAACGACAAACCCCAGTTACCTATCTATAAATATCTTTTCCCAAAAGCTTTTTAGAACTGGCTTCTCTTATTTCTTACTGTAATTGTGTGATCGAATCCGGTGTAGTCTGTAAAATAAATTGTTGATGCACCTGCGTTTCTAAGCTCGGAATCCTCTTTTCCCTCCATAAATCTGTGAGCGCCAAAAGCAGGTCCCACAATAAGAGTATCCTTGTGATTAGAAAGCTCTACGTAATCATCTTTTACAGTAAGTGCTTCATTTCCTGTAAGATGTGTTGCCAGGTGTCCGTTTTCAAGGAATGTTGCTCCTGTAAATGAGAGCTCGATTCTCCATGGAGCACCCTCTACGCCACTTGTCTTAACGCGCACATCGATTCCGTCCTTGTCCTTGGACTCTGTAACCCAGACATCGATATCCATGTCAGGACCCATTTTCTTATCTCTCTTGGAATTATCCATTTCCCACCAATCGCTGGTAGCAGGTCTTTTCTCATCTGTCCATGGAAGATAGTACCAGCCGTGCATTGTCTGATGCAGGTGAACACCGCCATCTATCTCCTCCATAGTTTCTGCCTTGAAAGCTCTGTGCTCGCAGAAGCTTCCTGCGACCTTCATCTCCATCTTTATTGATCCGTTATGGAAATAAAGGAAGTTGGACTTGCCGCTCATAGCTGTGTATGTGTATCTTCCGGACTTATTTCTGGAAATTCCTGAGTTTTTGTAAAAGACATGATAGTCAGGATTACCATAGAGTCCCTCATGCTCTATTGTTCTCCACTCTGGATACCACATGAAGTAAATGAGGCTGTCCGGAGCAAGCATATTTTTCTTTTGACAAATATCGATGATAGTGTTGCACATCTCATAAAACTCAGGAATGTTGTGTCGCTGTCCCATGAGCATGTATTCAGTGTAGTAATCAGTTGGATATGAAAGTCTGTCCTTATCAAATCTTGTGGAGTTAGCAGTGTAAACAGATCCGTCCGGCTCCCAGTAATGAAGCATCATGTGAAGGTTTCTCACAGCATACTCCTCGTACTTTTTGTCGCCTGTTGCCTCTGCCAAAGTGATCATGGCATCGTTGTTTACACGGTTATAGTTACCTGCTGACTTCTCGGCAAACTCTCCATCCTCGTTGCAATCAATTCCCTCTGCCAGATATCTGTTTGCGCACTTTACCATCTCATCGTCATTATAAATTTTTGCGCATTCCATAAGAGTTGAAGCGATGGCCCATCTGTGGTTTGGTGTATGGAAGCCGCCGGTCATGATTCCCTTTGCAGCCTTTTCAATAATTCCGTTTATTGTGTCGAAAATTTCCTGCTCTTCTTTTGTTTTCTTATCACCAACAATATCTCTTAGGTAAAAGAAAAATGGCATAAGCTTCTTTATAGAAAAAGCTGTATCTGGCGCAGAGTTGAAATTACATGTAACATAATCGTAGAGTCCCGTATCATGCTGCATCTTTTTAGCAAATCCAAGTCCCAACCTGATTCTTTTTAAAAGAGCTTCATCCCTGTATAAAGAACTGTCGCTGTTGCAATAAAGTGCGATCATTGATGCTGTTCTGTAAATTGTATATTTGGCATCCAGGATATGATTATCATCCAAAAAAGCGCCTACATTTGGATTATTCTCATCCATGATCTGCTGGCGCATTGACTCATAAACCAGCTCCTCTGTGTCCTTTAAAATTATCTGATAGTGTTTCTCCATAATTGACCTCCCAAACCTAAGCCACCGTACATAACAATTTGTCCGGTAGGTTCACAATATAAAATATGTTTCGTTTATTTGTTTTATCTTTTATCTAAAAACTCAGAAATGTCAGCTCTCTAAGTTTATTCCTGTCAGCCCCTATCAATGAGCGCCGCTCCAATAATGCCTACATCGCCGGCATCACTGATTCCATGCGCCAAAACAATATCTGTATTTTTCTCGCTGTTCCTTGAATATATTCCTTTTGCAACTTTCTTTTTCAAATCATCAAGAAAAAGATCTGCTGCCCTTGTTATACCGCCGCTTAAAACCAACACATCCGGTTGAAGAATATTGATAAGATTTGTTATTCCCTCAGACAGATATGTAGTAAATCCATCAAGAACCTCCAATGCAAGACTGTCTTTCTGTCTTACCGCTTCAAAGAATATCTCGCCATCTGCATTTCCTGCTTTTCCACAAAGCTGCCACAGCAAAGACTCCTTATCCACATCTTTTTCCATTGCTTCTTTTGCCTGGTTCATAAGTGCTGTTGCAGAAGCATAGTCTTCAAAACAGCCCTTCCTGCCGCAGTTACAGTCCACTCCATCAAGGTTGATAGTCATATGCCCAAACTCTGCTGCCGCAAAATTGACACCTCTAAGCAGCTTCCTGTTAATGATGATTCCTCCGCCGATTCCGGTTCCAAGAGTTACCATCATGAAATTGTCCACATCATAGCCGCCGGTGATGTACTCGCCAATTGCAGCCGCATTGCCATCGTTATCAAAAGAGGTTTTCCTGCCCAGCTCTGCTCCCAAAGCTTCTTTTAGCTTAGGTAAAAAAGGAACCTCTTCAAAGCCAAGATTATTGGCGTACATTATTTTGCCTGTGGTCAGTTCAGCTGTTCCCGGAACTCCAACACCGATGGCTTCTATATCTGACTCCGATAAGTCTTTATCCACGAGGATTTTCTTTATAGTCAGTGCAATGGCATCTATCATCTGCTCCGGCTCACTTGCCTCAGATGTTTTTATGGATGTCTTAACAACTATGTTGTAAGCCTCATCTACTAGTCCTATAGCAATATTTGTTCCGCCAACATCTACGCCTATTCTATACATGTCTTTTCCCACATCTTCTCAAGTATTATCAAGCTTTCAACACCTCTAAAAGGAACAGCATTGCCAGCGCCTGTCCATAAGGCATTGGCTTGATCTCAATCTGCTTGTAGAAATCCTTGGATTCACGTCCCATTGGTGTTCCGTAGGAAACCTGATTAACAGTGCCGTCATCTGCGATATTTGCAAGTACTGGATCAAGTGCCTTAAGTGCAACCTCTTTGTACTTTGGATCAATAAGTCCCATTCTCACTGCCTTTAATATACCATAGGCAAATCCACATGTAGCGCTGGTCTCCACATATGAAGTCGCATCATCTACAAGTGTATGCCACATTCCGCTTTCATCCTGATACTTCTCAAGTGCTTCTACCTGAGCATTAAGCGCTTCTATCAAAAATCTTCTGTCTGCGCCTTCAACTTTTGCAATTGACAGATACTCAGGCACTGCCATTGTAAACCAGCAGTTTCCGCGGCCCCAGAGGGCTTCTGCGAAGTTGTGATTCCCTTTAAAGGTCCATCCATGGAACAAAAGACCTGTCTTATGATCTACAAGATATTTGATATGTAAAAGGAACTGATATCTGGCTTCCTGTCTGTATTCGTCGTTATCTTCAATTTCTCCCATGCTGGCAAGAAACATTACTGTCATGAAAAGAGTATCATCCCAGAGCTCCTGATCATTTTCGCTATCTGAAGTCCTGTGAGTAAAACCACCTTCTTTAGTTCTTACAAAGTCCTTCATTATAGCTTCTGCCCACTCATGACATACTTTTCTATATGTAGGGTTCTCTTTTTCCTTAAGGATAAAAGATAAGGGAAGGAGAGGAGCTGTAGTATTTATATTTTTTGCAGGAAGTCCAAGAGAAATCTCTTTTTCATAAAACTGATTAAGAAATTCGAGATACTCCTCTTTTCCTGTCTCTTCGTACATCTGTAAGAGGCCATAAAGTCCAACGCCCTGAGTCCACTCCCAGTGCTGATATCTTGACACATCATCTCCTGCCAGATTCTTTGACTTCATATTTTCCAAAAAGTATTCATCATCCTCGTAAAGGAATTTCTGGAAACTGTCTGCCAGAATTTTTAATGTGCTTTCAATCTTTTCATTATCGACTTTCATTTGATACCTCTTTCTTTTTCATATATACTATTCTCATGCTTATAAATGACAGTGTTTATTACGAAGACAACCACTATATAATTATCAACAACATCCCTAACAATATTTTTTACTATATTGATTATGATAAAAGAGATGCCTCTATAAACATGGAGTTCCAGCATCTCCATCCATATTATGAGATGTTGATCCTTCTTGCGCCAAATGCTACTCATCTTATTGAAGGTGTTCCTTACAATATTCACATGGGTGACATTGTTCTTTTGGCGCCTTCTGTCATGCATAAATCTGTTTATTACAAGGGCGAACCCAGCAAAAGAATCATCATTGACTTCATGTATGAGCTGAACAGCCCGGAAACAGCTGATGCCTACGCTGAAATTCTTCAGCCTTTCAAAAGTGAGGTTCCTATCTTCAGGTTTGATCTTGAGGATCGACAGAAGCTTATCGACATTCTCAACTCACTTTTCATTTTTTCAAAAGAGCATCAGTACTATGGCAATCCTGCCGATGAATTTTACATTCATACTAAGTTCCAGGAGTTTTTGTACACGCTTTACAGTCTTAAGGATAAAAACATTTATACCAATGACCAGAGTTATAACTCTATTGAACAAAAAATGTATGAAGTCTCATCCTATATACACGCTCATTACAATGAAGATATTTCGCTAAATACTCTTTCAGATCAGTTCTTTGTAAGCCCAAGTTATCTGTCCAGAGTTTTTAAGCAGGTTACCGGATTTAATCTATCCAACTACATCCAGCTAACCAGGATTAAAAATGCCCAATATCGTTTAGTTTCATCAAACGATAAGATTTCAGTTATTTCTGAAGAATGCGGTTTCGCTTCGTTTTCTCAGTTCAACCGCATCTTCAATAAAGTAGCAGGAACTTCGCCAAGGCAGTATAGGCAAACTGCTATCACCCACAAATAAATGCAGGTGTTACATTTATTTCAATCATCCACAAATCACAGGATTTGAAATAGCAAGATTTGTACAATCACTCTTTGCTATGAAATATACAAAACGGTCTTCTTTTATAGTCTGTTCTATTTTCCGGCTGTAATCGTAGAAGCCGTTTTCTTTTTTGGCATCAAGCTCTATTTCTTGTAACAGGCCATTTTCAGAATGAACTTCCAACTTTGTAAGTTCTCTGTTTGATAAAAGCTTTAGGTCTATATGGAGCTCTTTTTCACCGCAGAGTTTCTCACCGGGAAGCTTGCCATTAACAGTCGGAATAAGTATTGGTCCGTTAGTTAAGAAGCTGTGTCCACTCTTTAGGGTCTGCAAAAGATTTTTCTGTTCCCTATCTTCTCCCGCATGAATGTAAGTTCTGACGCCGCCACTTGTAAGACAGGTCTCAGCCCATTTCTCAAGTATTGGTAAAAGACTTTCGCATATAAGCTCAAATACATGGGCTTCTTCAGGATACTTTTCTTCCAGTTCTGACTTGTTTTCTTTTATCAAATCGTACGTATCGAGAATATTGTCATAGAGCACGTGATAGTCGTCTGCAGCAATATTGTGGGTATCGCTTCCTGTTGTTGCCGGAAGGAAAAGACCTTTTCTAAGACATTTTAGCCACAGCTCATATGCCGCATAGTCTGTGCTTCCCATCATCATTGGCGCTGAGCCGTTCCAAATCTCCATGGTCTCAAAAATGTCCAGCATATCCTCAAAATCAGGATTCCATGAAATAGATCTCTGAAGATCTCTTGGGTGATTTATCTGTGGAAGGCCACCGTTTGCTTTAATCTCATCTGTGATTCTGACAAATTCAGCTCTTAAGTACTCATCTGTCCTGTGCTCATCGTCAGGAATTCTGTATATTACATCTTTTTCAACGCCCATCTGCATAACATGGCCATTAGATGTGGAAATTTCTTTTGACACTATTGGAGTAAAATCATCTCTCTTGCAGGCTCTCCAATAATCATGGTTGAGCACGTTATGATGATCAGAAAGCGCTCCGTACCTTAGTCCCATGGCCATCATGGAATTAGCTACTTCCTTTGGAGATTCAACCACATCATCATCCCCGCCAAACACAGGGCTTGAATAAATACAGTGGTGGTGCAGATCTCCGGCAATCCATCCATCATCTGAAAGATCAATGAAGTGATTTAATTCGTACTGTCTTTTTTCATATTTATTTTCTGTTACTTCCAAAGAGTCTGTGATGATCTCATACTCACTTCCCTTGGAAATCTCTACTACGTATCGTCCTACAGGGAGCTTTCTTGAAAGACATCCGTCAAAGCCGGTAATGTCGCGGATCATAGTTATCTTACCGTTCACTCTATTGAAGGTTTCCGGCGTTTCGCCCGGCAGTAGTTTAAAGAGCTTTACCTGGGCCGGAGTTCCCTGGCCATGGCATTTCGTTTCTATATAAATGCTTCCAAGAGCTCCATTTTTATCTACAATTCCGTTGTTATGAAATCTGTTTCTATCATTTGTCCCCGGATAATCTACTTCATTTACTCTTTTAGTTCCTTTAAGTTTGTAGTTTTCCAGCACATATTTTGTGAATGAAAGTAGTCTGTCTGCATCCATCCTGGATGCTACCGCATCTTCTTTGCCGTCTTCTTTTAATTTCCCCTGCAATAGCCCGATGGCTATTGATAAAAACTTTGTTTCTTTACTCATGATTGCTCCTCTCTGATGTAACTGCAAAATAATGGCACGAATTGCTCCGTTGCTCGCAACTCTCGCAATTCTAGAACATTCGGAATTCGCACAATAGTGCTTCTTCCTCATATTCTTCGGGTTTCAAAGCCATAATACTTATCATGCTAGCATGAACGTATTATGTCCTTTCTCCCCTGCCATTAAAAAATGTATGACATAGAGCATAATCATATCTCCATATCATACATTTTATTTTCATAGCCGTGCATTATCTACGCGGTTTTTATGTTATCTAGTTAAAAAGATTGCATTTTTTGTTGTCAATCTTATGGGCAGCTTTCATCACAAGAACAAACTCTTGCTGTTATAAATCTCATTTTTCGCCCTGGCTTTATAACTGAAAATCTCCGAAAACACTGGTTATCGGAGTTGTCTTGTAGGCATTTAAAAGCGCTGCAGCATATTCGCTTTGTGAAAGAGTCGTATCTGCTGCACCCAACGAATTAGCAGTAAGTGAATTGGAATTAAGATCTGAAAGTGAAATATCCTGACTATTTGTGCTGTTTTCAGATGTGCCGCTTATAAGAGCATTCTGAAGCAGATTTCCTGAAAAGTATGTTGACTGAGCAAGCTCTTTTAACGCATTCTGAGAAAGAAGCCCGTTGTAAGCATTTGAATTAGCAGTCGAATCTCCATCCGTTGCAGTAGAAGACGGTGCCAGCTCTCCGACTGCCGAAATGGAGCCTTCACTAAGTTCAGCTCCGTGCTCTGCCATGTTTTGAAGTATTTCTGCCTTAACATCCACAGTATGTGATGCTATATTATTGGTTATTTCTGACCTGATATCAACGCTGCGATTCGATATGTTATTAAGAATTGTTGATTCAATATCCAGATCATTAAATACTGAATTGATTTCTTCAGAAAGAGTATCCTGCGTTACCGCTGCATCATCATCTACACCACCGGAAGCATTATCAGATGCCACAGTTACAGTATCGGCCGAAGCATCGCTGTTTGAATCCGTATTGACAGCCGTAACTTTCTCTGCCGCTTCTGTTCCTGAAGAATCGCTGCTATTCTGCGTAGCTTTATTCAGATATTTTTGAAAAAGGGAAATTCCGCTCAGATCTGTGGTATTAGAATCTTCAGATGTAGCCTTAGCTACATCTGAAATAGAATACAAATAATTATTTACCGCACTTACAATCCCCGAAATGCTCAGTGCCATGATTATTCTCCCCTGAAATCCTCATAATACTTTTTTATAAATATTCGCCGTTTCTATAATTACATTATATAGTTAATAATTGCTTTGTAAAACAATATATTGTTTGTATTTGAAAATGTTGATCGTTTTATTAATATTATATTTCAATTTTATTTAGATTTTTCCGGGATACCCAATTTTCTGAGCTCTTTCGTTAAGAACAGCATTTATTCCGTCCGAATCATATATCAGGAATCCCTCGTCCTTGAATCTGACTCCCAGTTCAGCTATATCGGCTTTTCCAGCTTCAGTTTCTACTTCGCTATAACTATCATCAAATGTATAGAAAGAATAGAAAGAATTTCTTTCCTCATAATTCTGCTCAAAATAATACTCGAGAACAGCCATGTGCTCGGCATCTATTCCTTCTGTGGAAATCGAAGTTACTGAATCACCCTTATAAATGTCATATGTTTCCATCAAAGAAAGTGTTTCTGACACACCATAAAAGAATTTGTATTCTCCGCTTGCGTCTACGTAAGCATAATCCACATCATGGATATTAGCAGCTGATGCTCCGCCGCTCTCAATTGTTCCATCGGCGTTAACTGTTACGTATGATCTTTCTGTAGTACTTTGGTCAAAGCAAATAACAAATTCATCATTTATTTTTTTGATTATCATATCAAGGCCAAATCCTGCGCTAAGCTGAGCCTCAACAAGAAGTTCTTCCTCTCCGTCACTTCCGCAATCGATCTGTGAATACGCTATCTCCGCATCCTGCTGAAAATCTTCAATCTTCTTTAAAGCATCACATATTTCGTTAACGGTATAACTTTCACCAACTGTGAGTACCTGTGACAGCTCAAAGTATCCAGGAACATCGCCTTTTCCGGTGTATTTTACTTTGGCTGTGCCATTTTCTACATCGGAATAAGTCTGCCCATCTGAATTTTCTACTGCATTTCCTGCTCCATTCTCCGCGGTGCTTTCTGATGCAGCTTCTGTTGTTTTTCCTGTGGTGTTCTCCGCCTTACTTTCTGCTGGAGTATCAATTGAGCTCCATGTCGCGTTCTCCGCATCATTCGCTCCACATCCAGCCATTACCATTGCAGCAGCAACCGCCGCTACAGCGATTCCCGCCATTTTCTGATTTCTTTTCATAACATCCTCCTCATAATTTTTTAACATAAATTATTGTATCATTTTTTTATTATTTTTTTCCCGGTAACCGGCTATTCTTCTAACTACACCCCTTTTTTATTTTTTCTTTTTCCTGATGATTGGTTATTTTTCTAACTGCACCCTTTTCCCTTGCAGATGCTGTTCGTAAAACAGCTAAAATAAAGTAACTGCACCCTTTTTTCAGGGTGCAGTTGAATAGATATCACCAGGATAGGAAAAAAATCTTTTCAAAATAGGGTGCAGTTAAAGCAAAGCAACCTATATAGGAAAAACTTCATCAAAAATAAGGGTGTAGTTAACATAAACTACTCAAAATAGGAAATCTCATCCAAAATCAATATGCAGAAACCACAAATGTCTTAATTTCAAACGGCTTAATTTCAAAAGATAATAACCTATTCTGCACATCATAACTGAAGCCCTCGCCACTTGCAATGCAATTCTCCAGCAAGTCAGCTTCTTTCACTGCATCAGGTGTAACACCATATCCCTTAAACACTGCAGCCTTAACAGTATGCTTTTCACCGTATCCCTCAAACAATCTGATCACTATATCATTTGAGTTCTCAGCCATCTTAACTGCTTCAACGAATACGCCTCTTTCTTCGATGTCAATTACGCCATGTATAGCTGCTGCCACTATGTCAGATGGCTGACCGCTTAAAGAGCTCTTGATCTCAGGAATATAGAAGTGGCTGTTCTCATTAAGTTTCCTTGCCTCTTCGATAACTCTGCCATTTCTGTAATCACCCTCATGAGGGAAAAGAGAATAGGTAAACTCATGAAGTCCCTGATCAGCGTTAGGGTTCGGGAATATTCCTGACTTGATAAGTGTGAGTCTCATAAGTTTTTCTTTCGCATCATAGCCGTACTTGCAGTCATTTAATACAGCGACGCCAAAAGAGCCATCTTTATCAGAAATATCCATCCATTTATGAGCACAACACTCAAACTTTGCCCTATCCCAGCTGTTTTCTCTCTTGAGGTTTCGTTTCAGATTACCATACTGGGTCTCGCATGTGATCTTTTCTGAATCCACATCAACAGGAAATGCTGCCTTCAAAAGAGTCTGATGCTCATGCCAGTCAATCTTGGTCTCAAAGTCTATTCGTCTAGAATCTGCATAGAAATGGATATTCTGCTGAATTTCAGAGTTTTTGAATGGCCTCTTTATACTAATTACAATTTTTCCCGAATTATCAACACTGCTCACTGACAACTCGCTTATATCTGTAACATCCCAGGAAACATTCTCAAAATCTGCATCAATGTTCCAGCAGTCGTACTCCTTTGGCTTGTCCTCAAAGGCGATCAGTCTGTTCAAAGGACTTTGGTTTTTATCACGCAGTTCTTTTCCACATTTTTTATCAAAAAGACTTTCTAATTCACCATTGCTGTCCACTACTACTGAATAAAATCTTGTATTTATAAAAATCTTTCCATCTTTATCTTCACAAGTAATATCATTACTTACAGCTTCTTCCTCACCACAAGCAATATCACCGCCTTCAGCATTATCCACATGGCAGACAAGTTTTGACAGATCAAGTTCCTTTGCAGCTTCATCTATGATTATTTCTGCTCTTCTCTTTATGTCTGCGTAGTCCACATCAGAATCCTGATAAACTTCCTCAATTGAGGAACCCGGTAAAATATCATGGAACTGATTGAGCATGATCTTCTTCCATATATCCTTAATCTCTTTTTCCGGATATGCTTTCTGTCCCTGCAGATACGCGCACACAGCCAAAAGCTCAGCTTCTGCTAAGAGATACTCCGACCTTCTGTTATTCTTTTTGTTCTTTCCTATAGATGTGTAGGTTCCTCTGTGGTACTCAAGATAAAGCTCATCCTTCCAGGTAGGAACATCTTTTCCCAGAGTTTCCCTCAGAAGGTCCTCAAAGAACTGGCCAACTGATTTCTGCTTTGTCTTAGGAACTCCTGGTATACCAAGCTCTAACCTTCTACTCATCTCCAGCATTTCCCAGGTTGGACCGCCGCCTCCATCTCCATATCCATAGCAGTCAAGAACTGCATCTGTAAGGTCTTTTTCCCTGAAGGCCTCCCATGCTCCCATTACCTGAGATGCATTCTGCCTTCCGTTGTAGGTATAGTTAAGGATCCTGTCATCCTTCCCTGCTTCCACAGCCTTGTCGTAATCACAGGTTGTGATTATATAGGTAGGGATCACACTGCCATCGATACCTTCCCAGTTAAAAAGATCATGTGGCATCCTGTTGGTATCATTCCAGGCAACCTTTGTGGTCATAAAGGCCTTTATTCCGCTCTTTTTAAGGATTTGTGGAAGAGCTGCGCTATAGCCAAACACATCAGGGAGCCACAAAACCTTGCTGTCTACACCAAACTCCTCTTTGAAGTACTCTTTTCCATAAAGGATCTGCCTAACCAGAGACTCACCTGAAGTCAGGTTACAGTCTGCCTCAAGCCACATTGCGCCTTCCGGTTCAAATCGGCCTTCCTTAACTTTCTCTTTTATTTCCTCAAAAAGCTCAGGCTCCTCTTCTTTTACAAAGTCATACATCTGTGGAGTACTGGCCATGAAAAGATATTCCGGATACTTTTTCATAAGTTCCATAACAGTTGAGTAGCTGCGGATAACCTTTTCTCTTGTCTGACGAATTCTCCACTTCCAGGCAACATCGATGTGCGTATGTCCAACACTTGCCACTGTAACCGGCAGATAATCTTTGCCATATAGGTTTTTCCTTAGGAAATCTGCGGCTTCTGCGAGTTTTCCACAATTGTTGGTAAGTGGATTTTTATTATCCACGTTTTCCACGTCTATTAATCCACACGCTGTGGATAGTCCATCAAGTATGATTTTCACGGAGTTTTGCACATCCGTGGATATCTTTGTGGATAACTCATCGAGAATCTCATCAGAGATTTCCACATTTTTATTCTGCTCTTCAAAGGCTCCTGCGGTTGTATCAAGCACAGATTCGCGCTTTGAGGAAGGAATCCCAAGCATGGCCTGCATGGCTTCAAATGGGACTTTCAGGTCAAAATAGAGCTTCTGAACAGCCTCATTTCTAGCCGCAATTGTCATCTTCAGATAGTTCTCATTTTTATCAAGATTTGAATAGGCATATATCCTGATATCCACAAGCCTATCTTTTCCACAAGCCCAGTCTTCTTTATCATAGATAGTAATGCTATTGTGGTTCATATCCATTCCGCAGCGTCTTTTACCATTTATGTATACCAGCATCTGGGGATTGTTTGTATTCCATATGTCCTCTGCCCCTGTGGATAAAAAGAACAAAACCTCCTTACCTCTATAAATCTCAGGTATTTCCACTGCCACATGAAAACAGTAGTGAGTATCCGGTTCTCCCCAGGAAGCTCCATGTTCAAATTTATCCCACCCGGAAACATCCTCTAAAACAGTTTCCCTTCTGCCATACGGAACTTCTTTTATCCGTATCCCATCTTCAGTCATCAGCTCATCTACTGGTCTGACATCTTCCCAAAGATTATTCTCCAGGATCTCTATTGTGTCTTTTATCTTGTTATATTTTTCTGCTTTACCCATTTTTCAACCCCTGTTTTAAGCAATGTTTATAATATTTAATGTAGCATACACGTTATTACTAATAAATACCTATAAATATTTGCATCACTGAAAAAGACAAGGTGTCGGTTTTTATGCCCTACACCTTGTCTTAAACTGTCTTCCTATCTATATTTGTGCTTCTTATCAACTTATGGTAACTGTCTCCTGGTAGTCAAGAATTGGTTTTCCACAATCACCAAACCTCAAAGGAAGAACTACATATCGTGAATCATCATAATCTTTACCATTCCACCTGTCTGAAAAATAATAAATGTTTCCTGTGTTTACTACAGTAAGGAAAAAGGCTGGCTGTGTGCGATATGTAGTTTCATCCCCTATCTTGGTCAGCGTGGACCAGAAGCCATCGATCTTGTCTGCAGTAGCATACTTACACTGATTTGGCGCCCAACCTGTACAATATGAGCTGAACATATAGTAAATACCTTCTCTTTTTACTACTGCAGGGGCTTCTCTGTACTCTCCCTGCCACAGTTTTTTAACCAGCTCATCAACGTTTAGATAATCATCTGTAAGTCTGTACATGTGAAGATCTGCGTTATCTCTTGATGCAGAGATAAAATAGGCAGTGTCATCATCATCCACAAAAAGTGTACAATCTCTGGACATATACCCAAAAGGATTAAATGCTCCAAGATAAGTGAATTCCCCATCCGGCGTATCTGAAATGGCAATTCCACAAGCGGCTAAACTATAATCAACACCATTTTCGACATGCATCCACATCACGAATTTGCCTGTCTTTTTGTTATAGACGACCTTGGGTCTCTCTATATTTATCTTTTTCCCTTTTTCTGTGATAAGAGACAGATTCGTCTTTACCCTGTGCTCCATGCATTTCGATGCCGTTGTGAGTACATCGCGTCTAAATTCCCAGTTCATCAGATCTTTTGACGCATATACACTTACATACCTGTTCTCTGTCCTGTTTTCCCCATACCAGTAGTACTCTCCATTCCAAAAGAGAATATGGCCTCCATGTGCATGTATTATGTTGCCGCCTGTATCTCGCCAGATATCGCCATTTATCAAATAACTTCTTGTTGACTCCATACTTCCTATCTCTTTACTGATTATTTTTTGCATCCAAGAACTGCTGGAGCTGAGTAATGAGTTCCTGGCGGACTGTTTCAAGACCTGCTGCCTCTGCATCAGCATGCCATGTCTGCAGTTTTTCCACTGCCTCATCTGCCTCATAAAGTGAGATGTTCAAACGAAGCTCATTAGAAAGAGCTGAAATATTTGCCACTTCAGTTTCAACATTTGAAGCATCAAATGAAAATCCGGCAAGCGGGCTCAGCTGATAAGTAGAATCTGAATATGCATAATCAAAGTCTGCCTTAAGTTCTGCATTATTTAATACCAGCTCACTATATCTTACATAATTTGGATTCCAGGTAAAAGAGTAACCGGGCATAACGTACTTTTCTTCATCAGAAATGTCAGTATTCTTCATGCCATTATCGCCAATTGCTTCCCAGTCTTCTCCTTCAATACCATACTGGAAAAGGTCGTGAGCTTCTTTAGAACCAAACATCCAATCAAGGAAATACATAGTTGCAAGCTTTTTATCTGACCACTCCGGAACAACAAGCCAGTTATTAGTTGCTATATCACAGATAACAGCGCCTTCCTCTTTGTTCCTCTGAGCATCATCAATAACGTAGAATCTCCATTCAGACTCAGGCACATTTTCCATGGCCTCTTTTGACCTGTTCTCAAACTCACTGAGTGCGCTGTAGGAAATTGCAGCCGGCTTTTCCACAGGTGTTGTTTCTCCGCGACTTGGGTTAAGATATGAATTCCACTCAGTACGCTTTACTGCGTATTCAGTGATGAAATCATACTGATAGCCCTCTGGCATCTTGGCAAATTCCTCCTCGCTGTCTCCGGCTACAACCACATTTAATACCTTCGTATGATCTTCGCTTAATCCCACATATATTCTAGTCTGATCTCCGAACACCTCTGTAGAATCCTGGCTAAATACATTGTCGTGCTTTCCGGTATACACAGGGCTGTCAAGGTAAAAGAAATTCCAAAGATTTACTCCCATCATATCAGGCTCATTTTCGCAAACAGTCTTTACAAAAGCCATCAGACTGTCACGATCTGTAATCTCATCACAGCCGTATTTCTGACGAAGGTCCTCACGATACATAAATCCACGGCTGTCTTCATAAGCATTGGCCATGTTGATACCATATATTCCTTTGGTGTATGAGCCGTCTTCCTGACGGACATATGATGTCATGGCATCCAAAAACTGCCCTGAAAATGCAGTTTTAAGCCCTGGAAACTGATCATTATCAAAGTACTCAGTTAAGTCTGCAAAGTCGCCCTCCTGAATAAACTTTGTAAGACCGTACCATGATCCGCAGAACATGAGGTCAATGTCCTCCTGCGCAGATAATGCCATATTCAGCTTATCTTTGTAATCTGCGCCAATGACATACTCAATATTTGGATGTATCTTGCTCATCACAGGGTCATCTGCAACCATCTCTTCATACTTTGCAATGACCTTGTCCACATTTTTTGCTTCGTTCATTACACGAATATTGATCGTGACATCTTTTGTGATTGGCGATGCTTCTACATTGCTCTCTCCGGCTTCAGTGCTGTTTGCTGTCTGTGAAGAAGTATCGCTCCCGATCTCCTGACTGCTCTCTGCGCTCCCACATGCAACAAGCCCCATTACCATTGCAGCTGCCATAATTGTAGCAGTTACTCTTTTTGCTAAGTTTGTGTTTCTCCTTTTCATAGTACCCTCCTAAACATCATATATATCATCCGCTGGATCCTCACGGAAGATTTCCTGCATTTAATACCCGTTCCGATGCCTTACATTACCCCTTGATCGCACCCACTGTTAAGCCACTTGTAAAATATTTCTGTGCAAATGGATAGAGTAAAACAACAGGTCCTATGGCCACAACAGTTGTAGCCATACGAAGTGAATTCTGAGGAATATCCCCCATTGATATTCCGGTGCTGCGCGCCATCTCACGCATGGAATCCACACTTCTAAGCATTCGCATCAAAAGATATTGCAAAGGATAGTAATCTGATTTCTCGATATAAAGCATGGCATTAAACCACTGATTCCAATAATTGAGAGCATAAAACAGACTGATTGTTGCTATTCCCGGAACTGAAACCGGTAGAATGATCTTTGTAAGAATCTGTATATCATTTGCTCCATCTATATAGGCCGATTCTGCAAGTTCCGACGGAAGTGCTGCAAAAAAGTTCCTCATAAGGAACATGTTCCAAGCCACAAAGGCAACAGGAAGCACAAGAACAATCGGATTATTCTTCATATTTAAGGTCTTACTTATCAAAAGATATGTTGGCACCAGTCCGCCACCGAACAACATAGTAAAGTAAACATAGAATGTGACTATATTGCGATATTTAACTTTTTTAAGTGACAATGGATACGCCATAGTAATTGTCAAAAACATTGATATCAGTGTTCCTATGACAGTTGTTCCTATAGTCACTGCGTATGCCTTAAAAATCTGCGAGTCTCCCAAAACCATACTGTATGCTTTAGTAGTAAAGTCCCTTGGAAAAATAGAGAAACCATATAATCCAAAATTCTTTTCTGTCTCAAAGCTGCTGCCAATGATAATTGCAAATGGATATAGACACATAACGCAAAATGCTGCTGCAATTACTCCAACTATAATGTCAAAGACTATATCATTTGATGTTTTCTTTTTATCCACTTTATGCCCCATAAATAACCTTCCCTCCTTAGAAAATTGCCGCATCCGGCTCAATTTTCTTAGTGATAGCATTTGTTACAAATACCATGACAAGCCCTACAATAGACTGGAAAAAACTGGTTGCGGTACTCATGCCAAGATTATTAAGCTCTCGAAGTGCTCTGTAAACAAATGTATCTATAACATCGGTTGTGGCGTAAAGCTGAGAATTCTCGCCAACAATTGCATATATCATTCCGAAATCACCGTTAAAAATCTTACCAATACTCATGAGTGTAAGCATAATAGCTGTTACTTTGAGCTGAGGAAGCGTGATCTTTAGGATTATCTGAAGTCTGCTTGCGCCGTCGACTTTCGCCGCCTCATATATTTCTTTATCCAATCCTGTGATCACAGCAACATAGACAATTGTTCCGTAGCCTACGCCCTGCCAGATCTTCAGCACTACCAGTATCAGCGGCCACCAAAGAGCATTGTTATAAAACTGAGGATCATTTCCACCATGTTCTATGATCCAATGTGTAAATCTTCCGCTTCCTCCAATGATTCCCCCAAGGAACATTGCTACAACAGTCCATGAAACGAAGTGTGGGAAAATAGCTATTGTCTGAACCACTCTGCTGTACACTTTGTTCGTTATCTCCGCAAAAATAAGTGCAAAGAAAATTGATAAAATTGTTCCGGTTGCGATAAAAAGTACATTCAAAAATATTGTGTTAAAAAAGATCCTACCGACGCCTTTATAATGAAAAAGAAATTCGAAGTTCTTAAGTCCAACAAATGTACTGCCCCAAATTCCCTTTTTATAGCTGAAGTCCTTAAATGCTATCAGCACACCGTACATTGGCACGTAGCAAAAAACAGTAACCCATATAATAGTTGGAACCATCATCAGATACAGAACTTTATTTTTATGCAGTTCTGCAAAGATGCTTTTTACTTTATTCATCGTAACCCCCTTGTTACTTTTATTCCTTAAAGTAGTTATAGTGTAATCTTTTTGACATGGTAAAAACCCATCTTTGACAGTCTAAATGCGAGGAACCGCAGTAATTATGCGGAAACCTCGCATTAGTTTTAGGGTAAAAGTGT
>NZ_SVFW01000060.1 GCF_015056685.1 Butyrivibrio sp. | reverse complement strand
TTTTTATCGTGATAATGCTTAAACTGCTACAAAATTCATGACCTATTTTGTATTTTTCTTTTACTTAGGTCATGTTTCTGGTCATGATAGGTATTATCAAAGTGGATTTCGATAGAAATTCAGGTTTTATCCTATATCTCAGAAAATCGCTGTTATAAAAATCAGCAGCCACCTTTTAACAGGTGGCTCGAGACTTGAAATCAGCCTATATGCTCAAACCATTATTCTTCACGTTCATATGGACTGAATGGAACATAGAAAATTCGGATTGTCAAAGCGAATTGGGTATATAGCCATGTTTTTAAGTTAACACATCCATCGACAGAATTTTCAGGAAGTGAAACTGGGCATATACGAGAAAAAATGGATTGCCACATCCATTGGATGAGTGAACTTTAGGCATATGATCTCTATATAATGGTGTGGTAACCTCAAATAAGGCCGTATATGCCCAAAATCACACGTCAAAATCCTTGTCGAATGGTGTTGTAATCTCAAAAATCAGGCTATATTTCCAAAACAGAATCATCGCTCTCTTTACATTGAAAGACGCAGACATATAGTCACATACATCCTTGAAAGCAGCCACCCCTACTGTTCTCGGAATTGGATCCCGAGGCAATTGCACCTAGCCACACCGCAGGTGCCTGCCATTGACGGGTTCTGAGGAAAACGCTACAATTCTCAATCCGACGGTGCATGAATCTTACTACTGTTCCCATCATCCTCACCGTCGGCTCATAGACCAAAGCGTTGTCCTCAGGTCCAGTCAATGGTGGCGTATGGAGCCAATTTCTTACCAATCAATTACCAATTTCTTTAGATTATACAGATAATCAAGGTATTCAAAGTTTTTGAGGGTCAATCATTTTGAGGGGCTACTTTGAGGGTTTGGTTTGAGGGTCTACCGTGATAATAAACAAAAAAGAGCCATGCCTCAGTTTTGCAAACCGAAACATGACCCATTTTCTCTCTCTAAACCTTTAAGCCACATCCATCATAGGCTCAGCTGCAGGTCCCTCAGATATTTTTTTATTAAGTTCTTTCAATGTAATAGCTGACATGATCACTACAGCAATAAGTGTTCCAATATCTGCAATGGGTGCGGAATATAATGCTCCTTCTACACCAAAGAACATGGGCAGAACTATTGCAAGAGGAACACTAAGGATAAATTCTCTAAGGAGTGAGAGTCCCATTGCCATAGAAGGTTTGCCAAGTGCTTGCAGGAAAACGCTTACTGACTTCTGGATACAGGTGAATATGATCATTGACAGGAATATCCTGAATGCCTTTACAGCAAACTCGTTGTATAGTCCGTCTTCGCTTCCGAATATCGCTGTTATCTGAAGAGGGAATGCCTCAAAGAGGATAAGCGCGACAGCTCCTACTATTGCCTCTGCCTTCACTATTGTGATAAACAGCTCTTTTACCCTCTTATACTCTCCTGCTCCATAGTTATATCCAATAACCGGCTGTGATCCTGCTGCTATTCCAATGCATACAGAGATCACTATCTGGAATACTTTCATGACTATTCCCACAACTGTGAGAGGAATATCTGCACCATATTTGCTTCTTGCACCATAGGTGACGAGAACATTGTTCATTACTCCCATGATAACCACAATCGAAATCTGTGTAAGAAAACTGCTGATTCCAAGAGGCAAAAATTTTGAAATAATATTTCTATCAGGGATAAAACTCCTTTTATCAAGCTTCACAGACTTTGCTCTCGTAAGATATACAAGGCCGCAGACTGCCGTCACTATCTGTCCGGTTATCGTTGCAAGGGCAGCTCCCATCATACCCCAACCAAGAACAAATATGGCAATCGGATCCAGGATTACATTAAGAAGGCATCCGATCAGTGTTGTGATCATTGCAAACTTAGGACTGCCGTCCGCCCTGATGATTGAATTAAGGCCGTTTCCTACTACAAAGAAAGGAATTCCGATAATTAAGAAATTAAAATACTCGTCGGCAAGAGCAAAATTGTTTTCTGTAGCACCAAATGCTGCAAGAATCTGATTCTTAAACACTGCAAAGATAGCAGCCATCACCACACCTGTAAGTACAAGCAAAGTCACAGCATTGCCAACACTTTTATTTGAACTCTCAATATCCTTTTTGCCCTGGCAGAGGCTAAGGTAAGCTGCACACCCATCACCTATCATAAGCGCGATAGCAAGTGATATTACCGTTATCGGGAATACAACATTTGTAGCGCCATTACCAAGATAACCCACACCTCTTCCGATAAATATCTGATCCACTATGTTGTAGAGTGCAGATACAAGAAGCGACATGATACACGGGATAGAAAATTTAAGCAGAAGTTTTCCTATCTTTTCTTCTGCAAGATATCTGTTTGTATTCTGATGCATTGTTTTACCTCCATAAAAAAGAACGCATGCAAAGGTTTTCACTTCACATACGTCCAGTTACAACCTGATTGCCGAAACACAACCGACAACCAATATTTTATTTTCTTTAGCCTAATTTTATATTTTACTCATTTTCAGATTTAAGGTAATAGGCAACAATCACAAATAATCTCGAAGTTTTTCAAAATCCATGCGCATTATTCTTAACACATTACAACCGTATTCTGATTAAAAAAGCTCTCATTTCTCCCACAAAAGAGATTTTGCCCCTTCTCTGTCCGCCTGCATATTCAGATATACTGTTGGTTCATTCTTCCCCGGCTCTTCTATCCCCACGTAGATCTTTGTTCCATCTTCTTTTAACAGATCACTTGAAATCCTTACTGTGCTCTGTATTTCCTGATCCTGACAGAGTTTTTTTAGATCGATAGAAATCAGGCATTTGTCCATCACCCTGCCATTTTGATCTTCAATATATAAATATGGTAAAAGATCAAAATACACCGGCGCAACGCCATCATTTGTCATTGTTATTCCGATTTCCGTAATATTATTTACTGCATTTTTCATGCTAAGTGAGCTGACCCTGTATCTGTAGCCGACAGTCCTTAAGACATCTAATGCACCTTCTGAAACTCCTTCATCCCCTCTTGGGCATTCAGGAACCATCGGTCCAATAAATGTCATGTGAGAATTTTTAAGTAAAGATAGGGTTTTATCAAGTTCATCTCCAAGCATAGTGCTCATAGGTATTGAACTTGTAAATTCTCCGCCCACAGGTGCAACATTCCATACATCAGGAGCACTTCTAAGACCATTTTCTTCTTTGGTTGCATTATAAGCACCGCCGTTTTCTATCCAGTCAAGCCACTCCAGAGTATCCTCTTCTGCTCCTGTCATATCATTGAAAACTCCAAAGTCTTCAGGCATCTCTGCAAAAGGTCTTCTCATCAAAAGCCTTGCATAAGGAAAAGCATTTACATAGTGCCCCACGTAAATGCTTCTGATCTCTGTCAGAGGCATTTTAGGAATTCCTGCGGGATAATATGTGTGCCATTCTCCCCAGTGACCAAGGCTTCCAAGCTCAACATAAGCAAGGAACCCATCTTCTGAAAAATGCCTTCCGATCTCATTTATAACTTTTTCATGTTCGCTGATAAATACCTGATTATTGTAATCAGGGCAATATCCGCACCCGTACTCTATTGTATAGAACTCACCATCTTTTGTCTTTTCATAGAGCCAGTCCGGAATATCCATATGTTCTTCACTCTTTGGATAATCGCAAACAAATCTAAGGACAAGATGCTTGCCCTCTTTTCTCCATTCATCCAGATGATTGTCAGCTTCTATGTTATCCCAGGCATAAACGCCTTCTTCAGGTTCAAGCTCTCTCCATTTAAGGTTCATATAAACAAGAGTACTTGTCTGACATAGATCCACGCTGTCACAATCAGGCGCAAATCCCATATATGGATTGGGATAAACGCCATCATCTGCCTTATAGTAAAATACTTTTTCTTTTCTGAAATTAAAGAACATGTAGAATGCTCCAACCAAAACCGCTGCAAGAAGAGTAAATATAAACAGCAGCATCAGCTTATTTTTACGCATTGTACTCCCCATTATACTGAATGAGTGTTACATCTTTTACATTGTCAATGTTTCTTATCTTTTCTTCGAAGAAGAAGTCATCGCCCTTAACATTAACTTCTACAGCAAGCTCTGTAACATCGCCGCGCATAGTCTTGGACTTAACGAAGTATTTCTTTTTACCAAATGCTCTTAAAATCTCATCTCCGGCCTCTGTTCCCTCATAATGGATAACAGCAATATAAATCTTGCCATTTGATGATCTTGAATAGAAAATAGCGATCATGATTATCATGATAACAGCTGCTACAAGTGTAAGTGCATACATTCCGGCGCCTGCAGTAATACCGGTTGTTATAGACCAGAACAGGTACAAAAGATCAAGGGGATCCTTGACTGCAGTTCTGAATCTGACAATAGAAAGGGCACCTACCATACCAAGGGAAATAACAACGTTGGTACTGATCGCCAGAGTAACCATGCATGTAAGAACACACATACCAATAAGGGTTACTGCAAAGCTTTTTGAAAAAATGACACCTGCATAGAATCTTCTGTATACAAGGTAGATCAAAATTCCTAACAAAAGTGCAATTAAAAGTGCAATTGCAATGCTTCCAACATCATAAGTTGAATATGCATCAGAATTTAAAATTGATTTTTTGATCATGTCTTTAACGCTCATATAATATTCCTCTCATCTACATAATTATCGCTACCATAAAGGTATGCGGTCTTATCACAGCACAAAACAAATTTGGATGCAGCCGTAAACTCGCTGGATGCTGGCGGGCACAGATCCCTTACAAGCTGCGGTAAAAACTCTGTGTATTTCACTTCCATAATAAGTTTATCTGACGGAAGCGCATTAAGAGTCGGAAGGGTAGGATCAAATATATCATAGCTCCCGATCGCTGCCCTGACCTTTTTATCAAAGGTTATCCTGACAGTTCCTCCATCATGAATATATGGGGCCCTGTCATAATCCACAATAACCCTTGGCCTTAGAACATTGCTCACACATTCAACATAGAATTCTTTTAGCAGGTTATTATCCTTTTGCAAAAGAAATCCGTAGTCTCCGTCAATTATCCTGTATACCTCATCTTTTGTGAGGCTTGCTGCTTCTTTATAAATATATTTATCGTTTTTGATTTTTCTTTCAAGTTTAATACCTTTATCAGAAAAATTATAAATCCTGATCCTGTATTTTTTTCTGAAGAATACACCCATATCTTTTTCTTCGTAAGCACTGTTAAAAAAGTCATCAAAATACAAACTTCTTATGAGATATTCTCCGTTTATTGCATTAGGATCCAGTTTGAAGTAGGGCGCAAGCCTTGGTTTTAAGGCTTCAAACTCCCCATAGCTGATAAGGTATTTCCACTCATGTCTAAAGGTTTTATCCATATATACACCGCTTTACTAATTATATTGGTTACTCTACGACCGTATACCTGTCTATTGTACCATCTTCATTTATATAAAAACATAGTACTCCATATGTTTTTCCAACTTCGGCTTCTTCGTAGTAATCAAAACACTCCTGAGAATTGCCTTTATCATCATAGGCCCTGACCGAAAGGAAGTATTCACCAGGCTCCGGAACATCGCAGCTAAACTTTGTCCATACACCCTCATAAGTTGCCACTACGTCTTCTCCATCATAGTTTCTGGATAAAACTGCCTTGTAAGTAATGTCATCCTGCTGAAAATCATAGGCAGTATCCCAGTTCATAAGAAGCTTTCCATCCTCGATAACCGGTTCTCCCACATAGAAAGGTAATGGCTTTTCCAAAGATGCAAGATAGTGCTCATAGTTTTCCTCAATCTGATTCGGCAGTTCCAATGCTACCTCATCATACTGCTCGGGAGTCAGCTGTTCATAAGTGATATCAGGAGCGTTCCATAAATACTGTTCTACGACTGCCCTGTAATCTGTTATCATCTCGCTGATCCTGTTTGGAGTAATAACATTTTCTTTTAGATCAAGGATTGCTCTATCGAGCTCTTCTCTAAAGCTATCAGATTTTAAGCACCTGTTAAACAGTACATTACCCCAGTAGTTACTTACACCTTTTTCCCAGCTTCCATAATCTGTTCTTGTAAGGATTTCATTTTCTTTGATCCTGAATGCACCATCTAAATCCCAGCTAATAAAATACCACACATTTTCATTCTTAGGGCTATAAAGATAACAGTTTCTGCTCTGTGTATCAACATTTCCGGTCAAAATATTAAACGCAAGCCAATATTCAAGATTCTCTCTGTCAAAGTGCTTATCCAGCACTTCATCTATGGAAATTGAATAATCATTAAGATCATCAAGCATATCAATGAGCTTTGTATGGTCACTATCCCCCTTTATCTCGAGGTACTGTTGGAATTTACTTACATCATATCCAGGATCTGTCTCGAGTTTTATAGCATCCTCATATCTGAAAAATTCAAAAAAGTTCACCTTATAGAGCTGACCATATCTGTCAAGTCCATGGGCCCTAAGAGCTGTCTTGTTGAGCTGTTCAACCTGCGTATACAAGCCATAATCTTCAAATCCGTCATCACTTCCATCTGTGAGGTCATTGACATAAAGATGAACAAATTGAGTTCTCAGGCTCATTAGCTGGTCCACATTTTTCAAAATATCAAATCCCAGTTTATTCCTAAATCTAAGTCCGTCAGTCTGGTGCTTGTTTAAGTCTATAGTAGTCTGTCCATTCCAATTTCCCTGATTTTCTTTGAGCTTGATCTTATAGTTCTTTTGAACATTCTTACTGGAACTCTGACCTCTTATCTGAACAGTCGCATTAGGAGCTGTCCTGCCAAATCCAAGATTTCCCGCCGGAATTCCCTCTTCTGTTCCAACCTGCAAAAGAGCTTCCACCTTATACCTTGGAATACCCAGTTCATCGTAATAATAGGCAGAATGTGAGTTGACCTCTTCCCAGGTATGGTTCGTTCCTTCAATCTCATTGCCCTGTCTGACAGTCAGATACATAGTAACTACATCCATTCCATCGTCTTCATACAGGGCATCAACATCTCGAATGTGACTGACACCACTTTCATCCGTACTGATATTCTTATTATCTATCACCTGCAAAAAAGTCTCTGTTTCTGCCTGTGACTGATTGTCCGTATTAAAATAGTAGTTATATATATTGCTTCCGGCAATAGCTGCCGCTACCACAATAAATCCAAATACTATTCCTATACTTTTTTTCTTTTTCTTTTTCATAAAAGTGCCTTTCTTATGCAGCTTTTTGATTCCTGCTTATAAACGCATAGAGTTTACTTCCGAAGCCATAATGCCTTTCAGCCACAATAGGCTGTGAACTCAGGATATGATATGGAAGCTTTTGGGTATAACTGATAAGTTTAAAAAGTGCAAAAACGAAATAGATTATGCAGCTTAAAGCAAATCCAAATCCATAATATTTTGCTTCAAGAAGCAGTGACAATGCGCTGAGAACAGTAGATGAAACTCCAAAAAGAATCGCTGAATTTCTCGCGTCCTCATAATCCGTAAAATACATAAGGATAAGCATGAGAACATTACCTACTGCGTAAGCTCCATAGCCAACGCTCAGCACTCTGAAGTACCCTTCCATCAGAGAATCAAATCCAAGTGGGAGTCTTTCCAAAAACACAAGTCCCACGGAAAGAATAAGTGCCGTGGCATAAAACTGCCTTCTGGCTGTGTAAACAAGCTCGTGTTCCAAAACAGTTATCATTTCATTTTCAGCCTGCTCTATTTCAACAATTGATCCTGTTCCATTAAAAAGATCATAATATCTCCTGTACTTTGGATAAAAATTAACTTCAACCGATGCCACAAAATTGATGGTGGTAATAAGAATCGTGATAAAGGCAAAAAGCGCAGCCACATCATGCTGAGGCGCTCCATAGTAAAGGCCTTTTATCTGTATTCCCACATCACTCATCCAGGCTATGACAAGATGAGAAAATAACCCTAAGTTTGTAAAAAAGCCAACAAGCATAAGGTCTTTGTACTCGTCAAACCAAGGAAGAAAAGCGAAATGATTTTCCATGGAATTTGGAAAGTATCCATACAAAAGGATCATGTCATATACGATCATAACGCCATATCCGACGCTTACGCTGAGCATCAGGATATGTAGGGATACTCCTAAAAAAGCACAGCCAAACATCGCAGTAAGAACAGAAAAAATAATGGCATAAACGTAGGACATAAGAATACCTTTATAATCCTTGACTGCAGTCAGATAGTTCATCTGTGTCCAGGCCACTATAAGCTCCATAAATAAGACAAAATTGAGAATGCACAGCATAAGGTCAATTCCTGCATTTAACAAAAATATGATCCATAAAATGCCGCCAAAAGGCATCTCAAATCCAAGTATTCCCTCCATTGAAGGTATTACATCCTTTTCTTTTTCCTCATACAAAAGATCTGCAACATACCTGGTCATTACCATAGAAAAGATGCTGCCAATCATCATGGATGCCAAAAGACAATATGTTATCATGCATACCAGAAGGTCCTGTTCAGGCTTTTGCAGCCCTGCTGCCCTTCCAATATAGTTGATGCTAAGAAGGAAAAGTACCCCCAGCAGCATTGGACCTGCTGTGACCATTCCCGTATAGCCGTAGGCTTTCAGCATCGACAGGACACCTGTGGCTCTAAAGAGCTTTTTTAACTCAAATCCTATACCTGCCATTTATAAATCAACTCCATATTCGATCATATTGTACAATTTATTGTACCTGTACATCATTTGCGGGTGTTGGAAATACTTTTCAACTCTCCTCTTTCCGTTTTGTCCCATCTCAATTCGCTTATTTCTGTCGCTGCACATTCTGTCCATAGCCTTTGCAAGCCCCTCTCTGTGCATAGGCGGTGCAATGAAGCCCGCAGTTCCGAAAAAGTCTCCGCTTGCCCCTTCTATAAGTTCACGACAGCATCCAACATCTGTTGTAACAACAGGCCTTCCTGAAGCAAAGGATTCAAGAACTGAAAGAGGCTGTCCTTCCGAAATACTAGTAAGCACAGTAAAATCCAGCTTCTCCATGTATTTCACCACATCAACCTGTCCAACAAATTTGATATTTTTTAGTCCAAGGCTCTCCACCAGCTGATAGCATTCCTCTGCATATTCCTCATCATCAACGCCTCCAAGAATGTGCAGCCTTGCATTGTCTCTCATTCCTGATAGTTCGTGGAAAGCGTATATTAATGTCTTTACATCTTTTATCTGAGCAATTCTGATAACTGCCCCAATGTCTACAAAACCATCATCTTCCTTATAAGGAATGTTGCAAAATCTCTCGTATCTTATTCCATTTGGAATAACCCTGCATTTCTTCGGATCAGCCCCAAGCTCAACCTGTATCTTATTGGCGTTTTCAAACAGACAGGTGACATAGGAAGCTCTTTTATATACTGCATCAGACAGCATGTAAAAAAATTTGATCCATTGTCTTTTAAAGGCAGGTATTACCCATTGGGCTCTTATTATCTCTTCTTCTCTTTCTCTTGAATAGATGCCATGTTCAGAAAGCATGATAGGTTTTCCTGTTTTATAACCCGCAAGAGAAGCCAGCAGTCCCCCATATCCCGTACATATTGTGTGATATATATCCGCTTCCGGAACTTCACTTCCAAGAAGATACAGTACAGGAAGAAGCATGGATCTGATCGTGTGGAAGGTCTCCGCAAAAGCCACATATGGATATTTTTCTTTGCAGAGCCTTGTCAATATTTCAAGAAATTCCTCACTCATAAGAAAACTTGCAGGATTATAATGTCTATCCTGATACATGTTAAAAAGCAGATTCCAATCAGGGCTCTCGCAATCTATAAGCTTTTCTACGGCTTCTTTTTCCTCATTTGACAGTTTGAATTTGTCTTTTTTACCCGCTCTTACCTTTAAAGCGTCGTCCAAAAAGATTTCGTGAACCTCCTTAACATTTGGCGGAAGCTCATACTTGTATCTGCCTCTATCCCTGGCATGAGCACCAATCACCCATAAAATAAAAGTATGCTCAGGAAGCGCCTGGATATAACCGTGCATCCAGGACGCCACTCCACCGTATGTATAGGGATAACTTCCCTCCAAAATAAGGCATATTTCCATAGTCTATTTCCTTGTCACAGTTACAGTTTCCTGATTTGCATCAAGAAGATACAAAGTGCCATTTAGTTTCTTCAAAGATCCACCTTCTGCGCTTACAAGTTCCCCTTCTGAAACTCTTATAAGGTAAAAAGCATCATCTATAAGTCCTTCCGTCTTAATTGTAAGTTTTTGGTCATCTACTTCCGTGTCAGAAATCACATTGACATAGCGCTGAACAGCGCCTGCCATTCCTGAGCCCGTCAGGTGTCTTATATCCGGAGCAGATTCATCTATCCAGGTCATATAATCATCAAGATTCTGACTAAGCTGTTTCCATCCAATAGCTGCTCCTCTGTCTTCATCAAGAAGATCATCCGGGTGCATAAAGTGAGATGTAACAAAATGAAAATTGAGCTCTGAAAATGCCGCCAGCTTCATGTAATCATCGATAATACAGCTGGACACTATTCTTGGAGTTTCTACAACTCCATCCTCTGAAACCTCATATTCCTGAGAATATGCATCGGGTCCCTCAAAATAAATACTTGCTATTGTCTTGATATTGGGAAACTCATCACTTATAAGCTGCCTTCCCTCAGGGGATAAAACATCAGAAGGCGGAACATATACACTCAGCTCAGAACCCGGAAAAATGCCGGTAGAAAACTTTGTGAGTTCATCAAGGGAGTTGTACATGGCATTATAGCTCTCCCACACCTTATATCCGATATCATCTTCATATACATAGTCAGGCCCGCATAAAGGCTGGTGGTTATAGCCGTGATATCCTACTTCGCCACCCTTGTTCAAAAGCATGTTTCCGTAGTAGTAATAATCCGCAGTGCTCTTGTTGGTAGGAAGTTCTTCGCCGGTATCATCTTCATATGTTTCAATAATAAGTCCTGTATATGGAATATTGTGCTTATCCCCAAGTGCAAGGACTTTGGGCCACCACACAGCTGAATAAAACTGAGCGATTCCCATACCATAATCTCTTCTGATATACTCACCATCACCTGAAGGAGTTGGTGAGGGAAAATCATCCAGATAAAATGTAGAAGCATTTATAACCGGGTAGACAAAAACATCCTCCAAAAGAGTATAAGCACTTGAATATATGCCTCTGTATGCCTTTGAAACATAACTGAAGTTACACACAACAAACTTCCCATCTCCATATTTATAACTCCATACAAGCGGCTTATCATCTGAAGTGTGGGCATAAACTCTGGCCGAGGACTCAAGCTGAACAACCAGTGAAGATTCGTAAGCATCGTCTATATAGTATGTTTTCTCTGCGCCAAGCATATAATCTTTCTCAGAAACAAAATCTGAAACTGATGAAAAATTATTTCCCATTTCAATTATTCCAAGCTTAGAACTAATGATATCGAAGTTATCTGACCTCATAGGCGTTATTCCCAAAAGGAGTCTTCCACCCTCTTTTACCCAGTCTGTCAGAATAAAAATGTCCTCTTGCATGACAGAATAGTCGCTGATAGCTGCAACAACCGTTTCATATGCACTTTTGCTGCCAGAAAACATGCCTTCACTTATCTTATTGCCTGCAAGATCAAGTGTATCGTAGTATACTCTCATATCCTTAAGTATCTGTTCATACTGAGGATAGATAAGATTACTTGTGCCATCATTTGTATTTATGATCAAAAGACATTTCTTTTCTCCCGAAGCTTCCTTCATATTCACAACATTGTCACTTGGCAAAAGAGTCACCTTTTCAGCATTTCCCTTGTAAAGGATTCCAATCCTCTCAACCAGGAGAAGCAAAAATATGGCAAAAAAGCCGATGGCCACATTTATCAAAACATAAAAATGTCTTTTCTTCATGCTCCCATCTCCTCTTTTTCCCACAGCTTCACTATTTCTCTTATCTCTCTTGAATAGTAATTGCCGCTACCAGCTGTATTTTTTATCATTTCTTTTAACTTGGTACTGGCACCTGTCTCATAATAGTATCTGAACCTCAAAAGCCAGTTTCTCTCATCCGAAGGCCAATTCTGCTCCATTGTAGAAAGAGCTACGTCAGCCCTGATATATAATTTTGAATTCAACAGACTCTTAACAAGTTTTTCATAATCATCAATATTAGGCTTAAGCGTAAGCTTGGTTATAAGAAGCTGGTGGTAGGTATTTCTTTGAATCTCAAGAAGCTGTCCCTGAACCATGCCACTTGATATATACTGGGCAAGGAAAGAGATGTATTCATCAAGAAGTCCCTCTCGTCCCGGATTATTAGCATACTCACTGCTATACTCCTGAAGCTTTAATTCATATTCTTTTGAAAGCTCAACCATAGCTGTTGTAGCGTAATGGACTACTTCTACATCATCATTCATCCTGGCCTGATTGATAACAGGAATATATTTTTTTACATCAGTCATAAGAACATCCATCATTACTGATCGTCTTACAGTTGGATCATTCATGATAAGAGCATCTTCAAGAGGCACAATGTCATCAGATTCTGCCTCCTGCCTTGGCAAAAGAGACTGATCCAGAAGGTTACTTCTCATAAGTTCAAGGTCGCCGTTCTTATTTCCATCTTTGCCGAGATTTACCATTACGGTTATGATCACAGCACAAAGAGCACCCCAAAACGGAATGCATATCACCATGACCATCATGAGACTATCAATTTTTAATACGCCAAGCTTCATTAACACGAATACAGCAAGGCATAGTGCAAAATGCACGAGCAGAAAAATGAATACTATCATCCTACACTCTCCACTACATCACACTTAAGCCCCATATTCTGGAATCTCTTTAATACAATAGGTTCACTGCTGTCATCCACCTGCGATGCCAGTAGATATATATTGTTATCACTGCCAAGTCCCACAATATCATTGTTGCGGATCTTGGTCTGAAGCATTTCATCAATTTCCGTAAGAGTTCTGTTCTCTCGCATAATCCTAAAGAGCCTAAAGTCTGTGAGCTTATTATCAGCCATTTCTTTTTGAATATTGAACTGCTGTACAAAATACTCATGCTGAGTGATTGAAGTTCCCTCAACGTATGTTTTATCAGCAACAGCCTTCTGATACTCCCACGCCTTGATAATAAAGTTCTCCATAAGTCCGCTTAAAATTCTGATAAGGTTCGTATAATAAGTGCTGATCTGAATATACTCGACGTGATAGATCATTATCAAAACGCTTAAGGTACCATCAGATTTTATTCCGGCAACATAAGTTGGAAATCCCTCTTTAACGTCTCTGTTAAACCAGATCTCCCCCTTTGAAACTTCATCTATGACCGGTCTGTAATCATCAAGATTTATGGATTTTTTGAGATTGGAACTGATCTGCTCTGATGCAACGCTAAGTCTTGCAAATCTTGCACCCTTATCATTGATCGTATATATTGCTATGGACCTGTTATCAAGAACATCTTCCATGACAGGAATTGACTCAGCAAAAATCTCTTCCGGCACAGTGGTGCTGAGTTTCTGAACTACATCAAAAATTCTTCCGAATCCGTCACGGCTTCCTATAAGATCCTGTTTATACTGATTCTTATATTCCATAGCTTCTTCATAAAGCCTGTTAACAAAGCCTTTTTCCTCTTTTAACAGCTTATTCTCATCAGATATGAAGGCAATATCCTCATCTTTTCTCTGTTTGATATACCCGCAGACCGCTGCTGTGACCATAAGAAGAATAAATGGTATCCAGTTGCTTGGATCATAGAAAAGTAAAATGCCATTAGTTCCCTGCCTGTAATATGCAAGTACCAAGGACACGATCTCCAGTATAGCAGTGATTCCGCCAATTCGTGTACCATAGACCAGGGACATAAGCACAACAAATAAAAGTCTTACATCAATCATTCTAAACTGCACACTGCCACCGGAATAATAATTGTAAACTTCAACAAGAAATGCTCCCAGGATCAGTTCAAGGAACATCATTATCTTTCCGTTTATTCTTAGCTTTTCTCTAATAATTTCGGTGATTTTCTTTTTAACGCAGTACAATTCACGATACTGCTTTACATACTCACCAATTTCAGAAACAGCATCTTTTTGGGCAAACCACCCATAAAAATGCCTTGCAACATCCTGCCCGTATTCAAGTCTGCCTTTAATCGATGATCCGACAAAAACCACATCTGCATTTTTGTATATCTTTTTGATTGATGAAAATGCCTCTTCATAAGTAGTGCTTGCACCACTTCGAAGATAGATAGTTTCATAGATGCCATTGTCACTTTCATCTTCTCCCCACACATCAAAAAGTCTGCTCAAAAAGTCTGAAAGGTCTTCGATTGACAAAAAGTCTGCTATTTCATCGCCTCTTGCCCTTATCTCAACCTTTTCTCCTTTTTCAAGGGCATCAAAAATACGGCACCAAAAATCATCTTTATAGTGCCCACTTATCAAATGAGGAGAGTATATTATTTTTACTGAAATCTGGTATTGCTCAGCATAATATCTGCAGATAGATTCCACAGAACTGTATATGAGAGAGTCACTGTTTTCTACATCAAGAAGTGCCTCATCAGATGTCACATAAACAAATTGTTTTACTTTTGTCTTTCTACAAAGTGAAAGGACATTACGAAGCTGCTCTATCTCACCCACCTCATAGCTGTCCTTATTTATAAAATGCGACACAAATACAACTCGCTCAAAGCCATAGGTAAAAAATAAAGTTTTAAAGTCATCACCCATGATAGACTTTTTAAACCACCTGATATTACCTTCTTTCCGGCTTTCAAGCTTTGGTCCGCAAAGTATTATATTGTCTGTTCCAAATGCAGTTTCGAGAGATTCCTTCGAAAAATAACCATTACTACCTACTACAAGGGTATCCATTACGGTCTATTCTCCCTAAATACTTTTCTTCCCCACTTACATTCGCCTTAGCTTTCCTTAGTTATCTCCTCCACCCTGTCAGCATACTTAATTCTGTATATCCTGCTAAGAGATTCTGTAATCCTTTCCTCAGATATTTCCCCATTATTGACAGCTTCTAAAAGTCCATTGTAAGCTGTCTCAAAATCTTCAGGAAGGTAGATCATATCTGCTCCGGCCTTTATTGCCATGACCGCAGCCTGATCTGAAGTGTAATACTCTGTGATGGCCCCATCATCCAGAGCACCTGTTATTACTATGCCATCAAACCCAAGAACTCCCCTGAGTTCATCTTCTATGATCACTGATGAAAGTGAAGCCGGAGTGTTATCTCCAACCACATTTGGGAATGATGAGTTTGAGATCATGATCGCTGTAACATTTCCATCGTCTATAACATTTTTAAACAATGAATATTCACCGGTTGCAAGCATTTCAGTGGAATCATCGATCTGCTCCATCTTAGAAGAAGTATCTCCCTGTTTAGGGAAAGAATATGCACAAGACCATATTCCCTCACTTCTAAGTGCCTGTGACAATGATGCTGTCAAAGCCTTGACAGTATCAGCATCCGTGCCAAATACTCCGCTTTCTGTAATATCCATATTCGGTGAAAGATCAAAATTAAAACCATATTTATACATAGAAGCTGCAACTATTGACCCATTTTCTGAAGCAGCCTCTGCATCTGTATAATCCACTATTCCATCAATACCGATTGATGAGCTGATAGCTCCCTTACCCCATTCGCTTACCATTGTAAATAGCGGATACTTGCTCATGGAAGTTGTGGTCGAAAGCATCTCAGTTATCTGATCCTCTGACTTGATGTTTTTGGCGGAGTAAACTATTCCACCTACAGCATATTGTGAAAGAGCATCCTGTGTTCCGCTTCCTGCCTTGACTGCAGTAGCAACACCTGTAAGCTGTTCAGGTGTAACTATAAAAAGACCTGCAACCTTATCCTCAATAGGCATTGTATCTATTACATCTGATACAACCTCATCCATTATGTCCTCTTCAGACATTTCCTCGGGTTCACTAACCGCTTCCGGAGTTTCTATAACTATTTCCTGACTGCTCTCCAAAGATGCAGCTTCATCTCCAGCCTCTTCCGAAAAAGCACCAGTTTTTCCTCCGCCGAGTAAGCTCTTTATGAAAACAACTCCAAAAACTATAGCTAAAACAATCAGAATGACTACAACTGCCAGTGATATATATGCAATGAGCTGGCTCCTTTTTCTTTTGTTCCTGCGAGCCATTCGCTTCTCATCAAAATCCTGTTCTTCCAATCTACTCATAAATTCCCCATTAAATGCAAAACTTTTTCTATTCCTTATTTTATCATAATTTGTGCACCCAATGAAGAACCAATCCGTTCACTTTCCACACTATTCACAAAAAATTCAGATAAATAAAAAACCAAGGGCAGAAGCTTCATCGTATTACCTGCTTCTGCCCTTATACCGAGTACTCATCATCTAAATTGAAATTTTCTGCGTCCAATGGACTTTTCCTCCGATTCTCAGCTCATCGTTCCATTTACATTTGCATTCATATGCTGTGGTTGCAAGATTTAAATATGCCCTAACCACTTCTCATGTACTTGAATTGCTGTAATTCTGATACTTCTTTGAACTTCGAACTTAAAACTTTTTTATAAAACTAAACTTAGTATGCTGGTGGACCGTACCATCCTTTCTCTGAATATTTTAATTAACTATCCCTTTGGACCGTACCTCCCTTTCTTTCTCCAATTTACGATCTCACTATATATTGATTGGAGAAGTATTTTTGTAACTCTTACTTGATGGTTTTATTATATTTATATCCATCCAATTTGTCAACACATTTTATTAATTTCTTTTATTTATTTTGACATTTTGCATGTTATTGTTGAATATTCTGCATATTATTCTAATTGTATATTCATTATACACAATTCTGCATATTACTTTACCTTACAAAAAGATGCCTACATATTGTGGTATTTCGTAGTAAGCAATTCCCATACACTTTCATATTAAAGCATCCAAACATCTGTATTATTCTCTGAATTTTATGATTATTGGATCATTTTTTCTTCTAAAGTTTTGAACATAAAGTCTCTGTACATAATCAGATAAAATAATTATGATAGTAAAAGGGTTTCTTTATATAGCCCAATAATACACGAAGGAAGATGTGACATGTACCACTGCATTGTGAACCCATCAGCACGTTCTGGAAAAGGAAAGGATATCTGGAAAAAGTTAGAACTTAAGTTCCACGAAAAAGGAATTGATTACACAGCTTACATGACCAAAGGTCCCGGAGACGCGACAGCCCTTGCTCAAAACATAACAGCTTCAAACACAGATACAAAGATAGTTGTACTTGGGGGAGACGGAACTCTTAACGAAGTAATGAACGGTATCGCCGACTTTGACAAAACTATAATCGGCTATATTCCAATTGGTTCCTCCAATGATTTTGCAAGAGACCTCTCCTATCCTCAGAATATAGATACTCTTTTGGATGCAATCCTTGAGGGAAAGGTTCTGCGAAAGCTTGATCTTGGAAAGCTCACTTATAATTCTATGACAGCTCCTATGTCAAGGCTGCATGAAAAAGAAATTTCTAATACAAGAATATTTGACGTTAGTTCCGGAATCGGATTTGATGCAGCAGTCTGCGAAGAAGCACTTGCATCAGGTACAAAGAACTTTCTAAACAAAATAGGTCTTGGAAAGCTCACCTATGGTCTTATAGCTATCAGACAGCTTCTAAAAGCCGATAAGATTCCTTGTGACATCGAGCTTGATAACGGTGAAGTTATACATTTAAAGCGTTTCATATTCATTGCTGCCATGATCCATCACTATGAAGGCGGTGGTTTTAACTTTGCTCCAAAGGCTGATCTGTCTGATGGCAAGTTTGATCTGGTCTTTGCCGGTGACATGCCACCACTAAGAATGATGTTTGCCCTTCCCTTCTCTTTCTTTGGTAACTACTATTGGATAAAGGGAATAGGACATCATGTAGTCAAAAAAGTCACCATCAAACCTTTACTTCCCCTGTGGGTACACACCGACGGCGAAGTCTCAGTAAAATCCGACAACATTACGCTTGAATGCTTACAGGAAAAACTTCAACTTATGTGTTAAAAAAAGCTTTGGACTTTATTATAAGTCCAAAGCTTTTTTATCAGTCAAGCGGATACTTGTCTGTAAGGCTCTTGATGATGGCTCTTGCTTCATCATTCTTTTCGCCCTTATTCTTAATAACAATTGATATAGCTTCTGCAATCTGATCCATATCTGCTTTGTTCATTCCTCTTGTTGTAACAGCAGCTGTTCCAAGACGGATTCCGCTTGTTACAAATGGTGACTGCTGCTCATTAGGAATAGTATTCTTATTAGCTGTGATATGAGCATCATCAAGCCAAGCCTCAACTTCTTTTCCTGTAAGACCAAAGTTTGTCAGGTCAACAAGCATAAGATGATTGTCTGTTCCACCTGAAACAATCTTGATTCCTCTCTGCATAAGTCCATCGCAAAGAGCCTTGCAGTTTTCTACTACATCTGTTGCATATTTCTTAAATTCAGGAGAAAGAGCTTCTTTAAAACATACTGCCTTAGCTGCAATAACGTGCTCAAGCGGGCCACCCTGAATTCCAGGGAATACAGCCTTGTTGATCTTAAACTTATCCTGAGCTGACTGATTCCAAAGAATGAGTCCGCCTCTTGGTCCACGGAGTGTCTTATGAGTTGTTGTAGTTACAACATCTGCATATGGGAATGGGCTTGGATGAACACCTGCAGCAACAAGTCCTGCGATGTGTGCCATATCCACCATAAGGATTGCTCCACATGCATCTGCAGCTTCTCTGAACTTCTTAAAGTCAATTGTTCTGCAGTATGCTGATGCACCGGCAATGATAAGTTTAGGTTTGTGCTCTACAGCAAGTTTATACATCTGGTCGTAGTCAAGGAAGCCGTTTTCATCAACACCATAAGGAACTACATTAAAATATGTTCCTGAAATATTAGCTGGGCTACCATGTGTAAGATGTCCGCCCTGATTGAGGTTCATACCCATAATGGTATCTCCGGGCTTAAGCAGAGCAAACTGAACAGCGAGGTTTGCCTGTGCGCCTGAATGAGGCTGAACATTTGCATAGTCACAGCCAAAAAGCTCTTTTGCTCTCTCAATTGCAAGCTTTTCAACTTCATCGACTACAAAACATCCACCATAGTATCTTTTTCCGGGAAGACCCTCTGCATATTTGTTAGTCAAAGGACTCCCCATAGCTGCCATAACAGCTTTGCTTGTCCAGTTTTCTGACGCAATAAGTTCAATGTGATCATTCTGTCTTGCAACCTCTTTTTCGATGAGAGATGCAATCTCCGGGTCCACTTTCCTGACTTCTTCCAGTGAATACATTTTTCGCTCCTCCTAAACATTTTTACAATTTAATGTGTTAAAGTTACACACATGGCATATCGTAACATATAACCCCTAAAAAATCTAGGTGTTTTTCTAAACAAAAAACTCCCAATATGCTATTTTAAACTGCATACAGAGAGTTTTTATTCTTAAATTCAATATCAGATTTTACAGAACACAGGAATTGATTCGATTGGTGCCTTTGCTGTTATTGTCTGTCCGCCCTCATAAACTTTTTCATCACGAATATCCTTCCACTTGCCCTTTGGAAGGTATACCTTTCTCTCAAAGCAGTTAAGGTCAGTAACAGGAGCAACAAGATACGAATGTCCAAACATGTACTCATCATAAGTTTCCCAGCATTTTTCATCTTCAGGGAATTCATAGAAAAGAGTTCTCAAAAGAGGCGAACCGTTTTTGCTGCTTTCCTCAAACAGGCTCTTGATATACGGTTTTAGCTCAAGACGAAGCTGCAATTGCTTTTTCAGGATCTCGTAGACTTCTTCTCCATAGCTCCAAAGCTCATTAGGCTGGCCTGTGTGAAGGTAGCCGCCTCCAAAATCCCTGGTATCAAGAGGTGGAATATCGTAAGGTCCTCTATCCCCATGCATCCTAAGCACAGGAGAAAATACTGCAAATTCAAACCATCTGACAAGGAGCTGCTTAAAGTCAGGGTCATTTACATCATCAGTCATAAAACCGCCAACATCAGTAGTCCACCAGGAAATGCCGGAAAGTCCCATATTAAGCCCCGCTGTGATCTGGTCCTTAAGGGATTCAAAGGTACTTGGTACATCACCTGACCACACTACGTTTCCATATTTCTGGCTTCCTGCCCAGGCAGATCTTAAAAGATTTACCACGGGCTTATCAGTCTCTTTTTTCATATTCTCGTAAAAGAGCCTGCTATAATACTGAGGATAGATATTGCTGACTTCAAGTCCCGGTCCAAGATAGTATCTAAGCGCATCAAAATCATACTTAACAAGATCCGGCTCTGAATTATCAAGCCAGAACATATCTATTCCAAGGTCATAGTAGTTCTTTTTGCAGACATTCCACACATACTCTCT
>NZ_SVFW01000059.1 GCF_015056685.1 Butyrivibrio sp. | reverse complement strand
TCTCTTGTATCAGCACTCTTCTCATTGATCTCATCCTGCAGGCGCTTTATCTCATCTTTTATTCCCTGCATCTGGGCATCCAGTTTCTTTTCTCCGCCAAAAGCATCGGACACGACTTTAAGAGCCTGCTTTTTTGCAAGACCCTGTCGTTGAGCTATCAGGCTATCTCCTGTGAGATTTGCACCTGATATCGTTGTGCTGTTTTTGTTATTAGTATGTGATTTAGACGCAGAATTTACGCCGGTCTGATCCTGAATAAAGCTATTCTGCACATCCATGTTCTGCTGTATCTTCATGAAACACCTCCCTGTGTTGTCAAAAAAGAGCATAGTTACAGCTTTCACTTTTTATATCGGTTCTTAGAAAAACTAAAATAATAGATAATTGAAGATTGTTTATATAAATTTTTTATAAACAGATACATCAAACATATTCATCAATATTTTCGCCTTTACCTTCCTCTTTAATCCGGTCAGGCTCATTTTTATCCTCGTTCTTTTCCCTGTCAGCTTTCTGGTTCTGCTTCTCAGCCTTGATTTTCTGAAGTTCCTGTTCGAGTTCGGAAATCTGCTGCTGAAGATCCTGTTTTTTCTTGATTTCGTCCTGCGATAATTCATCTTTCTTTTCCAGTTCACTAAGTTCTCTCTTCAATGACTGGATTTTTTTCTCAATAGCAGCCTCTTGACCTGATCCCCCCATTCCCTGAAACTGAGCTGCCATACTCTGATCAATACCTTCAACTCTCATACGAACACCGCCTTTCCTTATCTTGGCTCCTGTAATAGAACAGAAACTTCAAACACGTTATCACAAGTTTTTATATCAATATCGCCCATATATTTGTGAGCAACATCTCTTACATTTTCCAGCCCTATGCCATGTACACCAGCCTTATCCTTGGAAGTTACTGGCAGACCGTTTTTTATATTAAACCCATGCTTTCCGTCATAAGAATTGGTCACATCTATCATATAAAATTTCTTTTTCGTATAGCTTCTGATTCTTATATACCGTTCGCCGTCTGCAATCTTTCCACATGCTTCAATAGCATTCATCAGCAGATTGTTAACTATGATTCCTATATCATAAGAATCAAATCCCCATTCCTTGGGATAGATGAAAGATTCTTCAAATTGTATTCCCAATTCCCTGGCAATTTTCTTCTTGTCGCTAATCACTACATCCAGCACAGGATCTCCAGTGCAAATAGTCATTTCAAGCTGGCCCAGTTCCCGGTCTATCCTGGAAATGTACTGATCAATTTCTTCGTAATTTCCATTTCTGGCCAGACCTTTTATATTTGTAAGATGGTTCTTCATTTCATGCCGCATTTTACGAATGCCGCCATAGAAGTTTTGGACTTCCTCCATGCGTTCCTGCATAGCCTTAATCTGTTGTTCCTGTGCAAAGTATTTTTTGCTTTCATCCTGAAGTGCGACCATCTCAAGATATGAAACAACTGTCAGAAAAATGCCGATACAGAACAGAAGCGCAATTGCAGGAACAAACAGTAAGAAAACCGGGTATTCATCATATATTCCAAATACAACATCATCCTTCTGAACAAACAAAAGTCTGTCTACAATTTCTGCAAAAACAATTCCTATAACTGGCATTATTGAAAGATAAGTCCATTCCTTAAAGGATAAATCCAGCTTCTGCTTGATTACCCTGTGACAGATAGTGTAAATCAGAGCAAGTACGCAGGCTCCTTCAACAGCATATACTCCTGAATAGACAAATGCCGTGTTCTTCATAGCAGCTTCAGCAGGAAGGTTCTCCGCTCTTCTTATACTTAGAACATATATAACGCTGTTTCCAAGCAGCCCCACTGAACGAATCAAGCAGAAGAATACGGTTCCCAAATATATTGCAAAATGGCGGTTTATTCCCAGCCAGCCTGAAAGAATTCCGGGAATTATAATAGCCAGAACCATCCCCGGTAATCCAAATGCAGGAATAAACATGGCAATCACAGATAGAAATATATAGATCAGTCCAACGCTGGCTACCTTAATCCCATATCTCTTTTTTCTGCCGTTTTCATCTGAAATAAAAGGCCAAAATGTAACTGTTAGCATGGCGGCATAAACCAGCGTTTGTATTATTGCCATAACCATCTGAAACGAAGAAAAGCTTGTTTCACTCATATTAAAAATCCCCCGGTTCAGACTTCTTCACAAATCTCATGTGTGCCCTGACAAAATCTTTATACTTATATTTTGATATCAGAAGTACTTCTCCGGTCGTCAATGTAACCTCTGACTTGGAATATTCATCCACATATGCCAGGTTTACCAGGTATCCTTTATGAATCCTGCAGAATGAATCACTAAGTTCTTCCTCGAGCTCACCGATTCTTGCATAATACGCTATTTTTCTGTTGTTAATGTGCAAAACAGCCTTATGGTTCTGACTTTCTATATATGAAATATCCTTGAGAGGAACAATCTTCCTGTTTCCATCGTGCTGAATTTCCAGCGATTGCGTATCTGAATCCGATATCTTTGTAACCTTAGTTATTGCCAACTGCATTACTCTGGCAAACTGCTTTTCATCAATGGGTTTCAGAAGATAATGAAAAGCCTCTACATCAAAGGCATTAAACACATATTCGGGATATCCTGTAATAAATATTATAAGTGGCTGCTTATGCGACTTCTTTCTGATCAAATCGGCCACTTCCATACCGGAAGCACTGTCTTTTCCCATATCAATGTCCAAGACAAGAATGTCCGGCTCATAGTTGTTTAAAAAATATTCAGATGAATTAGCAAACTCTTTTATCTCGCAGTCAATATCCTGATCAATTATAAGTTCCCGTATATAATTCCTCACATTCTTTTCATCATCACAGACAGCTATCTTTATCATTACCTCTCCTCTTATACTGATTATATCGACTCTGTTAACCTGCATATAAGTACCTTGACGCAAGTAGCACAGTTATCAGCGTAACTGGACAAAAAAGAGTGTGGCAACTCTAGTCACCACACTCCAATAATATCATTCATGAACCAAATCCGTATCTGTCAAAATCTCTTTTCAGGCTATTAAATCCTCCTGAATTATCATTATGATTGCAAGTTATGATGCTTTACTTGTAGTGAGTAAGAATAAATGTACGGTATCACAGCCATGACAGCAATAATAGCAATCATCAAATATACTTTTGTAAATCCGATCAATGAAAAAACAACAATAGTAATCCCTCCAACAACCCAAAGATAACCAGCCAAGCGATGTGTTCTGTTCCAAATATCTTCATTTGATAAAGTCCACGGTGTTTTTATTCCAATTGTATAATTCTGTCTTGCTTTAGGAAGATAATTACCTAAAACAACAAATGCCAGCCCCATTACCAATTCAGCAAAAAAGGTTATGTTCATCTTATACCCCAGGTTATAAGAGTACATTGTAGCTGTAGCAACTATGGAAATTACCGGAACAATCCATAACATAATAGAAAACATTTTGGGACTTATATTTTGTTTCCTTGGATCATGCGCTGTTACTAATGCACCTATCCACTCAACAGCTAAAAGAAGCATCGGAATTCCTATAACTGCAAATGCCTTACTACTGAATCCATTTCCTTCATTGTCAGCTCCAAAATGTGTCGCCATTACATCCGGAAGACTGTTCCACAAAAATATACCGATAATGATTGGAAGTATAGTAATAACGCTTGCAATTATTAAGGTTCTTTTATTCTCTTTCAACATCTGAATCGCCTCCTTTTAGTGTTGAAATCCACAACATGATTTCTTCTAAAACACTGGTGTTTAACTGATAAAATATATAATTTTTTTCTTTACTCTCAAAAATCAGATCGGCTTGCTTAAGTATCTTTAGGTGATAAGATATGGTCGCTCCTGTCATATCGAAATGAGCCCCTATTTCTCCGGCTGATAGGGGACCTTTCTTTAGCATTTCCAGTATTTCTCTCCTAGCCGGATCTGAAAGAGCTTTGAATGTTTCGGCAAAGGCCATGGCATGACTCCTTTCCAAAGCTATTTAGAATATTTTCTAAATAGAATATATAATTTTAAATCCAATAAGTCAAGAGCTATTTAGACAATTTTCTAAATAGCTCTTGACTTATGAACAATTCTCTTATATGAATAAGTTTCATTGAATTATGATAGATACCGATAAAATCTCTTTCTCACCATCATATTGTTTTATAATCTTATACTCAATTAATAATTCATTCCAGGAAATGCAATCATTCCCGCAATAAAGAATCCGAGAGCAATCACCACTATCACACCTGTAAGTATTGCCGCCCAGAAAAGTGTTTTCTTATAAGCTCCACCCTTTTTCTTCTGAATCAGCACTCTTACAAATAGCGCAATTACAGCAACAATACATACCAATGGCAGATAGACAAATATTGCCGTCATTACTATTTCTGACAAAGTCATGTTTTCAATGGCAAGCATTAGTAATACTACTACTGCTACTACACCGAGTATTACCACAATGCTTCGTTTCTCCGCATCCTTAAGCTGTTTATCAGCTACAGAGATGGTGTTTCGTAATGCCTCGGAAACAGCCTCTTCATTAGTTACCTGTGTTACATTTTTTTCTGCTCTCATAAGTTCCTGTACGCTGACCTGCAATGCTTCTGCAAGAGGCTCCAGTGTGTTGATATCAGGAAATCCTAATCCTCGTTCCCATTTACTAACCGCCTTATCAGTTACCATTAGCTTATTCCCCAGATCTGCCTGTGTCATACCAAGTGCTTTTCTCTGATCTGATATGAATTTTCCAAATTTTGAAGCATCCATCTGTCAGCTCCTCCTTTCAAGGAGCAGAATAAATCTTTTGTCCCAGATACCGCAACCGACGAATCGTTTAGTCCAGTATTATAGGGCACTCTACGAGTAGTTTACTCCTCCAAAATCCTCATGTATATAACATTTCAGTTTCTTAACCATCTTTTCAGTGCACAAGCTGTCAAGCCAGACACTATTCCTAGTAATTCTAATATATTGTTACGCATGGGAAAAACCTTCACATAATCTATAATTAACGATTAAAAGCCGTTTTTGCCAACTTAACTGATATCCTCTTTGAGCGCATCAATTATAGTATCATCCTTTATCTTATTCACGCTAAGAAGTATACTTAGTCCAACTAAAGCAAATACAACAATAATTACCAGCAAATACAATCCCAAATTAATATCAAATGAATACATTTTATCAGAAATAAATGAGTACATTACATAGCTAAGCAAAGCAGAAATCGGAATTCCTAATAGAATAATTTATCAGTTCACAGCTGCAATAAATAATTAATCCAAAAGAAAGCTCCTCGGAAATATACATTATTCCCAGGAGCCTTCTTGCTGTTTAACATAATCAAATATCAGACACGCATTGTATCCATCAACTGTCCACTGCAATTGACCTTCATCTGTGATAGCATCGCCATATTTTGAATCGTATCACATAAGTCGTATTCTTTTTCGTCTTTCCAACGAGGTTTCCAATCAAGAACATAATCATATACATCTTTGTCAGAAACCTCATCAGAAGTTTTCACCAACTGATCATATGAGTACAAAACTGTTGCAATCATCTCAGCCTGTTCCGTACTCTTAACCCTGCCAAATAAATCAACCGTTTTTTTCACCGCCATAAGTTCTTCTTCTGAAAACTTTTCTTTATGAATCTCAACACCCTCAGATACACTAAGAGAAATCATCTTTCCAAGCTGCTTTTCTACAACCAGATTAGCATTAGCCAACGCAGTTATACTATCTTTTACCTGGGAGGAGAAAGGACCATAACTACCCTTTGAAAACACAAATCCCGTATTTACTCCATTGCGGGTTAAGACATAACATATCTTTTGATATATGGTCCTCCCCACCTTTAATGCATATCTTCTCTCGTTTAGTTCTTTTACGACTTGAAGGATTAGATACCACTTTGGATTCACTCTTGAATTAGAGTTTCCGACCACATTTTCCTCTTGTACTGTCCCAGAAAGAAACTCTGGTGACATTTCTCTTGCGCTCGTTCCAAACGGGGCATATATCACTATAGATATAGGTAGCTTTTCCAATTTTTGATACATTATAGGTCCCACAACATCCCAACTTAACCCACCATTCCCGCATCCTAGCGGTGGGAATGCAATGTGGTCTATTCCTAGAGCCGAATAGTTTTGAACAAACCAATCAAGCCCATCGACAACATAAGATAGTCTCGACGGAGAGCGCCAATGATCCTTGGTTGGAAAATTCAAAATATCCATATTTTTTTCATGAAAAATATATGGCTGCCCTGGTTTCACAACGCCTCTATCACATTTTAGCTTATAATCCATGAACATGTCCGGAAAGCGTTTTTTAAACTCTAATGCTATTCCTTTACCCATAACACCTACACAGTTAACAGTGTTCACGATGGTGGAACAATTACTTTCAAATATATCACCTATTTTTACTATCATTTCACCATCTCTCCTTAAAAGAAACAATCATGATCTACATATATCTTTCGATCAAATCCCATATTTAGCAATTTCTGTTCAGCTGATTTATCATACACAGCCGCTCCAATAACATAATCAAATGGTACTTTATAAGGAATAAGTACTTCAGCACACTTTACAGATTTCTTATGAAAATATACGAATCTATTCTCATCCGTCCAATCCTTCGCATATACCAAATCAAAATCAATTCGTTCCAATCCATCTTCAGGAGAGTAGAAACTTGCATATTGGCTTGATGCATTGCTATCAGAAACTATAGCGCCATCAATATCAAGTACCTTTATACTAAACTTAAGAATACAAAGGTTTTCATTCTCTTCTTTCTTTTTATAAAGCATCGGATTCTTGGAATCAAAATACAAATTTGCGTATTTGTGCAGTGGCATCCCATTTGGTACATATACTACATCTCTACGTTCTTGTACCTCCTGCATAGCAATAGAAATATGCTCTATACTTGATGCCTTTTCATTGGACAATAAACCACGAGCCATTATAGATGGAATGTTATCTATTGATTGAATATTATATAATCCAGTTTTACCCGTTTTCTTAGAAAACAGCTCTGATGTTTTCATAAAACACTCCGTTACATTAGAATTATAGCATGACCAGCCTTGTTTGAACACATGTTCGCATGCAATTATTTTATCTATTTTAATGAAATAATTAATTTGTATCATAACACAAAAGCTCTACTCTTAATACCCTACTATAAACAGGCATTTTTCTTTTAAGTATTTATGATGCTAGAATTTCACCAATCTTATCTCCAATCCCTTCAAGTGCCATGCCTACTGCAATTGCTGCAAATGATATTAGAAACGCCCCAAAAGACATTCCCACAGATATAGCCACAGCTCCCCACATTTGCTTGCTGACATACATGAATATTATTGCAAGCATCACGAGATAAAAGAGCCCCAGGAGCACACAGCCAATTCTGGAAAGCACTTCAACCCAAGTCCTGATGAAGCAAACCATCAGGAATACCGGTAACAATATAGCCTTAAGCAATAGTTTTAATATAAACATAGTCAACCCTCCATCAATTCTTCAAACTCGTTATTCTGTGTCTTCTCTGAAACAATCTTGCCCCAGTCTCTATTAACTTCAGCCTTTATGCTGGCATCCATAGTCAAAGGCTCGTTATAGAGCATGGCCATGAGATACTGTTTAGGATTTCTTGGTGGTTCAGGGAGCTTTAGGAGCTTAGCTATTACTGACTCAATGTGAAATGTATCAAGCTTCATAAATCTGCTCTTGACCATATTGGCGCTTCTTTCCTGACTCTCAACCATGAATGTCTCTTTCGTAGATGTAAGTGTGTCTACCATTAGATCCACTATCCCCTGTACTACTGTTTCATCACCAGGGAAGATGCTAATAAGCCTGTCTGGAGCGATATTATCAATGACAATTTCCCTGTAAGCTTTTTCTTCCGCATCTCGTCCTGTCGCATCTGTCCTTACTTTTGTACTGTTAGCAGGATAGATATGGATAAGATTATTATTAATATTTTTATTAATATTTTTTTTATTAGCGTCCTGATCATAAACTTCTAGAGTGTTAGATTTTGGACTTCTAGAAGTCCCATTCTTAAACTTCTTGAAGTTTACATTTTGGACTTCTGAAACATCCTCTTTTTCTCCTGAATCCCAATTATTAAACTTCTGAGCATTCTCTTCAGCATATTCATCCTCAGTAAATTCCTGTTCAGCCTCAACAATTCTCATGACATATATACGGGATGTTCTTCCCTGTCCCAGCTTTACACGCTCTATGAGGCCAACACCACCATCTGCATCCAGTTCATCCAGAAGTTTAAAAACTGTATTTCTGCCAAGGCCAAGATCCTTCTGAATACTCTCTGTAGAATAGTAGATAAAGGCCCTTCCTTCATTATCAATCTGATTATTCTTCGCTGATAATTTCATCCTATCCAGCATAAGTCCGTAAAGATACTTGGCATATACAGACAGCTTTCTGAGTTCCGGATCTGTTTGAAGTGCTTTAGGAATGATGAAATAGCAATTTGAAGCTGTTTCCCTTCCGTTGAAATATTCGAACTTCATTTCCCCATTAACTCCCTTCATTAGTTCAGACATGCAATTTTTGCAGGTCTGGAATCACTTTTTTCATCCTTATAGATAAAGTTCTTAACATAATACAAGTTTGGTTTTCCCTGACCTCTGACACATATATCAACTATTCCGAGGTCTTCAAGCTGCTTTAATGAATCACTAATTGTTCTTGTAGATAGCCCTATGTCCTTATGCATCTGCTCCAGAGGATAGATCACATAGAGTTTTCCATCTTCATCGCGCCATCCATTTCTGTTGGCAAGCCTTATTCTCTGTAGAAGGATTCCATAGACAACCTTGGCCTCTATTGAAAGAGGCTCAAAGGCATCATCTATGAACATGAGAAGTGGTATTTCCACCATTGCATATTGGAGCGCCTGTTTCCCATAATGATAATCAAGTTTCATCGCTTAGCCCTCCTGTTCTTCTTTCCACTTTGCAAGCAGGTTGAGAATGATTTTTTCTCTTTCCCTGGACGACATGTGTGATGGGAAGAATTTATTCAGTTTCTTTTCTGAAAGAGCAACCTTTCCACTCGTCTTAATCTCAGGCAATGCTCTGTTAAGTGCCAAGATGGTCGTATGCTGAGTCATGTTCGCAAGCCCAGGTTCCTTTTTTAGAGCTTCTATCTGTTCTGGCTTGATAAATCCATTTTCTAACCTGTACTCGTAGATCCACTGTTGCACTTCTTTATCGAAAAATGCTATCTCATAACCCAAAGCAATGGATATCTGCTTTTCATCTACCATTCGCATAAGCTCCGGGCTGAGATCCGTTAGTTTCACATACTTACGAACTTGCCTGTCCTTAAGTCCAAAAGATTCACCAACTTGATCTCCAGTTAACTTTTGGCACTCAGTGCCAGAAGTCTCTTCAAGGTCTGTTCTTTTTCCCTGACGCTTTAATGCATCCATCTTCATCTTCAATGAAAAGGCTCTCTCACTAGGCAGGATCTCTTCACGCTGAACATTGCTATCAACCATCACTATTACAGCTTCATCATCAGACATTTCTTTCACTATAGCCGGTATCATATCCAGCCCGATCATCGAAGCCGCATGCATCCTTCTGTGTCCGGAAATCATCTCGTAACCGCCTTTTCCATCAGGCCTTACAAGAACCGGGGAAAGAATGCCGTTTACCTTAATGCTTTCCTTTAGTTCTGCCATTTTCTCATCATCAATAACCTTAAATGGATGATTCTTGAAGGAATGTATGCTTTCAAGTTTGAGCATCTCTGTGCCTTCTCCTGTGAGGTTAGGTGCTCCTAATAGTTCATCTACAGATGCAAAATGTATCTTTTCTCTCTTAGCAGCCATGAGCTAGCACCTCCTTTGCCAGTGAATGATAAGCAATAGCAGCTTTTCCCTTCGGATCATACTCAAAGATGCTCTTTGCCACAGAACTGATCTCTGCAGCCCTTACTGACAACGGTATCTCTACTGGAAATACCGGAATGCTCTTACCATATACTTCGTTTACTTCAAGAGATATGTCCTTGGCATAATTGGTCCTGTTATCAACCATGGTGAGAAGTATGCCTTCGATAACCAGCTTTGCATTTAAACGCCTTTTAACGGTGTAAATAGTCTTTATAAGCTGTTGTAATCCCTTTACCGGTAAATAAGCCGCCTGACAGGGAATAATGACCGAATCAGCACATGCCAGAGCATTTACAGTCATGACGCCGAGGGAAGGCATACAGTCGATAACTATGTAGTCGTATTTGTCTTTAACGGATTCAATATAAGATTTGAGAACAAGCTCTCTACTCATGGTGTTAACAAGAGAAATCTCTACTGCAGAAAGCTCAATATTGGATGGAACAAGGTCAACATTCTCTCTTACGTTGATCACTGCATACTTATCAGGTATTTCTTCCTCATTGACCACCTTAGAAAGAACACCTACAAGTGTTTCCTCTAACTGGTCCGGTTCATCATATCCAAGACTGATTGTCAAAGATGCCTGAGGATCTCCATCAACCAGAAGGACCTTCTTTCCTTCTGAAGCAAGACCTGTTCCAAGATTGACAGCGGTAGTGGTCTTACCCACTCCACCTTTTTGATTTGCGATTGCTATCACTTTAGCCATTTTTCACTTCCTCCTTTGAGTTGTTTTGACGACGAACCCAGGTTATACGAGGAAGGAATCTTCAGAATAACAAAAAAGACACTTTTTAGAATTTCTTCTAGAAAGTGCCTTTTAAAAAGCTTATTTCCATGTTTATAAAGAATTATCGGTAATTATTGGGCATTATCAGGAACGATTTTTATGTCCTTTTTATGTCCTTTGGTGTTACCATTACCTCAAACCCTTGATTTTATGCCGATTACTCAGCTACGTAAGGCATCAGTGCCAAGTGACGAGCTCTCTTAATTGCAGATGTGAGCTCTCTCTGGTGCTTAGCGCAGTTGCCTGTGATTCTTCTAGGAAGAATCTTGCCGCTTTCAGAAACGAATTTCTTAAGCTTTGCTGTATCCTTGTAATCGATTACATTATCCTTGCCACAGAAAACGCAAACTTTCTTTCTTCTGTGCATTCCGCCCTTTCTCCTTACAGGAGCATCGGACTTATCAGACTTTGTGAAAGCCATGGTTAATTACCTCCTTAATTAATTGAAAGGAAGCTCCTCGTCAATTCCGTCAGGAATGTTCATGAAGCCATCCCCAGCCGCAGAAGGTGCAGGTTCATTTGAAGGTGCATTGTCATAGCTAACGCTGTTTCCAGCAGAAGAGTTCTTAGACTCTGCAAACTCCTGATCCTCTGCAACTACATCAGTTGTGTATACCTTAACGCCATCCTTGTTGGTATAGCTACCAGTCTGGATACGTCCTGTTACGATAACTTTGGTTCCCTTTCTAAAATACTTCTCAGCGAACTCTCCAGCCTTACCAAAAGCTACGATTCCAATAAAATCAGCTGTCTGTGCGTCCTGCTGATCTCTTCTCGCAAATCTTCTGTCAACTGCAAGTGTATATCTTGCAACAGCTGTAGCTGACTCTCCCTGTGAATATCTTACGTCTGGGTCTCTTGTTAAACGTCCACATAGTATAACTTTATTCATATTTTCGTCCTCTTCTATTTAAGCCTCGTTCTTAACGCATAAATATCTGATGACGCCGTCCATAATTCTCATACGAGCTTCGATCTCTGCTGGTGCAGTAGGCTCGCCGTCGAACTGGATGAAGTAGTAGAAGCCTTCTGTCATTTTCTCGATCTCATAAGCGAGCTTCTTTTTACCCCAATCATCGACATTAGTAATCTGACCACCATGCTTCTCGATAGTCTTCTTTACTTTCTCGATGACTGCTGTTCTGGCATCGTCTTCGATCTTTGCACTAACAACAACGGCTAATTCGTATTTGTTCATGCTATTGTTACCTCCTTTTGGTCTCTGGCTACTTGTATCAGTCAAGCAGCAAGGAATTTATCACAGAATGGTATGTTATCATATCCACGTGATAAATGCAAGCATTTTTCCGTATTATTTTGCGTTTTTTCTGTGGCTTTTTGCAGTGTTGACAGTTACCTTATTTCTTTTGACTGTTATAGCTCTATCCCCTGTAATTTAGCCAGTTCTGTGAATACCTTTCCAATTTTCTCTCTTATTATAAGAGTATTCTCAGCTCCTCTGACTGCTATATCGCTCTCATTTATTACTACTAAGCTTTTTCCCCTAAAATAATTAATAAATGAAGCTGCAGGATAAACTGATAATGAAGTTCCTCCTATAATAAGCATATCAGCTTTAGAAAGAGCTTCTATTGCCCCTGACACCTGATCTTCAGGAAGGCCTTCTTCATATAATGTGATATCAGGTCTTATTATGCCTCCGCAGCTGCACTTTGGTATAGGCTCATCAGATTCAAAAATATAATCCTCCGGATACTCTTTTCCACAGCTCATACAGTAGTTCCTGAGCGCGCTTCCATGAATCTCATATACAACTCTGCTACCGGCTTTCTGATGAAGACCGTCTATATTCTGAGTTACAATGCCTTTCAGTTTTCCCGTTTTTTCAAGGGCTGCCAGATACTTATGGGCATTGTTGGGCTCTATATTTCTGGTATCCATCTTTTGTCTGTGGAATTCATAATAGACTTTTGGCTCATACACAAGGCAACTATGGCTTAAAAGATATTCCGGCTGGTATTTATCAAACCTGACATCGTGCTGATTGTACAAGCCATCCTTGCTTCTAAAGTCCGGTATTCCGCTTTCCGTGGACACACCCGCACCGCCAAAAAATACAATGTTTTCCGATGAATCTATTAGTTCTTTTAGCTTCTGAATTTCTTCCATAGTTCCCCCTTTCCAAGCTCAATATCAATTATAACAAATTGAGCCGCCCGATTACATCGAACGGCTCAATAAATTTCTTTTTACTTGTAAAAAATATTACTGAAGGTGTGTAGCAAGACCATCATCAAGGAGCTGCTTTCTCTCATCGATAACTGCCTGATATCCAGCCTCAAGGTACTTCTGTGAAAGTTCGTCATAAAGTGCATCGAACTCTTCCTTAGGGCACATTGTAAGCTTATCACGATACTCAGCATAGAGGTCATAAAGTGTCTGGTTGTACTCTGTTACTGACTCAAGAGCCTGAGCAAACATGCAGTCTGAGTTAGCATATCCAGCGTTGTAAAGAGCTACCTGTCCATTGTAGTTAGCAAGGATGTCAGCTGTGAAGTCCTGAGGAAGTCCCTGAGGAGCGATTGCAGCGATATCTTTTTCAATTGAACCAAGTGTCTTAACAGCTGTTACTGCGCACCAGTAGTCAACGTTGTTGTTGTGACCCTGCTGCTCTTCAAGACCTGTCTGATCACCAACAGCTACCGGATCGCCTGCTTCGTTGTAGTTGAAGTTAACACCTTCGATACCCCATGTCATTGTGAAGAGGTTCTCTGGCTGTGAAAGCCACTCAAGGTACATCATTGCTGCTTTCATCTGATCTTCTGTAGCATTGTTTGAGAAACCGATCATCATACCAATGTTTGAACCAGGTCTGTATGAGTTGTTTGATCCCCATGTCTCATCCTGTGTGAACTTACCAGAGTTAACAACAAGACCAAGCTTTGCATCAGGCTCGTTATCATAAAGAGCTACAAGAGTATCCATTGTTGATGAAATATAACCTGACCATGTAAATGACTTGCCGTTTACGAAATCAGAAATTGCTTCTGAAGCATCTCTTAAGTAGTACTCAGGATTAAGATATCCATCATTGTAAAGTTCGTTCTGAAGCTTTAAGTATCTCTTCTGAGCTTCTGTTGAAAGAGCTGGGATCTGATAGTCACCAGTTGTGCACCATGTGATCTCATCCTGTGGATAATCTCTGAATCCATAGTTCTGGTCGATACCTGCACCTGAAACTTTTGTTCCTCCTACAGGATTCTCATGTCCGTTTTCTACAAGCTTTGCATAGAGTTCAAGAAGCTCGGTTGTTGTCTGAGGATACTCTGTGAATCCTGCTTCCTCAAGCCAATCCTGACGATAGAATGTTCCCCATGTATATGTTGTGTTGCCGTATGGTCTGAATCCAAGAACGAGGTAATCTTCGCCTTCAAACTTTGTGTAGTTAATGTTTCCTGAGTCTACCATTGACTGATAGTATGTAGGAGCGATCTGAGCGAACTCATCAATGCTGTATGGCTGTAAATATCCATCAGACTCCCATGTTGCAAGCTTATCATAGTCATATTCCATACATACTGTAGGAAGATCCTGACCTGCTGCAAGCATAGCATAGTCAGTCATAACATCACTTCTTGTGATTCCAACATAGCTGATGTTTACGTTGTACTTGTCACCAAAGTTCTCCTGAACCCATTTTGTCCAGTAGTTGTTCTCAACATCTGAACATCCGTTACCATTGTCTCCTCTGTCATATACAGGGATCTTAATGCTAACTGTCTCAGCAAATGGCTCCCATGAGTCCATTCCGGCACCAGCTTCTGCTGTAGCCTCTGCTGATGTTGCTTCTGTTGCTGCTGCTTCAGCTGTTGTTTCTGTAGCAGCCTGAGTGTCTCCACCCTCTGTTGTAGTTGCAGTCTCTGTTGAGCCACAAGCTACAATTCCCATTACCATGCTTGCGCTAAGTAATGTTGCAAGAATCTTCTTTTTCATTTCTTTCCTCCTTAATATAAGAAAATGTATGTTAATATTTTCTATTTCTTCGTTAGCCTTTCACTGCACCTATCATAGTTCCCTGAACGAAGTATTTCTGAAGGAACGGATAGATTACAAGGATCGGTATTGTTACGAACATAATGCTGGCAGCCTGAAGTACTTCAGGTGTTGACTGTGTTGCTCCGCCTGTATCTGCAAGAGATGCTGTCTGTGCCTCTGCTGCAGACGCAACGAGCTGATACAATTTGTACTGAATGAGCTTAAGGTCTGCGCTTCTTGTGTAGTACATGTTATCTGCATATGAATTCCATCTACCAACCGCATAGAAAAGAGAAAGTGTAGCAAGGATTGGCTTTGATAACGGAAGTACAATTTTTCCGAGTATCTGGAAATTCGTAGCTCCGTCAAGGAATGCAGATTCTTCCAAACTGTCAGGAATTGTACTCTGGAAATAGTTTTTCATTATGAGCATGTTATATGGTGAATAGATAAGCGGTAATATCAAAACCCATACTGTATCTAAAATATGTAAATCCTGATAAAGAAGATATGCAGGGATGATACCTGCGCTAAAGTACATAGGCACCATCAAAAGGAATGTGAAAATATGTCTTCCTTTAAGTCTCTTTTTTGATAAAGGATATGCTGCGCAAGTACATACGACCATTCCAAGTAACGTAAATACAAGAGTTACAATTGCCGAAAACAGCATTGAATGAGTCATTGTTGAATCGCCCAACACTCTTGTATAGGCGTCAAGTGTAATATCTTTTGGCCAGAAATAAACCTGTTTGGACATTACAACTGTGTTTCCTGAAATTGACTTAGCTGCTACATGAATAAAAGGCAATACGCAGGTAAGACAAAGCAGTACTATGAATATGATCATTACAGCATCACTGATTCTGAATTTATTAACGGCGTGAGCTCCACCTGCTGAAGTGGACACCTCTTCGCCTCGAACATTCTTCTTTGACATTTAAAGGCACCTCCTACAGCAAACCATCTTCGCCAAGCTTCTTGGCTATTCTATCTGAAATAAGTACAAGGAAAAGTCCAATGAGTGACTGGAAAAGACCTACCGCAGTCGCCATAGAGAACTTACCGGTTCCAAGACCTTTGTTATAGATATAGACAGCAAGCTGATACTGGAAGTCTTTTACCTGTGTATTCTCAAGAGCTGTAAGACGCTCGAGGTTACTTCCCATTACACGACCAAGGTTCATAATAAGAAGTGTAACGATTGTGCTTCTGATGCCTGGAAGTGTGATGTGCCACATTCTCTGCCATCTGTTTGCACCGTCGATCATGGCTGCTTCATAAAGCTCTCCGTTAATACCGGTGATAGCTGCCAGATACAGGATTGAGCCCCAGCCCATACCCTGCCAGACACCAATCAGCAGGTAAGTGAATGCCCAATGCCATTTTTCATTTAGGAATGGTATTCCATCCTGAATGATACCCGCATTCATCAAGGCTATGTTCACAAGTCCCGATGAGGGCTTAAACATTGTAAGCGCTACCGAACCGATTATGGCCCATGAAAGGAAGTGTGGCAGATAAAGTATTGTCTGCGAAACTTTTTTAAATTTCTGGAAACGTAATTCATTTAAGATAAGTGCCAAAATTATCGGCATAGGAAATCCAACAAGCAAATCCGATACATTGAATACTATTGAATTTCTAAGTGCTCTGATAAAGTCAGCATCTTTAAAGATTTTTTGGAATGTACCAAATCCTACCCATTTACTACCGGCATATCCCTTAGCTGGCTTGTAATCCATAAATGCCATTCTAAGTCCTGGGTAAGCACCATAACAAAATACAAAAACTAGAATCAACGGAATAAGCAAAAGTAGGTATAACTGCCAATCGCGCTTAAGTGCATTCTTCCACGATGTGGTTGTCTTTACCCCCATGCTTTTGGTGTTACTCTTTTTCATACTATATTGCTCCTCCCCTTTTATAAGTTAAATCCTAAAATAATTTAGATGGTATATCTAATCACTTAGTCGAAAAAACTTTGCATAATCGACCATTTATTATCAACTTTATAGGTCGATATGTTGCATTTTAATAATTGGAAAGAGCAATAATTGTTAATTTTTCACAAATCCATTTCTTCGATTTTCCGTTTTACTTCTTTTCCTCAGAAAGATTCTGTGCCTGCATCCATCCTGTATACTCTAAGATAGATGCATTATCCACCTTGGCCATGCGATGGCGCCACTCACTGGGCTGAGTGCCCATGATCTCTGAAAAGTGCCTGTTAAAGCTGGATACAGACCTGAAGCCCACCTGCTCAGATACTGATAGGATTGATTCCTCTGTTGTTCGTAAAAGAATGCACGACTGCAGTATCCTGGTGGTATTAAGGTAGCTAAGAGGACTTGTGTTCATTATCTCATTGAAGACTCTTCTGAAATGAGTCTGACTCAGATGGCACATGTCAGCCAGATCTTCTATAGGAAAATTAACCATATAATTATCCTTGATATAATCCAGCGCAGGTGCGATAACTATGGCGTTTTCGTGTGTTTCTTCATCATCCTGAGTCAGATCTTTATTGTCTGAATAAATCCTCATCATCTTCATAAAAAGAGATAACATCAGGCCCTTAACGGACAGCTGATAGTTCATTCCTTTGTGGCTCAGCTCCTCAATGATCTCAGTTATAAGAAAATAAATATCCGGATAATCCTTGCGATTGATTATCATCTGAAAGTTCTGCATCATATCTTCAAAAATATTTGCATAGGGCGAAGCTCCGCCAAAGTCACCTTTCAGCAGCTCTGCGGGCTCAAGGAATATATATGACCAAAGACTCGCCTCTCCCTTATTACTATAAGTGGTGTGAGGAACATTGCGCGAAATGAAGGTCATATCACCCGCCTTAAACTGAACAGGCCTATTGTCAAATTCGATCACGCCGCTATCCGAATGACATATTCCTATTTCCAGACAGTTGTGAAAATGCAGTTTCCCCGACTTCACGTCTGAAATATGCCATCTGTCCCCAGATAAAAGAAGTATCGGAAAATTCAAAGGAAGCTCATAATTTCTGTATTCGATGACTGTTTTCTTTGGTTTAGACATTCTTTTGCCCTCTTCTTCAGATGTTAAAATATCGTCTATTTCATATATTCACTTATTCTATATCAAATAGTTGAAATTGCATAGTTTTTTTATTTACTTGAATAGACTTTTCGACCATCCCAATCTATAATTTGCTCAAAATATTATTATCTTGGGATAAAAAGAGGGCACTATGGCAAATCTAATTTATGACAAAAAAGAAATTGAGAAAGCTATTGACCAGATCGTAAAAAGAACCATGAGAATGGACCTTACATGGGACTGGCCTGGTGGAGTAGCTTATTATGGCGTTTGCGAGGCATATCTTGCTACTGAAAAAACGGAATATATCGAAATGCTCAAAGAAAGAATTGATGAGTACATTGAACTTGGCCTTCCATCATGGACCGTTAACACATGCGCTATGGGCCATGCAATGCTTACTCTTTACGAATATTCAGGAGACGAAAAATATCTCGATATAGCAAAAAGCAAAATCGACTATTTGGAAAAAGATGCTCTTCGCTTTGGAGACAATGTTCTCCAGCACACTGTTTCAGTTAACAACGATTTCCCTGAGCAGTGCTGGGCAGACACTTTATTTATGGCTGCATTCTTCCTTTTAAGAGCCGGAGTTCTCTTAAAAGATGAAAAGCTTATAGATGATGCTCTTAATCAGTACTACTGGCACATAAAATACCTTCAGGATCCTGCTTCAGGTCTTTTCTATCATGGTTACAATAACATCACAAAAGACCATATGTCTGGTTTCTACTGGGGACGTGCTAATGCCTGGGCAGCATACACTATGTCAGAAGTTGGACGCGTTCTTCCAGAGTGCTATCTGTATCCAAAATTCCTTGATATCGTTGGTTCTCTTAACGAACAGCTTGCTTCAATCAAGCTGTTACAGACAGAGAATGGTCTTTTCAGAACTATTCTTGATGACCCTGATTCATATGAGGAGATATCAGCTTCCTGCGGAATCGCAGCAGCAATGATCAACAAAGGAAATCCTCTTCACATCAAATACATAAATAAGGCTACCAAGGGCATACTTGAGAACATATCTGAAGACGGAAGAGTTCTCAATGTTTCAGGTGGTACTGCTGTTATGAAAGACAGAGATGGCTACAGAAACATCTCAAGAGACTGGATCCAGGGTTGGGGCCAGGGTCTTGCACTTGCCTACTTATCAGGAGTTTTGAATTACGACAAGGTAAGAAGTGATGGCGCACTTTAATCAACATAAACACTTGGGGGGACAAACCGATGGATTCACAAAATAGTCAAACTAAGGGAGGGTTCACTCTCCCAGGAGAATCAGGATACGAGAAACTCACTCTTGATCTTGCACAAAAATGGGGAGCAGATGTAATCAGAGATAGTGACGGAACTGTTTTATCAGATGAAATCCTTAACTCCGGATATGGCATCTATTCAACCATCTGCATAATCAGAGATCATAATGCTTGGGCAAAAGAAAATATGGACAAGCTTCAGCAGACATTCTTAATGACACAGCCAAAAATTGCTGAAGATTCTTACCTGACTTTTCATTTGCTGGATGATTTTTTTGAAGAACAGTTCATGGTTAATGACAGCAAGGCTTCCATGAAGTATTGGCAGGTTTTTGATAGAACTACCAATCAGGAAGTCAGCAGCAGTTTCTGGACCTACGAAAAAGAAGCTGGAAATGTCATAGTTAACAATGTTATACCTTGGCACAGATATACCGTAAGTTTCCTGGCTTATCGTATATGGGAAGAAATTTCCATGTACAACCACACAACAAATAACTGGGACAAAGAGCATCTTATGCAGATTGATCCCATTTATCCTGAAACACAGGAATATATGCTCACATGGCTTCGCAACTGGTGCGAAACTCACCCTGCTACTACTGTAGTAAGATTCACTTCAATGTTTTACAACTTTGTCTGGATCTGGGGTAGCAGCACCCGCAATCGTAATCTCTTTACTGACTGGGGTTCATACGATTTCACTGTCAGCCCAAAGATGCTTGATGCATTTGCAGAAAAGTATGGCTATAAACTTACCGCTGAAGATTTCATTAACAAAGGTAATCTTCACGTAACACATATGCCACCTGTAAAAACACAGCTGGATTACATGGATTTCGTAAATTCCTTCGTAGTATCTTTTGGAAGAAAACTTGTGGATATTGTTCATGAATACGGCAAAAAAGCTTATGTATTCTACGACGACAGCTGGGTTGGTGTTGAGCCATACAGCAAGAGATTTAAAGATTTTAATTTTGATGGTCTCATAAAATGCGTATTTTCCGGTTATGAGGTTAGACTCTGCGCCGGTGCGGATATAGGAACTCACGAGCTGAGATTCCATCCATACCTCTTCCCTGTTGGACTTGGTGGTCTTCCAACCTTCGCTCCCGGCGGAGATCCAACAAGAGATGCAAAAGAGTACTGGAATCATACAAGAAGAGCTTTACTTCGAGCAAAAATCGATCGTATCGGACTTGGTGGTTACTTACATCTTGTTCAGGATTATCCTGACTTTGTCGATTATATCGCAAAAATATCAGATGAATTCAGAACAATCAGAGATCTTCATGAGTCAGGCTCACCTTATACACTCGATATCAATGTAGCTGTTCTTCACAGCTGGGGAAGCCTTAGAAGCTGGACTTTAAGCGGTCACTTCCATGAGACATACATGAATGATCTTATTCATATCAATGAAGCTTTATCAGGACTTCCTGTAAACGTATCATTTATAAACTTTAACGATGTTAAAACAACTGACTTGTCTAAATACCAAATTATCATCAATGCCGGCGCTGCAGGTACAGCATGGAGCGGCGGAGATAATTGGAGTGATCCTGCGGTTGAAGAAATACTAACTAAGTGGGTATATGAGGGTGGAACATTTATTGGTGTCAATGAGCCTTCAGCTGTAGAGGGCTTTGACGCCGCATTTAAGATGTCCTCCGTCCTTGGTGTAGACAAAGATACCGCAGCAAGAGTTTGCCATGGTAAATGGTCATATGAAGTCTCAGATATTAAAGATTTGATTCCTGAAGGAAGTAATATCCCTGAGAGAGCTCATGTTCATCTTACAGATGGAAACGCAACAGTCCTGGCTGACAAAAATGGTAATCCACTCTTCACCTGCAATAACTTTGGTAAAGGAAAAGGTATCTACCTTTCAACATTTGAAACAACAACCTTAAACAACAGATTACTGTTTAATATCCTTTTATTTGCAGCTAATAAGCCATTGAAGCAAAACTATATTACTGATAATCCAGCAACAGAATGTGCTTATTTCCCTGCTAACAAGAAATTGATCGTAATAAACAACTCTGACTCAGTACAATCAACTACAGTAGAAACTGAGTTCGGAAATAAATCCTTCAACGATATTGCTCCATTTGATACTGTTATCGTTGAACTATAATCCAGCATGTCTCTCTTCCTAATATAGTTTGTGTTGAAATAGCGATGGTCGTAAGATCATCGCTATTTCTATTCTCATTAAGTATTATAATTCGTTGCTAATACTAATTATCATCTAAGTAATCTGATAAGCATAAAAAAACCAATAAGCAAAAGCTTATTGGTTTCTCTAGAGGTGACAGGCGGATTTGAACCGTCGATCAGGGTGTTGCAGACCCACGCCTTACCACTTGGCTATGTCACCATATTCAATTGAATGACTCCGACGAGAATCGAACTCGTGTTACCGCCGTGAAAGGGCGATGTCTTGACCGCTTGACCACGGAGCCATATACTTTGCAACCGTGCTACGGTGCTTTCGCTCCGGCTGCCTCACTAGGTTCGGAAATACCTCACCAAGTGATCATCCAGGCTACGTACTAAGCTCGATAAGACCT